>NZ_JBFUEN010000009.1:0-496584 GCF_056403915.1 Terrabacter sp. P2_E3
GGACCACCGACCGGACCACCGACCAGCCCGCCAACGGGTCCCATCCGCATCCTCATGCCGGCCACCTTGGCCCAGCGAGCGACCGCGAACCGGTCCACCCCGACCTGCCGAGCCACCTGCAGCCCCGACATGCCCGCCTCGAGCAACCCCAACGCCTGCTCCCGCTGCCCCACCGAATACCGCCTCAGCCCTGCAGCCATCGTCCCGCCTCACACGACATCCGTGTTGCGCAGACGATCTGAGACCGCCGTGGTTGCGCGCTCACTCGACGGCGCGGCGTGGGGAGTCGCGACGCGCGGAGGGCCGGGTCCTTGCGGACCCGGCCCTGCGGCATACGTGCGCTGGCGCGTCAGGCGGACGGCGTCAGCTCGTGGGGTCCGACGGGCAGCTTCTCGACGCGGGGGTCACCGGCCTCGGCGAAGTAGTCGGCCGGGATCGTCGCGTCCTTGCCCTCCGGCGCCTTGGCGGCCCGGAGCACCAGCGTGAGGATCGCGGCGACGACGACGTTGATCGCGAAGGCGGTCACCGCGATGTAGCCGAGCTGGCCGATGAGCGGCATGTTCGCGACCGAGCCCGCGAACGGTGCACCGGTGGCCTTGTTCGTCACGTTGTACGCGGCCACCGTGCCGTAGACCATCCCCACCGCCCAGCCGGCGAGCAGTGCCCACCGGTGGAACCACCGCGTGTAGAGGTAGAACACGAGGGCGGGGAACGTCTGGAGGATCCAGATGCCGCCGAGGAGCTGGAAGTTGATCGCGTTGCTCTTGTCGAGGGTGAGCACGAAGATCAGCGCGAACGCCTTGACGACGAGCGAGGTGAGCTTGCTGACCTTGGCTTCCTGCTGCACGGTCGCGTCGGGCTTGATCCACGCCTTGTAGATGTTGCGCGTGAAGGTGTTGGCCGCCGCGATCGACATGATCGCCGCCGGGACGAGCGCGCCGATGGCGATCGCCGCGAACGCCACGCCCGCGAACCACGACGGGAACATGTCCTCGAAGAGCTGGGGGATGACCAGCTGCCCGTTGACCTTGCCATCGAGGCCGACGGGCTTCGTGCCGGCTGCGATGGCCACCCAGCCGAGCAGGGCCAGCAGGCCGAGCAGGAAGGAGTAGGCCGGCAGGATCGAGGCGTTCTTGCGGATCGTGTTGCGGCTCTTGGCCGACAGCGTCGCCGTGATCGAGTGGGGATACATGAACAGCGCCAGTGCCGAGCCGAGGGCGAGCGTGCCGTAGGCCCAGTAGGCCTTGGGGCCCGGGATGAAGACGTTGGGGTTGCCCGTCGCCGGGTTGGTGGTCGTCGTCATCTTCTCCTTGGCGGAGTCGAACACGTGGCCCCAGCCGCCGACCTTCGAGGGAAGGTAGATGACCGCGACGATGATGACGAGGTAGATGAGGATGTCCTTGACGAACGCGATGATCGCCGGTGCGCGCAGCCCCGAGGTGTAGGTGTAGAGCGCGAGGACGAGGAACGCGATGAAGAGCGGCAGGTCCTTGGCGACCCAGTTGTTGCCGCCGCCGACGCCCGCGACCTCGAGGACGGCCTGGATGCCGACGAGCTGGAGGGCGATGTAGGGCATCGTCGCGAGGAACCCGGTGACGGCGACCGCGAGGGACAGGACCCTGGAGCCGGAGCGGCCCTCGACGAAGTCGGCGGGCGTCACGTAGCCGTGACGGTGCGACACCGACCAGAGGCGCGACATGAAGACGAAGATGATGGGGTAGAGGATGATCGTGTACGGCACGGCGAAGAACCCGTTGACGGCGCCGAAGGCCCACATCGCGGCCGGGACGGCGACGAACGTGTAGGCCGTGTAGAGGTCGCCGCCGAGCAGGAACCACGTGATCCAGGTGCCGAACGAGCGACCGCCCAGGCCCCACTCCTCGAGGCTCTCCATGCTCTCCGGGCGACGCCAGCGGGCGGCCCAGAAGCCGGCCCCGGCGACGATGACGAAGAAGAAGATGAGGACGGTGAGGGCGACGCCGTTGACACCACCGGTGTCAGCCGCGGGCGCGACGGCCGGGGCGAGGGAGGGTGCGATGGCGGTCATCGGAGGCCGTCCTCTCGGGTGATGTCGTCGTCGAAGGAGTCGCCCTCGCGGCTCATCGGCACGTGCGGGCGTGCCTTGAGCACGATGCGGTAGGCGGTGTAGGTCAGCGCCGAGCAGAGGACCACCCAGACGAACTGGTACCAGATGAAGAAGGGGAACCCGAACACGCGCGGCTCGTCCTTGGCGTAGGTGCCGACGAGGAGCAGGGCGACGATGGGGATGGCGAGGAGCACGCCGGCGAGGGCCAGCAGACCCTTGTTCGCCGGTGGCGCCTCGTGACGGTGCGGAGTGGTGCTCACGCGGGTGACCTCCGTTGGTCGGGCCGGACGAGTGCGGCCGTGCGTCGCGGAAACTTACTCTCGCCACGGCGGCCCATGTGCTCTGCGACACAGTGAATTGCGCAGTTCTGTGCAGATCGTGATGTGCGGGCGGACGCCGTCTCGTTGCGCTCTCGCTCACGGATAGGCTGTGGCCATGGCTGATTTCGATGTCGTTGTGCTCGGTGCCGGTCCTGGTGGCTACGTCGCGGCGATCCGCGCGTCCCAGCTCGGCAAGAAGGTCGCCGTCGTGGAGAAGCAGTACTGGGGCGGCGTCTGCCTCAACGTCGGCTGCATCCCGAGCAAGGCCCTGCTCAAGAACGCCGAGCTCGCGCACACGCTGACCCATGACAAGGCGAAGTACGGCATCGAGGGCGACGCCACGATGAGCTTCGGCCCGACGCACGCCCGCAGCCGCAAGGTCTCGGAGGGCATCGTCAGGGGCGTCCACTTCCTCATGAAGAAGAACAAGATCGAGGAGATCGACGGGTGGGGCACCCTGACGTCGGCGTCCTCGATGGACGTCGCCCTCAACTCCGGCGAGAAGCGCTCGATCACGTTCGACAACCTCGTCCTCGCGACCGGATCGGTCACTCGCATGATCCCCGGCGTCGAGGTCAGCAAGAACGTCGTCACCTACGAGGAGCAGATCCTCGACCCCGAGCTGCCCGGCTCGATCATCATCGCCGGGTCCGGCGCCATCGGCGTCGAGTTCGCCTACGTCATGAAGAACTTCGGCGTCGACGTGACGATCGTCGAGTTCCTCGACCGCATGGTCCCCACCGAGGACGCCGACGTGTCCAAGGAGCTGCTCAAGCACTACAAGAAGCTCGGCGTGAAGGTCATGCTCGGCACCAAGGTCGAGTCCGTCGAGGACACCGGCTCCGGCGTCAGGGTCACGGTCAGCCCGGCGGCCGGCGGCGACCAGCAGGTCCTCGAGGCCGACCGCCTGCTGTCGGCCATCGGCTTCGCGCCGCGCACCGAGGGCTTCGGCCTCGAGGCCACGGGCGTGGAGCTCACCGAGCGCGGCGCCATCGCCATCGACGAGTACGGTCGCACCAACGTCCCCAACGTCTACGCGATCGGTGACGTGACGGCCAAGCTCATGCTCGCCCACGTCGCCGAGGCCATGGGCATCGTCGCCGCCGAGACGATCGCCGGCGTCGAGACCATGGCCATCGACTTCGCCTTCATCCCGCGCGCGACCTTCTGCCAGCCGCAGATCGGCTCGATGGGTCTGTCGGAGGCGCAGGCCAAGGAGGCCGGCCACGACGTCAAGACGGCGACGTTCCCCTTCTCGGCCAACGGCAAGGCGATGGGCCTCGGTGAGCCCGTCGGCTTCGTCAAGGTCATCGCCGACGCGGAGCACAACGAGATCCTCGGCGCGGCGATGATCGGTCCCGACGTCACCGAGCTGCTCCCGGTCCTCAACCTCGCGCAGACGTGGGACCTCACCGCCGACGAGGTGTCGCGCACGGTCTTCGCGCACCCGACGCTCGGCGAGGCCGTCAAGGAGGCCGTCCACGGCATCGCCGGACACATGATCAACTTCTGAGCATCGTCCGGACAGGCGTGCGTATGCCGTCCGGCCGGCTCGCGAGGGCACTCCCGTTCGTGGGGGGTGCCCTCGCGCTCTGTCTCGGGACGACCGCCTGCACGACGGATCCGACACAGGCGCAACGCGGCCCGACCGGCGCGTGGTTCGGCACCCCACCGGGGGTCCAGCAGGGCGACCCTGCGGTGGGAACACCGACGCTCGGCGACGACATGACCGCCGTCCCGGAGGACTCGGCCTGCGCTGCCGGGACCGACCGCGGCGCCAGCCTGGCGGTGCGGGCCGCCGACCTGTGGCCGGGAGCCTCCGTGACGGGCGGGCGAGCGACCGAGGTGCGGGCTCGCCCCGGCGAGCCCTGCCCCGCGGTGCCTGCGCCGGAACCCGACTGCGGCCTGCCGGTCTTCGCGTGGTCGAGCTCGACGAACGAGGAGCTGCTCGGGTGGACCGGTGCCGACCGCGTGCTGTCGGGTTTCGCCGGTGCCCGGGTGGCTGCATCCTCCGACGCCGGCAAGGGCTCGCTCTCGGTCGGCTACGTCAGTCTGCGCTTCCGCCAGGGTGACTCACGCCTCGCCGTGACCCGGGCGCACCTCGAGGACGCAATGCGCCGGTGCGGTGGCGGCAGGTCCGGCACGCTCGGCGGCGTCACCGGTTTCGTCGCGAGCCAGGAGAGCCTCGTCGGCGCCGATCCCGTGCGCACCCTGCTCGTCTCGGAGCCGGACCGGCTCGTCTGGGTGGCTCTCGACGGGGGTGCGTGGTCGGCCACGAGCACCGAGCGGGCGGTCCGCGTCACCCTCGGGCGGCTGCGGACGTCCTGAACGCCCGCCGGACGGGTGGGTCGTGGGGCGCGGCCGGGGCGGACGGCATACGACCGTGGCCGCAGGGCACGCGACCCGGGCTGCACGGCATACGCCCGGTGCCGGCCGGGGATGCAAGACGCCCCCGCGGAAGTCCGCGGGGGCGTCTGGTTCCAGCTGGTGGTGCGACCGATCAGTACCAGTGCTTCCGGCCACCGATGGCGCGACCCGACGCGCCGAGGATGAAGAGCACCGCGCCCACGACGACAAGAATGATGCCGATCGTGGTCAGGATGCTGATCTTGGCGAAGATGCCAATGAGCAGCAGGATGAGTCCGAGAACGATCATGGTGTCGCTTGTCTCCTTCAAGAGGTTTTCCCCGAGCAATCTCTGTCGTACCCGCGGGCCGGGCCCACCCAACACGGGGACGGTCACGAAACGGTCACGCGCTCCGGAGGGTCGTGCGGCCCGCTCTCCGAGGCTCGATTAGGGCGGTAGGTACCCCGCTGTTACGCTTGGAGACGCCGTCGAACGGCCGCGGATTCGATAGCGCCCAGGTGGATATGCCCTGGAGCACCGCGCAACGAGATGAGAAGGAGTCGGTTCATCCATGCCTTTGGACGCTGACGTGAAGAAGCAGATCATGACCGAGTACGCCACGGTCGAGGGCGACACCGGCTCTCCCGAGGTCCAGATCGCGATGCTGACGCAGCGCATCAAGGACCTGACCGAGCACGCTCGGGCCCACAAGCACGACCACCACAGCCGTCGTGGTCTCCTCCTGCTGGTCGGCCGCCGCAAGCGCATGCTGCGCTACCTCGAGGCGACCGACATCGAGCGCTACCGTTCGCTGATCAAGCGACTCGGCCTGCGTCGATGAGTTCGTGACGAAAGGCGGTCACCGCGTCCTGCGGAGACCGCCTTTCGTCGTAGGTGCAGGCGGGCGACGCCCGTCGTCCGCCGCACCAGGGCCAGCCGGCCCGAAGAAGGAAACCACGCACACAACGACGATGTGCGCGGGCACATGAGAAAAAGAAAGCGAGGGCCCACATGGAGGGTCCAGACATCACCTTCGCCGAGGCCGTCATCGACAACGGCAGCTTCGGCACCCGCACGGTCCGGTTCGAGACCGGCCGCCTGGCCCGTCAGGCCGGCGGCGCCGTCACGGCCTACCTCGACGACGACACGATGCTCCTGTCGACGACGTCGGCCGGCAAGCAGCCGAAGGACCAGTTCGACTTCTTCCCGCTGACCGTCGACGTCGAAGAGCGCATGTACGCCATCGGCAAGATCCCGGGCAGCTTCTTCCGTCGTGAGGGCCGTCCCTCGACCGAGGCCATCCTCACCTGCCGCCTCATCGACCGCCCGCTGCGCCCGACCTTCAAGAAGGGTCTGCGCAACGAGGTCCAGGTCGTCATCTCGGTGTTCTCGCTGAACCCCGACCACCAGTACGACGTGCTCGCCATCAACGCGGCCAGCGCCTCGACGCAGATCTCCGGCCTCCCGTTCTCGGGTCCGATCGGTGGCGTGCGCGTCTCGCTCATCGACGGCCAGTGGGTCGCCTTCCCGAACTTCTCCGACATCGAGCGCTCGGTCTTCGACATGGTCGTCGCCGGTCGTGTCGTCGGTGACGACGTCGCTATCATGATGGTCGAGGCCGAGTCCACCGAGTCGACGTGGGACCTCGTCAAGAACCAGGGCAAGCAGGCGCCGACCGAGGAGGTCGTGGCCGAGGGCCTCGAGGCCTCCAAGAAGTTCATCAAGGTCCTGTGCGACGCCCAGGCCGAGCTCGCTGCCGCGGCCGCCAAGCCGGTCCAGGACTTCCCGATCTTCCTCGACTACGAGGACGACGTGTACGCCGCCGTCGAGTCCGCCATCGAGGCCGACACGACCGCTGCCCTCACCATCGCGGGCAAGCAGGAGCGCGAGGAGCGCCTCGACGAGATCAAGGCCGCCGTCAAGGCGCAGCTCGCCGAGCAGTTCGAGGGGCGTGACAAGGAGGTCTCGGCCGCCTTCCGCTCCGTGCAGAAGAAGCTCATCCGCCAGCGCATCCTGCGCGACAAGGTCCGCATCGACGGCCGTGGCCTCGCCGACATCCGCGCCCTGGGCGCCGAGGTCGAGGTCCTGCCGCGCGTGCACGGCTCGGCGATCTTCGAGCGTGGCGAGACCCAGATCATGGGTGTCACGACGCTCAACATGCTCAAGATGGAGCAGATGGTCGACACCCTGTCGCCCGTCACGCGCCGTCGCTACATGCACAACTACAACTTCCCGCCCTACAGCACCGGTGAGACCGGCCGCGTCGGTTCGCCGAAGCGCCGCGAGATCGGTCACGGCGCCCTCGCCGAGCGTGCGCTCATGCCGGTCCTGCCGACCCGCGAGGAGTTCCCGTACGCCATCCGCCAGGTCTCCGAGGCGCTGAGCTCCAACGGCTCGACCTCGATGGGCTCGGTCTGTGCCTCGACCCTGTCGCTGCTCAACGCCGGTGTGCCGCTGCGCGCCCCGGTCGCCGGCATCGCGATGGGCCTCGTGTCCGACACCGTCGACGGTGAGACGCAGTACGCCGCGCTCACCGACATCCTCGGTGCCGAGGACGCCTTCGGCGACATGGACTTCAAGGTCGCCGGCACCAAGGAGTTCGTCACGGCCATCCAGCTCGACACGAAGCTCGACGGCATCCCCGCGTCGGTCCTCGCCGGCGCGCTGACCCAGGCCCGCGACGCGCGTCTGCACATCCTCGACGTCATGGCCGAGGCCATCGACGTGCCCGACGAGATGAGCCCGTACGCCCCGCGCATCATCACGGTGAAGGTCCCCGTCGACAAGATCGGTGAGGTCATCGGCCCGAAGGGCAAGATGATCAACCAGATCCAGGACGACACGGGCGCCGACATCTCGATCGAGGACGACGGCACCGTGTTCATCGGTGCGGTCGACGGCCCCTCGGCCGAGGCGGCTCGCGCGGCGATCAACGCCATCGCGAACCCGCAGATGCCCGAGGTCGGCGAGCGCTTCCTCGGCACCGTCGTCAAGACGACGACGTTCGGCGCGTTCGTCTCGCTGCTGCCCGGCAAGGACGGTCTGCTGCACATCTCCGAGGTGCGCAAGCTCGTCGGCGGCAAGCGGATCGACAGCGTCGACGACGTCGTCAAGGTCGGCCAGAAGGTCCAGGTCGAGCTCAAGGAGATCGACCCGCGCGGCAAGCTCAGCCTCGCTGCGGTCCTCGCCGAGGGCGACAACGGTGACTCGGCCGCCGAGGCCGACGCGCCGGCCACGGAGTCCGCTGACGCCTGACCGAACCGGTCGACCGTTCCTGGTCACGAAGCGGCCCGTCACCCCTCAGGGGGTGGCGGGCCGCTCCGTCGTCTCGGCGACGGGTCGAGCAACAGGATGCAGGCGCCGGTCGGGGTCAAGAGCCCCGGTCCGGAGCGCAGCGTCCTGTCGGTTGACCCGTCGGGTCAGAAGATCGCGTTGACGATGTTCCAGCCGGTGCTGACGAGCACACGCGGGCTCCAGCCACCCGCGGCGGTCCGCGGGTAGAGCCACAGCCGCCCGCTCGTGTCGCGGGCCAGCACGTCAGGCACACGGTCGCCGTTCAGGTCGCCGGGGCTCATGATCGCCGTCATGCCGTTCCAGCCCGTGCCGACCCGCACGCGGGTGCCCAGCGTGCCGGCGCCGGCCCCGGGCATGAGCCAGAGGATGCCGGTCGACGGCTCCCGGGCCAGGAGGTCGGGTCGGCCGTCTCCGGTGAGGTCACCCGGACCGACGAGGACGTTGTAGCGGTTCCAGCCGGTGCCGAGGCTCGACCGGGCCTTCCAGCCGCTGCTACCGGTGCCGGGGTAGAGGTAGAGCTCGCCGGTCGTGGCCCGCCGGGCCACGATGTCCATCCGGCCGTCGCCGGTGAGGTCACCGACCCCGACGATGGCGTTCATCACCTGCCAGCCGGTCCCGACGCGCACGCGGGGGAGACGCCAACCGCCCGACCCGTTGCCCTTGTACGTCCAGAGGTCGCCGGTCGACGTCTCCCGGGCGAGCACGTCCTGCGCGCCGTCCCCGCTGAGGTCGCCCGGGGTCTCCAGCGCGGACATGCCACCCCAGCCGGTGCCGACCTGGGCGCCGAGGCCCAGGCTCCCCGTGCCCGTGCCGGCGTAGAGCTTGAGAGCCGCGGTCGCGGTCCAGCGCGCCAGCACGTCGTTGTTCCAGTCGCCGTTGAAGTCACCGGTGCCACCCGACAGCGACGCCGGCGCCACGGGAAGGCGCGTGAAGGCATACGGATCGCACGTGCGGTCGTAGTCCCACGTGGCGTCCCACCACTGGGCGAGGTAGACCTTGCCGCCCGAGAAGCTCGGCTGGGTGCACCGCTCGAGCGCCTCGGTCGGGTGGTCGAGGGTGCCGGCCGTCGCCCACACGGGGACGCCGGGCAGCCACCACGAGCCAGTGATCGACTGCCACCCCGAGGCGTTGGAGTAGACGCCGTAGGAGAAGCCCGCGGCCCGCAGACCACGCATGATGCCCTCGACGACGTAGCGGTTCTCGAGGCGCTGCACGGTGGTCGACGTGGGCCAGGGCTGGGCGGCCCTCGGCTCGACGTCGACCCAGACCATCCGCGGTGCCCAGCCGGGCACGTCGCGCACGGTCGCGACGGCATACGTCGCCTCGGCGTAGCCGACGTTGCTGAGGCGCCCGGCGCGCGTCGAGGACGACCACGGGCCGCTGCCGCCGTAGGTCGTCAGCTGCGCGGCCGTCGGGAAGCCCGCCATGGTGTATGCGTGGGTCGGCTTCGCGTGGTCCCTTGCCCAGGCGGCTTGCGTTGCGACGCAAGGGTTCTCCGTGAACGGCAGGCCGTTCGTCAGGCCGATGACGAGGAACTGCGTGGACGTCGGCGGGAACGTCGAGGGGCACTGCGGCCACGAGATGTCGTGCCCGAGGAGGACCGCTGCCTGGGCGCTGGGCGCGACGAGAAGACCGATGATGAGCCCGATGGCCGCGAGAGGGGCCAGGGCCAGGCGACGGAGCCGGCCCACGACGGTGCTGCTGCGCGGACGGACGGACATGCGACCACTTCCTCGATCCCTTCCAGTGTGCGCCGCACAGCCGACTCCCAGCACGGCTTCGTGACGCACGAGTCCGTATGCCGTGTGCCGCGTCGCGCGCCTCCGTGGGCTCGTTAGGCTGGCCGCGTGAGCGACACGACAGGCCAGCCGTCCCGCGACACCAAGGTCGCCGTCATCGGTGCGAGCGGCCGGATGGGGTCGGAGGCGGTGCGTGCCGTCGAGGGCGCCGCCGGTCTGACCCTCGTCGGTGCCTACGGCTCGGGCGACGACCTCGGTGACCTCGGTGGGGCCGAGGTCGCCATCGAGCTGACCGTCCCCGCGGCCTCACCCGCCAACGTCGCCCACTGCGTCGAGCGCGGGGTCCACGTCGTCGTCGGCACGACCGGCTGGGACGACGCACGCCTCGAGGCGCTCCGCGGCCAGCTCGCCGACGCACCCCCGGCCTCGTCGGGTGCCGGGGTCGGCGTCCTCATCGCGCCGAACTTCGCCATCGGCGCGCTGCTCATGATGTCGTTCTCCGCCAAGGCTGCTCCCTTCTTCGAGTCCGTCGAGGTCATCGAGCTGCACCACCCGGCGAAGGTCGATGCGCCGTCCGGCACCGCCGCGCGCACCGCGGTGATGATCGGTCGGGCGCGGTCCGATGCCGACTGCTCGCCGGTGCCCGACGCGACGACCCACGACCCCGACGGTGCCCGCGGCGCCCGGGTGGACGGCATACCCGTGCACTCCGTGCGGCTGCGCGGTCTCACGGCGCACCAGGAGGTGCTGCTCGGCAATGCGGGGGAGATGCTGACGCTGCGACACGACTCCTTCGACCGCGGCAGCTTCATGCCGGGTGTCATCGCAGCGGTGCGCGCGGTCGCCGACCACCCCGGCCTGACGGTCGGGCTCGAGCACTACCTCGGTCTCGACTGAGCCGCCGCGCAGCCGACGAGACCGACATGGCCATCCCCAAGGTCGTCCTCTTCTACGCGTTCCGGCCGCTCGCCGACCCCGACGCGGTCCGCCTCTGGCAGCGTGACCTCTGCGAGGGACTCGGCCTGCGCGGGCGGATCCTGCTCTCGCGCCACGGGATCAACGCGACGGTGGGTGGCGACGTCTCCGTGCTCAAGACGTACGTCCGCAAGACGAGGGAGTATGCGCCCTTCCATGACGTCGACGTCCGGTGGAGCGACGGCACCGGGCTCGACGCCGAGGGCCGCAGCCTCGACTTCCCGCGGCTCGTCGTCAAGGCGCGCGAGGAGATCGTGGCGTTCGGCGTGCCCGACGAGGTCGTCGTCGACGAGCAGGGCGTCGTCGGCGGAGGCACGCGACTGCGCCCGGCCGAGCTCGACGCCCTCGTGGCCGAGCGCGGCGACGACGTCGTGCTCTTCGACGGGCGCAACGCCGTGGAGGCAGAGGTGGGGCGCTTCCGTGGAGCCGTCGTGCCCGGCATCCGCCACACGAGCGACTTCGTGCGCGAGCTCGACGCCGGCCGGTGGGACGAGCTCAAGGGCCGCCCCGTCGTCACCTACTGCACGGGCGGCATCCGCTGCGAGGTGCTGACCAGCCTCATGCGCTCGCGGGGCTTCGAGGAGGTCTACCAGCTCGACGGCGGGATCGTGCGCTACGGCGAGGAGCGGGGTGACCGCGGCCTCTGGGAGGGCCACCTCTACGTCTTCGACGAGCGGATGAGCGTCGGGTTCAGCGACGAGGCCGTCCACCTCGCCGCGTGCCACGTCTGCGGGACGCCGACGAGCCGGATGCACAACCGCGAGGACCTGCCGGGTCGTCCGCTCCAGCCGGTCTGCGACGCCCACGCCTGAGCGTCCTGCGGGACATGGCAACCCGGCCGGTCCCGGCACCGCCGTGCGGGGGTGCTGCGCCCGGCCTCGGATCAGGCGTTCTGATGGCCCGTGCCGTCATTGCCGAGGTCGGCCTCGGCGACCAGGTCCGAGGGTGCTCGCATGCGCCACGCGTCCGTCACGAGCTCGTCGAGCCGGTCGGTGTCCACGCGCTCGAGCCGGACCATGACGAGCGGAGAGCCGTCGTAGGCGGGCGTCGTGAAGAAGAGGTCCGGCTCGCCGAGGACCAGGGCCTGCTTCTCGGCCTCGTCGCCGACGTAGAGCACGGCGACGTCGGTGCGGATGACGCGCCGCTGTCCGGGGACGCGCTCGGGATAGGACCAGACGAAGCCGTGGCCGCCCACCCGGAAGTCGAAGCCCGCGCTGGCGATCTCCTCGACGCCGGGCAGCGCGAGGGCCAGTCGTCGCACGTCGTCCGCGTCGGCCACGGGTCAGGCCCAGCCGACGGCGCGCAGGAGGGCGGCGGTGGCAGCGCCGAGCACGACGACGACGATGAACGGCGCGCGCAGCAGGAGCGCGACGACGGCGACCCCGACGGCAGCGGCCCTGGCGTCGAGGACGAACGACCCGTCGGAACGGGTGAACGCCTGCGTCGCGACGAGGGCGGCGAGCAGCGCGATCGGCAGGGCGGCCGTGATGCGGCGGACCCGTGGCGCGTCGAGCAGGTGCGCGGGCACGAGGTGCCCGGCGAGCTTGAGCCCGAAGGCGATCGCGGCCGAGACGAGGACGGCGGTCCAGAGGCTCACTCCTGCTCCCTCCTCGGGGTGCGCCACGCGAGCAGTGAGGCCGCGGCTGCCGCCACGACGGGTATGCCGGGTGGCATGGTCGGCGACAGCAGCACCGCAACGACGGCGCCGACGACGGCGACGGCCACCGCGTCGCGGTCCCGCAGCCGCGGCCAGAGCAGGGCGGTGAACGCGGCGCACGCCGCGGCGTCGAGGCCGTACGTGCGCGGGTCGCCGACGTGACCGCCGACGAGGGCCCCGGCGAGGGTGCTGAGGTTCCAGAGGGCGAAGACCGTGAGGCCGGTGAGCCAGAAGCCCAGCCGCGACGTGCGCTCGTCGTCCTGCGCCACGGCGACCGCGGTCGACTCGTCGATGGTCAGGTGGGCGGCCGCGACCCGGCGGGTGCCACGGACACCGAGCACGTGCGTCAGCTCGAGGGCGTAGAGGCCGTTGCGGACGCCGAGCATCGACGAGGCAGCAATCGCCGCGGGTGCGGCGTGGAGACCGTTCGCGATGATGCCGACGAAGGCGAACTGTGAGCCGCCGGTGAACATCAGCAGGGAGAGCGCCATCGCCTGCCACGTGTCGAGGCCGGCCGCGACGGCGAGGGCGCCGAAGCTGATGCCGTAGGCGCCGGTGGCGACCCCGACCGACAGGCTCTGGCGCACGACGTCCCGTCGTGGGCCCGGGTCGGCCGTCGCGGTCACGGGCCCTCCGGGGCCCTGACGTCGTCGGCGGCCGGTGCTCTGTCGTCGGCGGAGGTTGCTGCGGAGTCCTCGGCGGGCGCGGGCGCGGGGGCGGCGTCGGCGGCGTCGGCCGCGTCGGCCGCGTCGGCCGCGTCGGCGGCGTCGGAGTCGTCGGCGAGGAGCGCGGACAGGCGGACCTCACCCGCCGTGTCGCCGTCCGGTGAGACGACGCGCTGGCGGTGCGCCCCGTCGGCCACCATCCCGGCAGCCGTGAGGAACCCGCGGGTCGCGTCGTCCGAGGCGAGCAGCCACGCGGCGAGCGCGGAGCGGCCACGTGCCCGGGCCGTGTCGACGACCGCGTGCAGCAGGCGCGAGCCGTGCCCCTGACGACGTGCGTCGGGGTGGACCCCGAGCACGATCAGCTCGGCGGTGCCGGCATCGGTGTCGGCGTCGTCGGACGCGCCGACGGCGGCGAAGCCGACGACCTGCTCGCCCGCACACGCCACGAGCAGCACGCCGTCCCCGGACCGCTCGCCCTCGAGCGTGGCACGCCAGGCGTTCGCGAACGCCCGGGGCTCGAACGTGGCGAGCACCTCGGGAGCGAGCGCGGCGGCATACGCCTCCCGGAACACGACGTCCTGCACGAGGCCCACCGCGGGGGCGTCGGAGCCGCGAGCGACCCGGACCGACGCGTCGGCGACGGGTCCGCGGTCGTGCGCGTGGTCGTGTCCGTCGTCGGGTCCGTGGTCGTGCCCGTGCTGATGTGCGTTCGCGTCCTCGTGTGCCACCCCGGCATCCTCTCAGGCGTGGACGCGCCCGATGTCCACCCCGGTGCACCCCGGCTTTGGACGCCCTCGGCTGCATCTCGCATACTGGACTCATGTATGGCAATGACGTCATCGACCCGAACGAACCGCTGAACGCGGCCGAGACCGGCGCCTACGACGCGGCGGCCGAGCACGAGGACCAGCGGGGCGGGCGGGACACCGTCGGTGGCGACTTCGACGCGCTGCTCGCGGCCGACCAGCGCATCGAGCCCCGCGACGCGATGCCGGACGAGTACCGCGAGACGCTGATCCGCCAGATCGCCCAGCACGCGCACTCCGAGATCATCGGCATGCAGCCCGAGGGCAACTGGATCACGCGCGCCCCGTCGCTGCGCCGCAAGGCCATCCTCATCGCCAAGGTGCAGGACGAGGCCGGCCACGGGCTCTACCTCTACTCCGCGGCCGAGACGCTCGGCATCGACCGGCAGGAGCTGCTCGAGCGGCTCCACGACGGCAAGCAGAAGTACTCCTCGATCTTCAACTACCCGACGCTGACGTGGGCCGACTGCGGCGCCATCGGCTGGCTCGTCGACGGTGCGGCGATCATGAACCAGGTGCCGCTGTGCCGGTGCTCCTACGGCCCGTACGCCCGCGCCATGATCCGCGTGTGCAAGGAGGAGTCCTTCCACCAGCGGCAGGGCTTCGAGATCCTCTGGAACCTCATGCGCGGCACCGAGTCCCAGAAGGCGATGGCCCAGGACGCCGCCGACCGCTGGTGGTGGCCGGCGCTCGCGATGTTCGGTCCGCCCGACACCGGTGACGCTGCCAAGGGTGGCCACACCGAGCAGTCGATGGCCTGGGGCATCAAGCGGTTCAGCAACGACGACCTCCGCCAGAAGTTCGTCGACATGACCGTCCCGCAGGCCCAGAAGCTCGGCCTCACCCTGCCCGACCCCGACCTGCGCTGGAACGAGGAGCGCGGCCACTGGGACTTCGGCCAGATCGACTGGGACGAGTTCTGGCAGGTGCTGCGCGGCGACGGCCCGTGCAACGCCGAGCGCATCGAGCACCGCCGCCGGGCCCACGACGAAGGTGCCTGGGTGCGCGAGGCCGCCAACGCGTACGCCACCAAGCAGGCCGCCCGCGAGCGGGAGCAGCAGCAGAAGGAGAGTGCCGCGTGAGCGGAGCCACCACCCCGACCACCGGTGCCGGGGCCCCGTCGGAGCCTGCCCAGGGGGAGCGCAGCTGGCCCCTCTGGGAGGTGTTCGTTCGCGGCAAGCGCGGACTGTCGCACGTGCACGTCGGCTCGCTCCACGCGCCCGACGCCGAGCTCGCGCTGCGCAACGCCCGCGACGTCTACACCCGCCGCCAGGAGGGTGTCTCGATCTGGGTCGTCAAGGCCGACGACGTCACCGCGAGCAGCCCGTCCGAGAAGGACTCCTTCTTCGACCCGGCCGGCGACAAGATCTACCGGCACCCGACCTTCTACGACGTGCCCGAGGATGTCGAGTACCTGTGAGCACCTCAGCCAGCTCGCCCTCGACCGACACCGGCACCACGCCGGTCACCGAGCCGGTCACCGGCGCCGTGAGCTCTGCCTCGGAGTCCGCGCACCGTGAGTCCCTGCCCGGCGCCGCCGAGAACACCGGCGCCGCCCCCGGGGCCAAGCCGTACGCCGCCTACCTCCTCGGGCTCGCCGACGACGCCATGGTCTACGCCCAGCGCCTCGGCGAGTGGATGACGAACGCGCCGCAGATCGAGGAGGACATGGCGCTCGGGAACATCGCGCTCGATCTCCTCGGTCAGGCGCGTGGGCTCTACCCCTACATCGGCTCCATCGACGGCACCGGTCGCGGCGAGGACGACTATGCCATGCAGCGCGACGAGCGGGAGTGGCACAACGTCCACCTCGTCGAGCAGGAGTGTGGTGACTTCGCCGACGAGATGGCCCGGCTGCTCTGGTTCTCCGCCTACCAGGTCGAGCTGCACACGGCCCTGACCGGCTCGGGCGACGACGTCGTGGCGGGCGTCGCGGGCAAGGCCCTCAAGGAGGTCCGCTACCACCTCGACCACGCCTCGCTCTGGGTCGTGCGCCTCGGCGACGGCACCGCAGAGTCCCACCGACGCATGCAGACGGCGCTCGAGCGCGTGCTGCCGCATCTCGCCGAGCTCTTCGACGACGACGAGGCCTCGGTGCTCGCGGCCGACCTCGAGGTCGGCGTGCTGCCCTCGACCCTCCATGACGCCGTCGTGGCCCGGGTCGCGCACGTCGTCGAGCAGGGGACCCTGACGCTGCCCGACGGCTCGCGGTGGCGCTCGCGCGGAGGTCGTGCCGGCATCCACTCGCGTCCCATGGGCTCGCTCCTGGCCGAGATGCAACACATCGCACGGTCGCATCCCGGCGCGACGTGGTGAACGCCGTGGCCGTGGAGTCCGCTGTCGCAGAGGCGATCTCGCGCATCCCGGACCCCGAGGTGCCCGTCATCAGCATCGCCGACCTCGGCATCCTGCGAGACGTGGACGTCGACGAGCAGGCGCACACGGTCGCCGTGACGATCACCCCGACCTACAGCGGGTGCCCCGCCATGGAGGCGATCGCGTCACGCATCGTCTTCGAGGCCGCACGTCAGGGGTATGCCGCCGACGTCCGCACGCAGCTGTCGCCGGCGTGGACGACCGACTGGATGAGCGACGCCGGGCGAGCGGCACTGCTGCGCTTCGGGATCGCGCCCCCCGGCGCGGTGCCGGTGGGGGAGCCGCACGGTCCCGTGGCCGTGACCCTGAGCCGCCACGTCGTCGCCTGCCCCCGCTGCGGCTCCGCCGACACGACCGAGATCGCCCACTTCGGCTCGACCGCGTGCAAGGCCCTGCGCCGCTGCAACGCGTGCCTCGAGCCCTTCGACGAGTTCAAGGCCATCTGAATGACCGACGTCTCCACCCCGACCGCAGCCGATCCCGCCGCGGACACGGCCCCTGCCCAGGCCACGAGCGCCCGACACCGCGCGCGTTTCCACCCGCTGACCGTCTCGTCGGTCGAGCGCCTCACCGACGAGGCCGTCGCCGTCACCTTCGCCGTGCCCGAGGACCTCGTCGACGAGTTCGTCTTCGATGCCGGCCAGCACCTGACGCTCCGCGCCGAGATCCGCGGTGAGGACGTGCGCCAGTCCTACTCGATCTGCCAGTCACGTCGGACCGACCCGGCCGGGCGCAGCCTGCGGGTCGCGGCCGCGCGCGTGCCCGAGGGTCGTATGTCGAACTGGCTCAACGACGGCGTCTCGCCCGGCGCCGTCGTCGAGGTCATGACCCCGCAGGGGTCCTTCACGTGCCCGACCCGGCCGGACGGCATACGCCATCACGTCGCGATCGCGGCCGGCTCGGGCATCACGCCCGTCATCTCGCTGCTGACCACGGCGCTGGAGGAGGAGCCCGGGTCGCGCGCGACGCTGCTCTTCGGCAACCGGCGCACCAGCTCGATCATGTTCCTCGAGGAGCTCGAGGACCTCAAGAACAGCTTCCCGGGGCGCTTCCACCTCGTCAACGTCCTGTCCCGGGAGGCCCAGGACGTCGAGCTCTTCCACGGGCGGCTCGACAGCGAGCGGCTCGAGGCGATCTTCGGCACGCTGCTGCCGGTCGGATCCGTCGACGAGTGGTATCTCTGCGGGCCGTTCGGCATGGTCACCGGCGCCGAGGCGCTGCTCACCGGGCGCGGCGTCGACCCGCGGCACATCCACCACGAGATCTTCCACGTCGACGACGGCACGGAGCCGAGGCGCAAGGTCGTCGTCGACGCCGGCGCACCGCCCGAGGCCACGGTCACGGTGAACCTCGACGGACGCACGACGGTCATCCCGATGCCGAGCCGCGAGGAGACGATCCTCGACGCGACCCTGCGCGCCCGGCCCGACGCGCCCTACTCGTGCACGGGCGGCGTGTGCGGCACCTGTCGTGCCCGGCTCGTCTCGGGCGAGGTCCGGATGGACCGCAACTACGCGCTCGAACCCGAGGAGGTGGCGGCCGGCATCGTGCTCGCCTGCCAGAGCCACCCGGTCACCGACGAGGTCAGCCTCGACTACGACGCCTGACCGCGGCGGGGTCGCCTGCCAGCGCAGGTCCGTGTGCATTCGCTGCCCTTCTGAGGGCTGCATCTGCACACGGAGTCGGGTTGACGACCGTCATCCGAGCCTTTGCCGGGTGACGAGGCACGCTGGGAGGTGGCAGGGCTCGGCCCTGCCGGCCCA
This sequence comes from Terrabacter sp. P2_E3, assembly GCF_056403915.1. Lineage (NCBI taxonomy): Bacteria > Bacillati > Actinomycetota > Actinomycetes > Micrococcales > Intrasporangiaceae > Terrabacter > Terrabacter sp. P2_E3. The sequence goes on from NZ_JBFUEN010000009.1 coordinate 18,029, forward strand.
CCCGCGGTCCCTGAAGATCGCGTCGAGGTCGGCCGCGAGCCCGCACGGTGCATGAGCGACCTCGAGCCATGTGGGGCGGACGGTCAGCCAGCCCGCGACCGCGCCGTCGAGGTCTCGCCGCCGGTCGACGGACTGGGCGGCCCAGCCCTCGTGCCCGAGTCGACCGTCCACCTCCACGACGACCTTCACCTCGTCGTAGGCGCTGTCCCGGTGTCGTTGTCCGGCAGCGGGTGCCTGCCGCCGTCCGACGAGGAGCCGGTGCGCACGCTCGACGTCGCGAACGTAGCGATACTCCGCTGCACTCTCGACGCCGTCTCGGACCTTACCCAGGGCCTCGAGCAACATCCTCCGCCGCGGCTGCCGCGGCCGTGCTGCGAGGGCACGGAGGAGCTGCTCCGGTGTGCAGAGGCGCAGCTGCTGCGCCTTGGCCATCACGGCCACCGAACGATCGAGGGTCTGGCCGGCGCAGAGGTCGAAGACGGTGTGCGCGGCCGCGACCCGATGCGGCCACGCAGCGGGGTCCAGGCGTTCGTCGAAGTGCCGGCTCCGCACCATCGTGATCCCGTCGCGCGCGCGTCCCGACCGCCCGAGCGGAACGACGACCTCGATCGGGTCATCCGGGCGGTTGAGCAGCGTCCAGGCGTGGCCTGCGCTGACGCCGTGCAGCGCCGCCGGCCGACCCACGTGCAGCAGGGCGGCGATGGCCCTCAGGTCCCAACCAGACCGGCCCGGCTCGGTGAGGAACACGCGCGGGTGCACCACGGTCCACCGACCTGAGTGAACCCTCCAGCGGATCGCCTTCTCGGTCAGTCCCGCCGCCAGAGCCTGTTCGCGCGTCACGAGGCCCGACTGTCCCCGGATGCGGGCCGCGAGCAGAGGATCCATGACATGAGCCTGTCGGCGCAGGAGCCTCCGGTGCGTAGCCCATCCACAGCCTCAGCCGACGCCCTGCAGGCAAGGGCTTCGTGTGCGCCGGCGGCCCTGCGCGGGGCGCCTCCTGCACACGAACGCGCTCGACATGGCGCGGCGGCACGGCGTCCGGCCGCTGCAGGGCCTGCGGGTTAGGCTGCGGATCGTGCGGCAGTACCTCGATCTCCTCGACCACGTCCTGACCCACGGTCAGGAGAAGTCCGACCGGACGGGCACGGGCACGCTCAGCGTGTTCGGCCACCAGATGCGCTTCGACCTCGCCGACGGCTTCCCGGCCGTGACGACCAAGAAGCTGCACCTGCGCTCGATCATCGGCGAGCTGCTGTGGTTCCTGCGCGGCGACACCAACGTGCGCTGGCTCCAGGAGCGGGGGATCTCGATCTGGGACGAGTGGGCCGACCCCGCCACAGGCGACCTCGGCCCGATCTACGGCTACCAGTGGCGATCGTGGCCCACGCCCGACGGCCGACGCGTCGACCAGATCGCCAAGGTCATCGAGCAGATCCGCACCAACCCCGACAGCCGCCGCCTCATCGTCTCGGCCTGGAACGTCGCCGACGTCGACGACATGGCCCTGCCGCCGTGCCACACGATGTTCCAGTTCTACGTCTCGCCGCCCGGACCCGACGGCCGCCGGCGCCTCTCGTGCCAGCTCTACCAGCGCAGCGCCGACATCTTCCTCGGCGTGCCGTTCAACATCGCGAGCTACGCCCTGCTGACGCAGATGGTCGCCCAGCTGACCGACCTCGAGCCGGGGGAGTTCGTGCACACGCTCGGCGACGCGCACCTCTACCTCAACCACCTCGACCAGGCCCGCCTGCAGCTGACCCGCACCCCGCACGCGCTCCCGACGATGCGCATCACGCCGGGCAAGACGAACATCGACGACTTCGACCTCGACGACTTCGAGCTCGTCGACTACGTCGCCGATCCGGGCATCAGGGCCCCCATCGCCGTCTGAGCGGCCCGAGTCTGGGAGCCTTGGCGCCATGACCACCGCGCTGCCGAACGTGACGATGATCGCCGCCGTCGGACGCAACGGCGTCATCGGTGACGGGCTGACGATGCCGTGGCACCTGTCCGAGGACCTCAAGTTCTTCAAGCGCACGACGATGGGCCACCCGATGGTCATGGGCCGCCGCACGTTCGACTCGATGGGCGCGCTCCCCGGCCGGCGCAGCGTCGTCGTCACCCGCCAGCGCGACTGGAGCGCTCCCGGCGTCGAGGTCGCGCACTCCCTCCCCGAGGCGCTCGCGCTCGTGGCCGAGGCCGAGCAGGTCTTCGTCGTCGGCGGGGGAGAGATCTACCGACAGGCGATGGCGTATGCCGTCCGCCTCCTCGTGACGGACGTCGACCAGTCCCCGGAGGGCTCGGTCACCTTCCCGGCCATCGACCCGGACATCTGGACCGAGACCGCCCGCGACGAGCAGCCCGGCTTCGCCTGGGTCACCTACGAGCGGCGCGGCTGACACGGCATACGCGATCACGCGAAAGAAAGCCCGGATCGGGCTGTAACGCCCGGGCGAACCCGCCGATATAGGAGGTGGCGAGGCACTACTCGGACCCCCGAGCGAGTAGTGCCTCGCCTCTTTCGTGCCCCCGGCGAACCGGCCCGGGTCTCCGGCGTGGGCGTGGCGTCGTGAGCGAGGGCCCGGGCGCTAACCTTGGCCTCATGGCTGACGCACCCGCCCTCGGACGTGTTCTCTCGGCGATGGTCACGCCCATGCGGCCCGATGGCTCGATCGACCTCGACGCCGCGCAGCGGGTCGCGGCCCACCTCGTCGACGCTGGTCACGACGGCCTCGTCGTCTCGGGCACGACCGGCGAGTCGCCCACCACCTCGTCCGACGAGAAGGACGAGCTGCTCCGCGCCGTCATCGAGGCCGTCGGCGACCGCTGCGTCGTCATCGCGGGCGCCGGCAGCAACGACACCGCCAAGAGCGTCGAGGCGGTGCGCCACGCGCAGAAGGCCGGCGCCGACGCGGTGCTCGCCGTGACGCCGTACTACAACAAGCCACCGCAGGCCGGCCTCGTCGCCCACTTCACGGCCCTCGCCGACGCGAGCGACCTGCCCGTCATGGTCTACGACATCCCCGGCCGCTCGGGCATCGCCATCGCGCGCGAGACCTACCTGCGCATCGCCGAGCACGACCGCATCGCCGCCGTGAAGGACGCCCGCGGCGACCTCTGGTTCGCGAGCGAGATGATGCAGGAGACGGGCCTCGACTGGTATTCCGGCGACGACGCCATGAACCTCGGCCACTTCCTCAACGGGGCCGTCGGCTTCGTCGGCGTCACGTCCCAGGTGGCCCCGGCGGCCTACCGGGAGATGGCCGACGCCGTCGTCGACGGGCGCTGGGACGACGCCCGAGCCGTGCACCGACGCCTCACCCCGATCGTCAACGCCGTCATGAACGTCACCCAGGGCGCCATCATGGCCAAGGCCGGCCTCGCCGAGCAGGGCATCATCGAGTCGACGGCCGTGCGGCTGCCGCTCGTGCCCGCCGACGAGGAGCAGACCGCCCTCGTCCGGGCCGCTCTCGCCGCTCTCGCCGCTCTCGCCGCCACCGCGGCCCACCCGGCGGTCGGATGACCGCCCCGCTGACCTCTGACCGGAGCCCTCGACGGCCCGGCAGCACCACCGAATGACAGGACACCTGTGAGCCACCCCCACCCCGAGCTGACCACGCCGCCAGCCCTCCCCGACAACGGCCTGAGGGTCGTCGCGCTCGGAGGGCTCGGCGAGGTCGGCCGCAACATGGCCGTGCTGGAGACGAAGGGCAAGCTGCTCGTCATCGACTGCGGCGTGCTCTTCCCCGAGGACCACCACCCCGGAGTCGACCTCATCCTGCCGGACTTCACCTACATCGCCGACCGGCTCGACGACATCGAGGCCATCGTCCTCACCCACGGCCACGAGGACCACATCGGCGCCGTGCCCTACCTGCTCAAGCTCAAGGGCGACATCCCGATCATCGGCTCGACCCTGACCCTGGCGCTCGTCGAGGCCAAGCTCAAGGAGCACCGGATCCGTCCGTACTCCATGGCCGTCAAGGAGGGCCAGCGCGAGAAGCTCGGCGTCTTCGACCTCGAGTTCGTCGCGGTCAACCACTCGATCCCCGATGCGCTCGCCGTCTTCGTGCGCACCGAGGCCGGCACGCTGCTGCACACCGGCGACTTCAAGATGGACCAGCTGCCGCTCGACGGTCGCCTCACCGACCTGCGTGCTTTCGCCCGGCTCGGCGAGGAGGGCGTCGACCTCTTCCTCACCGACTCGACGAACGCCGACGTCCCCGGCTTCACGACGCCCGAGCTCGAGATCGCTCCGGCCATCGACAAGGTCTTCCGTCACGCCCAGCGCCGCGTCATCGTCGCCTGCTTCAGCAGCCACGTGCACCGCGTGCAGCAGGTGCTCGACGCCGCGGAGAAGGCCGGCCGCAAGGTCGCCATGGTCGGGCGCTCGATGGTGCGCAACATGGGCATCGCCGCCGAGCTCGGCTACCTCCGCGTGCCCGACGGCATCCTCATCGACATCAAGAAGATCGACAGCCTGCGTGACGACGAGCTCGTCCTCATCTGCACCGGCTCCCAGGGCGAGCCGATGGCGGCCCTCTCGCGGATGGCGAACCGCGAGCACCGCATCGACGTCGGCCCCGGCGACACGGTGCTGCTCGCGAGCAGCCTCATCCCCGGCAACGAGAACGCCGTCTACCGCATCATCAACGGCCTCATGCGCCTCGGCGCCAACGTCGTGCACAAGGGCAATGCCAAGGTGCACGTCTCGGGCCACGCCAGCGCGGGCGAGCTGCTCTACTGCTACAACATCGTCAAGCCGCGCAACGTCCTTCCCGTGCACGGCGAGTGGCGGCACATGTATGCCAACGCCCAGCTCGCCATCGCCTCCGGCGTCCACGAGGACAACGTCGTGCTCGCCGAGGACGGCGTCGTCGTCGACCTCGTCAACGGGGTCGCCGAGGTGACCGGTGTCGTCGAGTGCGGCTACGTCTACGTCGACGGCAGCAGCGTGGGCGGCGCCGACGAGGCGCTGCTCAAGGACCGTCGGATCCTGCGCGACGAGGGTTTCATCACCTGCGTCGTCGTGCTCGACGCGGCCACCGGCAAGATCGCGAGCGGCCCGGAGATCACGGCCCGCGGGTTCGTCGAGGACGACGAGATCTTCCAGCAGGTCATCCCCAAGGTCGAGCGGGCCATCGAGGAGGCCGTCGCCAAGGGTGTCCGCGACGACCAGCAGCTCCAGCAGGTCATCCGGCGCGCCGTCGGCTCGTGGGTCGGTGGCAAGATCCGCCGCCGGCCGATGATCATCCCGGTCGTGCTGCAGGCCTGACGTGACGGTGCAGGAGGCCGACCGGGGGCACCTCGACAGCGACGACGGCCACGACGGGCCCTCCGGTCGTCCGGGGGAGCCCGCCGAGTCGTCGACGCGGGAGCCGGCCGGGCGTCGTCCCCGCCGGCGCTGGGTCGACGTCGTCATCGGCGTCGTCCTGCTCGGGCTCGTCGCCGTCGGGGCGCTGCGCTGGTACGACTCGACGGCATACGTCGTCGTCGTGCTCCAGACGGCTGGGCCCTTCGTCGTCATCGGCCTGGGCCTGCTCGCCGTGGCGACGCTCGTGCTACGGCGGTGGTGGATGCTCGTCCCCGTCGTCGTCGCGCTCGTCGTGGCGGCGACGGTCGCGGCGCCGGCCTTCCGGGCCACCTCCTCGCCGAAGGCCGACCGCGACCTCACGGTCATGTCGGCCAACGTCTGGATCGGGTCGGCCAACGCCGGCCAGCTCATGGACGCCGTGCGCTTTCACTCCGTCGACGTCCTCGTGCTCACCGAGGCGACGCCCGCGATCCTGCGGCGGCTCGACGCCGAAGGGGCGGCCGACTACTTCAGCCAGCGGGAGGGCGTCGCCCGGGCCAGCACCTACACGGGGACGATGGTCCTGTCGCGCTACCCGCTCTCGGTGCGCAGCCTCGGCACCGACCCGGCGCTCGAGGGCACCCGGAGCGTCCAGCCCGAGGTCGACGTGACCGTGCCCAACGGCACGGTGCGTCTCAAGGTCGCCCATCCCACGGCGCCCTTGCGCGGTGACACCGTCGAGTGGCGCGCGGGCCTGCGGGCGCTCCAGTCGTGGAAGCAGCGTCTCGACGGCGACGAGCTCCTCGTCATGGCCGGCGACTTCAACGCCGGCTTCGGCCACCCCGGCTTCCGCGACCTCGCCGCGGGCCTCGACGACGCGCAGCGCACCGACGGGCAGGGGTGGGTGCGCACCTGGCCCTTCGCGGGCAACCGGCTTCCGGCCTTCGTCCAGCTCGACCACCTGTTGAGCCGCGGCCTCACGGTCGTCGAGGCCGGGCAGGTGGCTCTCAATCGCGCCGACCACGCCGCGGTCTGGGCGAGCTACGCCCTGCCGGCGCGCTGACCCGACCCTGAGCGTTCGAGCGCACCGACCGCGCGCCCGCGCTCGGGCACGGACCCGCTCAGCGGCGTACGTCCGCGGTCACCAGGGTCGCTCGACCTCGACGTCGCGCGGGTCGGTGCCCTCGAGCGCCCATCCGGTCTCCGTGAGCGACCACTCCGCGTCGGTGCCCTGCTCGACGAGCCGCGCGACGGCGGCGAGGAGCCGCTCGACGCCCTCGAGCGTGCTGCCGAGGCCGATGCTGGCGCGGACCGCGGTGGCGGAACGCTCGCCCCACGGGTCCTCGAGGAGCTCGTCGACGAGCAGGTGGGCGCAGAACTTGCCGTCCCGCACGCCGATGCCGTGCTCGACGGAGAGGACCTGCGACACGAGCGAGGAGTCCCAGCCGTCGATGGTGAAGGCGACGACGCCGACCCGGTCGCTGTCGTCACCGAAGATCGACAGGACCTCGACGCCCGCGACGTCGTCGAGTCCGGCGCGGAGCCGCTCGAGGAGGCGGGTCTCGTGCTCCTCGATGGCGTCGCGGTGCCGGCTGATCGTCGAGCAGGCCGCGGCGAGGGCGATGGCTCCGATGACGTTGGGGCTGCCGCCCTCGTGGCGCGCCGGCCCGGTCGCCCACGTGGTGCCGTCCTCGGTCACCGAGCGCGTCGCGCCGCCACCGAGCAGGTAGGGGTTGCCGGCGTCGAGCCAGTCGGAGCGCCCGGCGAGGACGCCCGCGCCGTAGGGGGCGTACGTCTTGTGCCCCGAGAACGCGACGTAGTCGGCGTCCCACGCGGCGAGGTCGATGGTGCGGTGCGCCGAGAGCTGGGCCGCGTCGACGGCGATCCGGGCGCCGTGCTCGTGCGCCAGGGTGGCGAAGCGCTCGACCGGCCAGACCTCTCCCGTCACGTTCGAGGCGGCCGCGACGACGACGAGGCGGTGGCGCGACGGGTGGTCGGTCAGCGCCTCCTCGAGCAGGGCGTGCGCGTCCTCGACGGTCTGCGGGACGGGGAGGCGCACGGTGCGGAAGCGGCCCCAGGGCAGCAGGGTCGAGTGGTGCTCGGTGCCGAAGACGAAGACCGTCGTGCGGCTCGGCAGCGCCTTGCTCAGCAGGGCCCACGAGTCGGTCGTCGTCCGGGTGAAGATGACGGAGTCGCCCTCACGCGCGCCGACGAAGGCGGCGACCTCGGCGCGGGCCTGCTCGTACCACGCGCTCGTCAGCCGCGAGGCGAACCCGGCGCCGCGGTGCACGGAGGAATAGGTCTCGAGGGCGCGGTCGACGGCCGCCTGGACCGTCTCGAGCGCCGGCGTCGAGGCCGCGTGGTCGAGGTTGGCGTATGCCGTGTCGCCGTGGAGCGTGGGCACGCGCAGTCCCGCGCCGACGACGGTGGGCAGGGTGCGCGCCTCGGGCACGACGTGCAGGGCGCGGGTGCGCACGACGGGTGCGGGGGAGCCGCCACAGAGGGAGGCCGCTGGGTGCGTCGAGGGAAGGACCGACATGGGAGTGCTCCTGGGTCATGGGACCCACCCGGTGCAGGTCCGCGCTTGCCGACCTCGATCACACGTTCAGACCGAGGGTGGCCTGGTCGTCACCCGGAGCACCCCACCGCGGAGGAGGGTTGCTGGCCAGCGAGCCGGGGCTTGTCACTGGCACTCATGACCTGCGCACGACGATAAAGGGGTCGGTCACCGGCTGTCCACCGGTCGGTCCCCGGGTGTCGCGATCTGAGACGCCGACCCCGCCGGGGACCTCGCGGGACGGTGGCGGGCGCGCCCACGGCATACGGCAGCCGCGTCCGACTGGTCAGCCCTGTTGCGCGTGTGACGCGTGAGTTCAGCGGTGCGTTGACGTACGGTGCGAGCATGGCGTCACGTCCGTCCACCAGCCAGCGCTCGAGCTCCGCCGCGGCCACCCGCGCCAAGGGGTCCGCGGGCAGCGCCTCGTCACGCCCTCCCGCAGCCCGGGGCGGCCGGCCCGCGCAGCGCAAGCCCGCGGCCCGCAAGCCCGCCGCCAAGACCGCGTCCAAGACGCGGGGCGGAGGCCTCCCCTTCCCGTTCGGCGCGATGCGCAACACCTGGATGGGCGTCTCGCACATGGCCGGGGGAGCGGTGCGCCGCGTCGGGCACAGCGCCGCCGACCTCGAGCCGGAGCACCGCCGCGACGGCATCGGCTTCGCGCTCATCGCGCTCGCCGTGGTCGTCGCCGCGCGTGAGTGGTGGGGCGTCTCCGGCACCTTCGGCCAGGTGGTGCACGCCGTCTTCGCCGGCACCTTCGGCCGCGTCGCCTACGCCGTCCCGCTCGTGCTGCTCGCCCTCGGCCTGCGCATGCTTCGCGCTCCCCAGGACGACGCGGCGACCAACCGCGTCGTCGTCGGCACCATCGCCCTGACCTTCGCCGCGTGCGGTCTGTCGCACCTTGCCGACGGCATCCCCAACCCGCCCGACGGCGCCGACGGCATGCGTGCCGCCGGCGGCATCCTCGGCTTCCTCGCCTCGAGCCCGCTCGCGGCGGCCGTCTCGACCTACGGGGCGCTCGTCCTGCTCGTCCTGCTCGGGCTCTTCGGCCTGCTCGTCATCACGGCGACGCCGGTCAACATGATCCCGACCCGCCTGCGCCAGCTGCGCGCCCTCGTCATCGACCGCGACCACGTCGACGAGCAGCCCGACGAGGCGCTCGACGCCCCTGCCGCAGCGGTGAAGCGCGCGCGCCGCAAGGCCGTCGACCTCGCCGACCGCGACGGCGACGAGGCGTTCCGCCAGGCCGCGCAGAAGGCCCTCGAGGACGAGGCGACGACGCAGCTGCGACCGGGCGAGAAGCGCCCCACGCCTCCCGGGCTGCTGGCTCCCCGTCCCGGCGGCGAGAAGGGCGGCGAGAAGGTCATCGACGCCACCGACCCCAAGACCCTCGGGGCTCCCGACACGAGCAAGGTCGGCCCCAAGGCCGAGCTCATCCCGCCGCCCATGTCCGACCTGCCGGCTCGCGTCGAGCAGCTCAGCCTCGGCGGCGACATCACCTACCAGCTGCCCGACCACGCGATGCTGACGCCGGGGCCGCCGCACAAGACGCGCAGCGAGACCAACGACCGCGTCGTCGAGTCGCTGACCAACGTCTTCGACCAGTTCGACATCGACGCCGCCGTCACGGGGTTCACCCGCGGCCCGACGGTCACGCGCTACGAGGTCGAGCTCGGCTCGGGCACCAAGGTCGAGCGCGTCACCGCGCTCTCCAAGAACATCGCGTATGCCGTCGCCTCGGCCGACGTGCGCATCCTCAGCCCCATCCCGGGCAAGTCCGCCATCGGCATCGAGATCCCGAACCTCGACCGCGAGAACGTGTCCCTCGGCGACGTGCTGCGCAGCAACACGGCCCGCACCAACGAGCACCCGATGGTCATGGGTGTCGGCAAGGACGTCGAGGGCGCCTACGTCATCGCCAACCTCGCGAAGATGCCGCACCTGCTCGTCGCGGGCGCCACCGGATCGGGCAAGTCGAGCTTCGTCAACTCGATGATCACCTCGATCCTCATGCGCTCGACGCCCGAGGAGGTCCGGATGATCCTGGTCGACCCGAAGCGCGTCGAGCTGACGGCCTACGAAGGCATCCCGCACCTCATCACGCCGATCATCACCAACCCCAAGAAGGCCGCCGAGGCCCTCGCGTGGGTCGTCAAGGAGATGGACCAGCGCTACGACGACCTCGCGGCGTTCGGCTTCAAGCACGTCGACGACTTCAACAAGGCGGTCCGCGCCGGCAAGGTCAAGCCGCTGCCGGGCTCGGAGCGCCAGATCACGACCTACCCGTACCTCCTCGTCGTCGTCGACGAGCTCGCCGACCTCATGATGGTCGCCCCGCGCGACGTCGAGGAGTCGGTGGTGCGCATCACCCAGCTCGCCCGTGCCGCCGGCATCCACCTCGTCCTCGCGACGCAGCGTCCGTCGGTCGACGTCGTCACGGGCCTCATCAAGGCCAACGTCCCCTCGCGCATGGCGTTCGCGACGTCCTCGCTCGCGGACTCCCGCGTCGTGCTCGACCAGCCCGGCGCCGAGAAGCTCATCGGCCAGGGTGACGCGCTCTTCCTGCCGATGGGCGCGAGCAAGCCGATGCGTGTCCAGGGCGCGTGGGTCAACGAGTCCGAGATCCACGAGGTCGTCAAGTTCGTCACGACCCAGCTCAAGCCCAACTACGTCGAGAACGTCACCGTCGCGGCGCCCAAGAAGCAGATCGACGACGACATCGGCGACGACCTCGACGTGCTGCTCCAGGCCACCGAGCTCGTCGTCACGACCCAGTTCGGCTCGACGTCGATGCTCCAGCGCAAGCTGCGCGTCGGCTTCGCCAAGGCCGGACGGCTCATGGACCTGCTCGAGTCGCGCGGCGTCGTCGGCCCGAGCGAGGGCTCCAAGGCCCGCGACGTGCTCGTGCGCCCGGACGACCTCGAGCAGACGCTCGCGCTGCTGCGCGGCGAGGACGTGCCGCACCCCAACGAGCCCGTCGACGCCGATGACCTCGCCGAGATCATCGAGCCCGCCGAGCCGTATGCCGCCCCGCCCGTCGACGTGGAGCCTGCCGAAGCGTCGGCCGGCTACGCCGAGGAGCCCGACGAGGAGGTCGCGCCGCAGCGCACGGCCTCGCTCGTCGCCGAGCGCGGTGAGCAGCGTGCCCACGAGGACGAGACCACCGCGGTCCCGATGGCGCGGTGGACGCCCGGCGACATGACGCGCACGGTCGACGAGGACGACGAGGAGTCCGAGGACGCCTGGAACCTCACCGACCGCGGCGGCCGAGAGCGCTACTGACCCCCGAGGGCCCGACACCCGACAGCCGCGAGTCCCGCCCGCCCCCGCGGTTCAGGGGTTGAAGCGGTAGCCGAGACCGGGCTCGGTGACGAGGTGGCGCGGGTTCGCCGGGTCGGGCTCGAGCTTGCGGCGCAGCTGGTTGGCGTAGACGCGCAGGTAGTTCGACTCGCGCCCGTACGAAGGGCCCCAGACGGCTCGGAGCAGGTCCTGCTGCTGGACGAGGTGACCGGGCTCGCGGCACAACGCCTCGAGCACCCGCCACTCGGTCGGCGTGAGACGGACGTCCTCGCCCTCGACGGTCGCCCTCCGCTCGGCGAAGTCGAGGACGAAGTGGTCGGTCACGACCGGCCCGAGGTGCCGGCCGAGGTCGCCGCCGCGGCGCACGGCCGCGCGCACCCGAGCGAGGAGCTCCTCGACGCCGAAGGGCTTCGTGACGTAGTCGTCGGCACCGAGGTCGAGCGCCTCGATCTTGTCGTCGGACTCGTGACGTGCCGACAGGACGATGACCGGGACGACCGAGGCGGCGCGGATGCGGCGGAGCACCTCGGTGCCGTCGAGGTCGGGCAGTCCGAGGTCGAGGATGACGACGTCGGGTGCGTCCTCGAGCACCGACTGAACCGCGGTGCGACCGTCGGCGGCTGTGACGACCTCGTTGCCGTGGGCCCGCAGCGCGATCGTCAGGGTGCGCTGCAGCCGCGGGTCGTCGTCGACGACGAGCACTCGGGTCACGCGTCCTCCTTCGTCTCGGCAGGCTCGGCAGGCTCGGCAGGCTCGGCAGGCTCGGCAGGCTCGGCAGGCTCGGCAGGCCCGGCCGGCTCGGTCGAGGTGATGCGGTCAGCCACGTCGGTGCCGTCATCACCTCGAACCGAGGGGACCGTCGGGGTGAGGGGCAGCTCGACGACCATCGTGAGGCCACCGCCGGGGGTGTCCTCCGGGACGAGCGAGCCGCCCAGCACGGTCATCAGTCCCCGGGCGACGGCCAGGCCGAGGCCGAGGCCGTCGCCCTGCGGGGCGTCTCCTGCCCGCTGGAACGCAGCGAAGATGCGCTCCTTGTCGGCATCGGACACGCCCGGTCCGCGGTCGATGACCCTCAGCTGCACGGTGTCTCCGATCCGGCCTGCCGTGAGGCGCACCTCTGCGTCGCCGCTGTGCCTCAGGGCGTTCTCGACGACGTTGGCGAGCACGCGGTCGAGCAGTCCCAGGTCGGTCCGCACGAGGGGGAGGTCCGGCTCGAGGTCGACCTCGACGCGCTGGGGGGCGGAGGTGGTGCGCACCGTCGACACGACGGCGTCGAGCAGGTCGATCGAGTGGTGGTGCGCGCGCACGGCACCGGTCTCGAGCCGGGACAGGTCGAGGAGGTTGCCGATGAGGGCGTCGAGGCGGTCCGCGCTCTCCTCGATCGACTCGAGCAGCTCTGCCTCGTCGTCGGCCGTCAGGTCGAGACCGGACTGGCGCAGCGTGGAGACCCCCGCCTTGATGCTCGCGAGGGGCGTGCGCAGATCGTGCGAGACGGCGGCGAGCAGGGTCGTGCGCGCGGCGTTGTCGCGGGCGAGCCCGGCGGCCTCGCGCGCGGCCCGGACGAGCTGCTCGCGTCCGTGCAGGATCGCGGCGTGGGTGGCGTACGCGTTGACGACGCGCTGGTCCTCTGCCGCCACGGGCGGTCCGTCGAGCAGCAGGTGGACACCGTCGTCGACGGTGATGTCCAGAGCCCACACGGCGCCGGCCGGGAGCACGGTGCCCGCGGGCAGCTGGGGGTCGGTCGAGGCGACGACGGTCGATGGCTGGTCCGGGTGCGACTCGGTGAGCACGGCAGCGCGCATGCCGAGGTCGTCGCGCGCACGGTCGAGCAGGGCCGGCAGGGGTCGCGGCTCGGCGAGCAGGTCGCGACTCATCGCGGCGAGCGCCGACGACTCGCGCTCGGCCGAGACCGCCTGCTCGGTGCGCCGGGCTGCGACGTTGACGACCGACGAGACCGCCATGGCCACGAGCACGAAGACGGCGAGAGCCAGGGCGTTGGGTGGGTCACTGATGGTGAGCGTGCCCCGTGGCTCGGTGAAGAACCAGTTGACGACGAGCGAGCCGACGACGGCGCAGAAGAGCGCCGGCCAGATGCCACCCACGAGGGCGCACACGACGGTCAGCGCGAGGTAGAGGAGCAGGTCGAGCGAGAGCGTGTGCCCCTCCCGGGTGGCGACGAGCACGGCGGTCAGCCCGACGAGGGCGACGACGGCGAACAGCATCCCGCCGACGACCCGGCGGGCGGGCAGGCCAGTGGCGTTCCGGCGACGGCTGGCGACCTTCGACCCCTCGTGAGGGACCAGGTGGACGTCGATGTCGCCCGAGCCGTCGGCCACCTCGGAGGCGATGCTCGGACGCAGGATCTGCTGCCACCGGCCTCGCCGGCTGACGCCGACGACGATCTGCGTCGCGTTGACGCCGCGGGCGTGGTCGAGGATCGCCTCTGCGACGTCCTGGCCGGAGACGTCCTGGAACTCCGCCCCGAGGTCGCGAGCCAGTTGCCGCAGCCGAACCAGCACGGCAGGGTCGGTCGACGTGAGGCCCTCGGACGACCGGACGTGACAGGCGATGAGGTCACCGCCGGCCGCGCGGGTGGCGATGCGGGCACCTCGCCGGAGCAGCGTCTCGCTGCCGGCGCCGCCGGTCAGGGCCACGACGACGCGCTCGCGAGTGGGCCACTGCTCGCTGATGCCCTGGTCGGCCCGGTAACGTTCGAGCGCCTCGTCGACCCGGTCCGCGAGCCACAGCAGCGCGATCTCGCGCAACGCGGAGAGGTTCCCCGTCCGGAAGTAGTTGGCGAGGGCGGCATCGACCTTGTCGGGTCCGTAGATGTTTCCGTGCGCCATCCGACGGCGCAGCGCCTCGGGTGACATGTCCACGAGCTCCACCTGGTCGGCCCGGCGTACGACCTCGTCGGGGACGGTCTCCTGCTGTCGGATGCCCGTGATCGACTCGACGACGTCGTTGAGCGACTCGAGGTGCTGGATGTTGACGGTCGAGATGACGTCGATGCCGGCCTCGAGGATCTCCTCGACGTCCTGCCAGCGCTTCTCGTGCCCGCCACGCGACGCGTCCCCGGCCCCGCCGCCCGACGGGGCGCCCGAGCCGGGGACGTTGGTGTGGGCGAGCTCGTCGACGAGGACCACGTGAGGGTGTCGGGCGAGGACCGCGGCGACGTCGAGCTCGGTGAGCCGGTTGCCGCGGTACTCGACCGTGCGACGAGGGAGGACCTCGAGGCCCTCGAGCATGGCCGCCGTGTGGGACCGCCCGTGCGTCTCGACGTAGCCGACGACGACGTCCGTGCCCCGCGAGAGGCGCCGGTGCGCCTCGTCGAGCATCGCGACCGTCTTGCCGACTCCGGGCGCGGCCCCGAGGTAGATCCGAAGCGACCCTCGACCCATGCGCTGATCCTCTCAGGTCACCCGGCGCTCGGCGCCGAGAGACGCGCAAGGGCGAGGTTGAGCTCGAGGACGTCGACCCGCGGCTGGCCCAGGAAGCCGGCGATGCGGTCCTGTGAATGCTCCTCGACGAGGGCCCGGACCCGGGTGACGTCGAGGCCGCGGGCTGCGGCGACGCGCTCGACCTGGGCGACGGCATACGCCGGCGTGATGTGGGGGTCCAGCCCGCTGCCCGATGCGGTGAGCGCGTCGGCGGGAGCGGTCGAAGGGTCGAGACCCGCTGCCCCCACGCGCTTGGCGACCTCGGCCTCGAGGTCAGCACCGGGCCCGAGGTTGGTTCCACCGCTCGTGTCGCCGGCGTAGTCGCTGGCCGAGGGGCGACCGTGGAACCACTCGTCGCCCTGCCACTGCTGGCCGATGAGGCTCGAGCCGACGACCCTGGTTCCGGACCAGACGAGCGAGCCGGCCGCCTGGTCGCGTCCGGCAACCTGGCCGACGCCCCACACTGCGGCGGGGTAGAGCACGCCGAACAGCACGGTGAGGACGAGCATGGCCCGAAGGCCCGCGAGGGACTGCTTGATGACGTTGTCCACGTGTCTCACATCATTCCTGGGAGGTGGCTCACGACGAGGTCGATCAGCTTGATGCCGATGAACGGGGCGATGACGCCGCCGACTCCGTAGATGAGGATGTTGCGCCGCAGCAGGGCAGTGCTTCCGGAGGGCCGGTAGCGAACCCCCCTCAGCGACAAGGGGATCAGCGCGACGATGACGAGGGCGTTGAAGATCACGGCCGAGAGCATTGCCGACTTCGGGGTCGAGAGGCCCATGATGTTGAGGGCCTCGAGGCCGGGGAAGAGCACGACGAACATCGCCGGGATGATCGCGAAGTACTTCGCGATGTCGTTGGCGATCGAGAAGGTCGTCAACGCCCCGCGGGTGATGAGCAGCTGCTTGCCGATGGAGACGATGTCGATGAGCTTCGTCGGGTCGGAGTCGAGGTCGACCATGTTGGCCGCCTCCTTGGCCGCCGAGGTTCCGGTGTTCATCGCCACGCCGACGTCCGACTGGGCCAGTGCGGGGGCGTCGTTCGTGCCGTCGCCGGTCATCGCCACGAGACGGCCGCCCTGCTGCTCCTTCCGGATCAGGGCCATCTTGTCCTCGGGTGTGGCCTCGGCGAGGAAGTCGTCGACCCCGGCCTCCTCCGCGATGGACTTCGCCGTGAGCGGGTTGTCGCCCGTGATCATGACGGTGCGGATGCCCATCGCGCGCAGCTGGGCGAAGCGCTCCTTCATGCCGGGCTTGACGACGTCCTTGAGGTGGATGACGCCGAGCACCCGGGCCGGCCCGCCCGGCTGCTTCGACGCGACGACCAGAGGGGTCCCGCCGGAGCTGGCGATCCCGGCGACCTCGGTGAGCACCCCGGACGGAACGCCACCTCCGTGGTCGGAAGCCCAGCGGCACACGGCATCGGACGCGCCCTTGCGCACGGCCGTGCCGTCGGGCAGGTCGATCCCCGACATGCGGGTCTGCGCGGTGAACTCCACGAACGTGGCACCCTCGCGCCGGACTCCGTCGAAGCGCGTACGCGTCTCGTCGGCGAGGCCCCGCGCGGACAGCTCGACGATCGAGCGCCCCTCGGGCGTCTCGTCGGCCAGTGAGGAGAGGTATGCCGCCTCGGTGACCTCCACGTCCGGAAGGCCGGGGGCCGCGAGCAGCTCGGTTGCACGGCGGTTGCCGAACGTGATGGTGCCGGTCTTGTCGAGCAGCAGCGTCGACACGTCGCCCGCTGCCTCGACGGCACGGCCCGACATCGCGAGGACGTTGTGCTGCACGAGCCGGTCCATGCCGGCGATGCCGATCGCGGAGAGCAGCGCCCCGATCGTCGTGGGGATGAGGCAGACGAGCAGGGCCACGAGCACGACCACAGACTGCTCCTGGCCGGAGTAGACGGCGAGCGGCTGGATCGCCATGACGGCGAGGACGAAGATGATCGTCAGCGTCGTGAGCAGGATGGTCAGCGCGATCTCGTTGGGCGTCTTCTGCCGTGCCGCGCCCTCGACGAGGGCGATCATCCGGTCGATGAAGGTCTCACCGGGCTTGGTCGTGATGCGCACCGTGATGCCGTCGGAGAGCACGGTCGTGCCGCCCGTGACGGCGCACCGGTCACCACCGGACTCACGGATGACGGGAGCGGACTCGCCGGTGATCGCCGACTCGTCCACGGTGGCCATGCCCTCGACGACGTCCCCGTCACCGGGGATGACCTGGCCGGGACGCACGACGACGACGTCGCCGATCGTGAGGTCGGAGGCAGCCACGGTCTCGACGGAGCCGTCGGTGCTCCGGCGCTGCGCCGTCGTCGTGGTCCGGGTGGCGCGCAGCGTGGCCGCCTGCGCCTTGCCGCGGCCCTCGGCGACGGCCTCGGCCATGTTGGCGAAGAGGACGGTGGCCCACAGCCACAGGGTGATGCTCCACGCGAACCACGAGGGGTCGACGACGGCGACGACGGTGGTCAGGAGCGAGCCGATCCACACGACGAAGACGACGGGACTGTGCCACACGTGACGCGGGTCGAGCTTGCGCACGGCCTCGGGGAAGGTCGCGACCAGCTGGCGCGCGAGCGTGCCGAGCGACAGTGGGGCCTTCCCCGCCCTGATGAGAGGCATCTCGCTGCCGGAGCCGCCGCGCCGGTGGGCCGAGCCGCCGTGGGCGCCGGGGCCGCGCGGGTCGGTGGTGTCGGGGGACGACGGGGTCGTCGTCGGGGACGGGGTCATGACAGTGCCTCCGCGAGGGGACCGAGGGCCAGGGCAGGGAAGAACGTGAGTCCGGTGACGATGATCGCCACCCCGACGAAGAGGCCCGCGAACGTGGGTGTGTGGGTGGGAAGGGTGCCAGCGTTGGCTGGCCGACGTCGTTGCGCCACCAGGGAACCGGCAAGAGCCAGCACGAGGACGATCGGCACGAAGCGGCCGAGGAACATGCACAGGGCGAGGGTGAGGTTCGTGTACGGCGTGTCGGCCGAGAAGCCGGCGAACGCGCTGCCGTTGTTATTGGCGGCCGAGGCGTAGGCGTACATCACCTCAGTGAGCCCGTGCGGGCCGCTCGCGAGCATCTGCGACGACACCAGGGGCGCCACCATGCCGATCCCCGTGAAGACGAGCACGAGGGCCGGCATGACGAGCAGGGCCAGCGCGACCAGCGTGATCTCGCGCCGACCGATCTGCTTGCCGAGCAGCTCGGGCGTGCGCCCGACCATGAGCCCGGCGATGAACACGGTCAGCATCGCGAGGAGCAAGGCGCCGTAGAGTCCCGACCCGACACCGCCGGGGGAGACCTCGCCGAGGAGCATGTGGACGAGCGCACCGCCTCCACCGAGGGGGCTGTAGCTCTCGTGCATCGAGTTGACGGCGCCGGTCGAGGTGCCGGTGGTGCTCGCCGCGAAGAGGGCGGACGGCCAGACGCCGAAACGCACCTCCTTGCCCTCGAGGCCGCCGAGCGGGCCGCTCGCCGCGCTCACCTCGGCCCACGTCACGGCCGCGACCATGAGGCCCCAGAGCGTCGCCATGAAGCCGAGCACTGCCCAGCCCTGCCGCCGGTCGCCGACGAGGATGCCGTAGGTCCGCGGCAGGGAGAACGGGATGACGAGCAGCAGGAAGATCTCCAGGAGGTTGGTGACGGCGTTCGGGTTCTCGAAGGGGTGGGCGGAGTTGGCGTTGAAGTAGCCGCCGCCGTTCGTGCCGAGCTCCTTGATCGCCTCCTGCGACGCGACGAGGCCGCCCTGGACGACCTGCGACCCGCCGGAGAGCGTCGTGACCTCCGTCGGCGCCGTGAGGTTCTGGATGACGCCGCCGAGCAGCAGGACGACGGCCCCGACGACGGCGAGGGGCAGCAGGACACGCAGCGACCCACGCACGAGGTCGACCCAGAAGTTGCCGATCTCGGCCCCGCTCGAACGGGCGAGGCCGCGCACGAGCGCCACGGCGACCGCCAGCCCCACCGCCGGCGAGACGAAGTTCTGGACGGTCAGCCCGAGCGTCTGGACGAGCGGCGACGTGCCCGACTCCCCGGCATACGACTGCCAGTTGGTGTTCGTCACGAACGAGACGGCCGTGTTGAGAGCGGTGTCGAGGTTCATCGACGCACCGCGGGCGAACGGCAGGACGCCCTGCAGGGCGATGAGCGCGAAGAGCAGGACGACGCCGACGACGGAGAAGCCGAGGACGGCGACGGCATACGTGCTCCAGCGCTGCTCGGACGCGGGGTCGACGCGGCACAGGCGGTAGACGAGGCGCTCCACGCGCCAGTCCCGGGTGTCGGTGAAGACGCGTGCCATCCACGACCCGAGCGGCACGTGGACGGCGGCGAGCGCGGCGACGAGGACGGCGATCGTGAGCAGCCCGCTGACGGTGTCGCTCATCAGAACCGGTCCGCGTGGAGCAGGACGTGGACGAGGTACACCAGCACGGCGACGCCGACCACGAGGAGGAGGATGGAGGTGAACATGACTCCTTCCTAGGGTCGCCCGCCGGACGCCCTGCAGCCGTTGACCGCGCGCTGACGGCTCTTGACGCGTTCTTGACGGGCCCGCCACTAGAGTCCGAGTCGTGAGTGCGTCGCTGGAGCTCTGGCCGTCATCGCCCCGTCGCGCCGGGCCGCCTTCACGGCTCGACCAGCTGCGGCGCAAGGTCAACGAGCTGCCGTGCGCCCTGCTCCTCTTCGTCCAGCTGGGTGCGCTGTTGGCCTACCCCTTCGTCGAGACCGCGACCCTCGGTGACTACCGCGAGGCGGGACGCGCGGTCTTCGGCCTCATCGGCCTGCTCGTGCTCTTCCTCGCCGTGCGCGCGGTGCGGGCGACCCCGGCGCTGACGTGGGTCGCCGTCGTGCTGGGCGGGCCGGTGGTCCTGCTCACCGTGGCCGAGGCCGTGTGGCCCGACAACAGCCCGATCGCCTTCTGGAGCGCCCTGCTGCACGCGCTCTTCTACTTCTACACGGGCTACGGCCTGCTGCGGTACATGTTCGCCGACAACTGGGTGACCCGTGACGAGCTCTACGCCACGGGCGCGACGTTCACCGTCGTCGCCTGGGGCTTCGCCTACCTCTACGTCGCCGTGCAGTTCATCTGGCCGAACTCGTTCACCATCTACGGCGAAACCCTGCCGGGGGTGCGCACCTGGTACGAGCTGCTCTACCTCTCGATCACGACGATGACCTCGACCGGCCTCTCCGACATCTACGCCGTGACCCCGCACGCCCGCTCGTTCGTGCTGCTCCAGCAGATCGCCGGCATGCTCTACGTCGCGCTCGTCGTCGCCCGCCTCGTCGGGCTCACCATCGCCCGTTTCCGTCAGTAGCGGGCTGCGCCCACCGAGGGCGTATGCCGTGTGCCCGGGTCGGGTCAGCTGCTCAGCGGGTGCCGTCGAGCTCGGCGAACGTCCTGAGGCTCGGGGTGCGTGTTGTCTGGAGGTCGCGGGCCACGGCCTCGACGTCGCGCATGACGCGCAGCGTGTTGCCGCGGACGAGCTGCGCGACCTCGGCCTCGGACCACGACCGTGCGAGCAGGGCCGCGACGAGCCGCGGGTAGCCGCTGACGTCCTCGAGCCCGACCGGGAAGGTGTCGGTGCCGTCGTAGTCTCCGCCGATGCCGATGTGGTCGATGCCGGCAACCTCGCGGACGTGCTCGAGGTGGGCGACGACCTGCTCGACCGTCGCGTCGGGCTTGGGGTGCTCACGCTGCCACCCGGCGGTGAACCGGCCGAACGCCTCCCAGTCACGCGCCTCGACGCCGACCTCCGCCGCGGCGGCGGCGGCCTCGACGCGCCAGGCGGCGGTCGCGGGCGAGACGAACTCGGGGACGAAGGTCACCATGCACACGCCGCCGTTGGCGGGCAGCGCGCCGAGCACGTCGTCAGGCACGTTGCGGGGGGTGTCGCACAGGGCCAGCGCCGAGGAGTGGCTGAAGATGACCGGTGCGTCGGTGGTCTCGAGCGCGTCCCGCATCGTCGTCGCGGCGACGTGGCTGAGGTCGACCATCATCCCGAGGCGGTTCATCTCGCGCACGACCTCGCGGCCGAACTCGCTGAGGCCGCCGACGACGGGCACGTCAGTGGCCGAGTCGGCCCACGGCGTGTTGTCGTTGTGCGTCAGCGTCAGGTAGCGCACGCCGAGGACGTGGAGCATCCGCAGGGTCCCGAGCGAGCAGCCGATGGAGTGTCCGCCCTCGGCGCCGAGGAGCGACGCGACGCGGCCCGTCGCGGTGGCAGCCTCCACCTCGTCCGCGGTGCGGGCGAGCGCCAGCCGGTCGGCATACGACCCGATCATCCGGTGCACGCCGTCGACCTGCTCGAGCGTCGCCGTGACGGCCGAGTCGCCCTGGAGGGTGCTCGGCACGAAGACCGACCAGAACTGCGCGCCGACCCCGCCCTCGGTGAGGCGGGGCAGGTCGGTCTGCGTCGTCGTGAGGCGGCCGGAGATGTCGAGGGCCTCGAAGTCGTAGCCGGTCTGCTCGCGCGCCTCCCAGGGGAGGTCGTTGTGGCCGTCGACGAGGGGGTGCGCCCGCAGCAGGTCGCGTGCCCTCGCGAGCAGGTCGTCGTGGCCGTGGGGGGCGGTTCCGAGCATGTCGGCCATTGAACACCCCGGCATCTAGAGTGGACGCATGACCCCTCCCCACCCGAGCGCCGACAAGAGCGTCGCACTCGTCACCCTCGGGTGCACGCGCAACGAGGTCGACTCCGAGGAGCTGGCCGGTCGGCTGCTCGCGGAGGGATGGCGTCTCGTCGACGACGCGTCCGAGGCCGATGTCGCCGTCGTCAACACGTGCGGCTTCGTCGAGCAGGCCAAGAAGGACTCCATCGACGCGCTGCTCGAGGCGTCCGACCTCAAGGGCGAGGGCAGCCGCACGCAGAAGGTCGTCGCCGTCGGCTGCCTCGCCGAGCGCTACGGCAAGGAGCTCGCCGACCAGCTGCCCGAGGCCGACGCCGTGCTCGGCTTCGACTCCTACCGCGACATGAGCGCACACCTGCAGACGATCCTCGCGGGCGGCCACGTCGAGAGCCACACGCCGGGCGACCGTCGCACGCTGCTCCCGCTCACCCCGGTCGAGCGCCAGCAGGGCTCCGCGTCCGTCGCGCTGCCGGGCCACGGTGACCCCCGCCCCGACCTCGCCGACGACGACGTGCCGACCCCCGCCTCCGGTCCCCGGGTCATCCGCGCGCGCCTCGACGGCCGTCCGTGGGCGCCGCTCAAGATCGCCTCGGGCTGTGACCGTCGCTGCTCGTTCTGCGCCATCCCGATGTTCCGTGGCGCGTTCCTGTCGCGCCGTCCCGCCGACATCGTCGCCGAGGGCCGCTGGCTCGCCGAGCAGGGCGTCAAGGAGCTCTTCCTCGTCTCCGAGAACTCCACGAGCTACGGCAAGGATCTCGGCGACCTCGCCCTGCTCGAGAAGCTGCTGCCCGAGCTGACCGCGATCGAGGGCATCGAGCGCGTCCGCGTCTCCTACCTCCAGCCGGCCGAGATCCGCCCCGGCCTGCTGCGCGCCATGGCCGACACCCCCGGCGTCGTGCCCTACTACGACATCTCGTTCCAGCATGCGTCCGAGCCGCTCCTGCGCTCGATGCGCCGGTTCGGCTCGCGCGAGGCCTTCCTCGAGCTCCTCGGACGGGTGCGTGCCGACGCTCCCGAGGCCGGCATCCGCTGCAATGTCATCGTCGGCTTCCCGGGCGAGACCGAGGCCGACCTCGACGAGCTCGAGGCCTTCCTCACGGAGGCCCGTCTCGACGTCGTCGGCGTCTTCGGCTACTCCGACGAGGACGGCACCGAGGCCGAGGGGTATGCAGGCAAGCTGGCTCCCGAGGTCGTCGCCGAGCGTCTCGACCGCTTCACCCGCCTCGTCGAGGAGCTCAACGCCCAGCGGGCCGAGGAGCGCGTCGGCGAGCGGGTCCTCGTCCTCGTCGAGGAGATCGACGACGAGGAGGGCACCGTCGTCGGGCGCGCCGACTTCCAGGGCCCCGACGTCGACGGCGTCACCATCGTGCACGTCCCCGAGGGTGCCCCGGCCCCTCAGGTCGGCGACCTCGTGCCGGCTGTCGTCGTCGGCACCGAGGGGATCGACCTCGTCGCGGAGCCGCGATGACGCCACAGACCTTCCACCGGGGGGAGGGGCCGGCGCCCCGACCCACCGACTGGAACCTGCCCAACGCCCTGACGGTCCTGCGCTTCCTGCTCGTCCCGGTCTACGCCGTGCTGCTCTTCCAGGACGGCGGCAACGAGCCGTGGTGGCGCTTCTGGGCCTGGGTGGTCTTCGCGCTCGCCGCCGTCACCGACGGCGTCGACGGCAAGATCGCCCGGCGACGCGGGGAGATCACCAACTTCGGCAAGGTCGCCGACCCGATCGCCGACAAGGCGCTGACCGGCACGGCCTTCATCGGGCTGTCGCTGCTCGGGGTCGTCTGGTGGTGGGTGACCGTCGTCATCCTCGTCCGGGAGATCGGCATCACCGTGCTGCGCTTCGTCGTCATCCGGCACGGCGTCATGCCGGCCGGCCGTGGCGGCAAGCTCAAGACGATGCTCCAGACGCTGTCGCTCGGGGCCCTGACCTTCCCGCTCTGGGTGCTCCCGTTCGGCAGCGCGTGGTTGCTCGTGGCCTACGTCGTGCTCGGCGCGGCGCTCGTCATGACCGTGGTCAGCGGCATCGACTACGTCTTCAAGGCGGCACGGCTGCGCGAGACGAGTGAGCGCACGCTGGCTCGGCGGGCCGCCCGCGCCGCCGCCCGGGAGGCGAGGTCCGAGACGCCGGACGGCTCCACCGGCGACCCGGCGCCACCCCGGACGGCGAAGCGGGACTGACGGGGACGACGTGTCCGAGGCGCCGGGGGCACGTCTCGTGGCCCGGCTGACCGAGGCACGCGAGACCGTGGCCTGTGCCGAGTCGCTGACCGCGGGGCTCGTCGCCGCCACCGTGGCCGACACCCCCGGCGCGTCCGTGGTGCTGCTCGGTGGGGTCGTCGCGTATGCCGCCGCGGTGAAGACGGCGCTGCTCGACGTGCCTGCCGAGCTCATCGCACGGGTGGGCACCGTCGACCCCGAGGTGGCCGCCCTCATGGCCGAGGGCGTACGCCGTCGGCTCGGCTCCACGTGGGGCCTCGCGACGACCGGTGTGGCCGGCCCGGGACCGTCGGAGGGCAAGCCCGCGGGCACCGTCCACGTGGCAGTCTCCGGCCCGTCGGGAACAGTGACGCGTGCCCTGGAGTTGAACGGGACCAGGGCCCAGATCCGGTCGGCCACCGTCGACGCGGTGCTCCGGCTCGCGGTGGAGGAGACGGGCGCCACGCGCCAAACACCTGCGCCGCCGTGGGGCCCTCGGGGTACGGTAGGGCTGTCGGGTCACCCCGACGACGGCACGGCACCCGAACGCACGACACCAGCGACCTGAAGGAGGACGACATGACGACACTGCTGCGGCGCGAGCTCGGCGACGTCCTCCGTGAGCGCCGACGCGCCCAGGGCCGCACCCTCCGTGAGGTCTCCGCGACGGCCTCCGTCTCCCTCGGCTACCTCAGCGAGGTCGAGCGCGGCGAGAAGGAAGCCTCGTCCGAGCTGCTCGCCTCGATCTGCGGGGCGCTGGCCCTGCCGTTGTCGCAGGTCCTCATCGACGTGTCCAACCGGATGGCCGAGAGCGAGGGCCTCGCCCCGACGGTCTCGCTGCCCGTCCCGTCGGGCGACGTGGTGTCCGCCTCCGCTGCCTGATCGTCTACCGTGCTGGGGTGCCCAGCCCCTTCTCGGACCTCGACTCACGACTGGACCGGGCCGTCTCGGCCTCGGACCCCTCGGAAGCCACGAACCCCTCGGACCCCTCGGACCCTGACGCGACGGTGTCGGTGTGGCTGGGAGACCTCGACGGACGGCCCCGCTACGAGCACGACGCGTTCGCGCCGCACTACGCCGCGTCCACGATGAAGCTCCCGCTCGTCATCGCGGCCTTCCGCCGCGTCGTGCGCGGCGAGCTCGACCTCGAGGCGCCGGTCGCGGTGACCGGCACCTTCGCCTCGGTGCTCGACGGCTCCCCGTTCGAC
Source organism: Terrabacter sp. P2_E3 (assembly GCF_056403915.1). Classification (NCBI taxonomy): domain Bacteria; kingdom Bacillati; phylum Actinomycetota; class Actinomycetes; order Micrococcales; family Intrasporangiaceae; genus Terrabacter; species Terrabacter sp. P2_E3. Next base: position 42,643 of record NZ_JBFUEN010000009.1, read on the forward strand.
CTCGACGAGGCCGAGGACCAGGACCCGCAGACCTGGGCGGCGCTCGGCGGCACCCGCACGCTGGGAGAGCTGGCGGAGCAGGCCATCACCCACTCGAGCAACATCGCGACCAACCTGCTCGTCGACGTCGTCGGTCTCGACGAGGTCGCCGAGGTGCTGCGCATCGTCGGCTGCTCGCCGGCCACCGTGGTCGGGCGCGGCATCGAGGACGCCGTGGCCCGTCGAGCCGGCATCACCAACACCGTGACCGCCGCCGACCTCGGGCTCGTCATGGCCGCGGTCGGGCGCCGCGAGCCCGCGCTCGGTGGCGACGAGGTGCTGGCGCCCGTCGAGGCGATGCTGGCCCGGCAGGAGCACGTCGACCAGGTGCCGGCGGGCCTGCCGCCGGGCACCCCGACTGCGAGCAAGTCAGGCTGGATCCCGGGCGTCTCCCACGACGTCGCGCTCGTGCGGCCGGTGGGCGAGGAGCCGTTCGTCATCGCCGTCTGCACGACGATCGACCTCGACGAGACGGAGGCCGCCGTCTTCGTTGCCGGCATCGCCCGGGACGTCTGGCGTGCCGAGCACCAGACCGACGACCCGACCGACGTCCCGACCGAGCCCGTGACCGAGTCCGTGACCGAGTCCGTGACCGACCTCGCGGCGCAGCCGGGGTCCGAGGGGGAGCAGGCATGACGACCGTCGCGCGGGTCACGACGACGACCTCGTCCGTGCGGCTCCACACGCCGTTCGTCACGGCCCTGCGCCGCACCGAGACCACCGACACCGTCGTCGTGACGGTCACCGACAGCGACGGCCGCACGGGTTGGGGCGAGGCGCCCCAGGTGTGGCAGGTGACGGGGGAGTCGCTCGCGAGCGCCACGGCGTGCATCGAGCAGATGCTCGCGCCTGCCGTCACGGGTCACCGGCTCGACGACCGCAGCGACCTCGCCGCTGCCGCTGCCGTCGTCCAGCGGGCCGTCGCCCGCAACTTCGGTGCCAAGGCCGCGGTCGACGCGGCCCTGCACGACCTCGTCGCCCAGGCGGAGGGCACGTCGGTGGCGGCGCTGCTCGCGACCCGGCCCGACGGCATACGCGAGGTGCTGACGACCGACGTCACCCTGTCGGCAGGTGCGGCTGACGCCCTCGCCGACACGGCGCGCGCGCGCGTCTCCGACGGCTTCCGCACCCTGAAGATGAAGGTGGGCACCGACGCGAGCACCGATGTGCAGCGCGTCGCAGCGGTGCGCGACGCCGTCGGACCCGACGTCGGCATCCGGCTCGACGCCAACCAGGGGTGGACGCGCGAGGAGGCCGTCCAGGTCATCCGCGCACTCGAGGTCGCCGACCTCGGGGTCGAGTTCGTCGAGCAGCCGGTCGTGGCCGACGACGTCGAGGGCCTGGCCTGGGTGCGGGAGCGGGTCGGGCTGCCGGTCATGGCCGACGAGTCGTGCTACGGACCCTACGACCTCGAACGGATCATCCGGCTCGGCGCGGCTGACCTCGTCAACGTCAAGCTCGCCAAGTGCGGATCGCTCACCGTGGGCCGCGACATGCTGCGCCGCGCCCACGACGTCGGCCTGCGCACCATCGTGGGCTCGATGATGGAGAGCCACGTCGGGGTCGGGGCCGCGGCAGCGCTCGTGGCTGCCGAACCGACGACCGAGGTGAGTGACCTCGACGCCGCATGGTGGTCGGTCACGTCACCCGTCGTGGGTGGAATCGCCTACTCGGGCAACCAGATCCGTGTGCCGATGACCGGCGGTCTCGGGATCAGCGGGTTCGTCCACCACGACTGACCCACCGCACACCGCACGCACGAAGGGCCCCGCCGGAGCGGGGCCCTTCGCGCGTTGCAGGTGGTTTCAGTCGCCCAGGACGCGCAACGTGAACGAGCCTTCACCGTTGCCGGTGTTGGTGGCGGTGAAGCCCACGGCACGCAGCGACTCGAGGAAGGACTTGGCCTCGCCGTGGACGTCGCCCTTGACGATGGCGTCGACCTTGTCGAGGTCGACGAAGAGCGTCGCCGTCGCGTTGCTGACGTCACCGACCGCGACCTTGAAGGTGTCGCTGTCGCCGAGCTTGCCGCCCGACTTGAGGTCGTCGGCGTAGTCGGGCGTCGTCGCCACGAAGACCTTGTCTCCCTCGACCTTGTGGGTCAGCACGTCGCCGCCGACGCCGACCGACTCCATGAGTCGGCCGACGAGCTCGTCGGCGCGCTTGGCGTCGCTCGAGACGACCTTGGCCCCGAGGACCGGAACGTCGCTCTTGAGGTCCTGCTCGGGCATGGCCAGGGTGAAGGAGCGGCCGAGCAGCACCTTGAGGTCGTCGGGCAGCTTGATGCCGAGCTGCTGCTCGACCATGCCGATCGGGTCGGACTCACCGTCGGCGGCGGCGAGGCTCTCGATCTGCTTCTTCAGCTGGGGCCACGCCGAGTCGAGCATCTGGTCGGCGCCGGAGACGTTGAAGGCAGCCATCGTGTTGGCCGGCAGCGAGGCCACCTCGCTGCCGTCGCCCTTGACGGACTTCGTCGCGTCGGCGCCGCGCACGACGCCGGCCATCTCGACGTAGTCGGCGTCGAAGCGCACCGCCGTCGCGAAGCGTCCCTTGGCCGAGGCCAGGGCCGTCGCGTCCATGCCGGTCGTGCCGCTGAACTTCTGGATCTCCTTCAGCCCCGTGCCCATGTCGAACCAGGCCGACAGGATGCCCTGCTCGCCGAGGGCCGCCATGTCGGCGGTGAAGTCGGCGTTCTGCGCGAGCGTGCCCTTGGCGGCAGCCGCGAGGGTGGCGTCGCCCACGCCGGGCGGCGTGACGATGGCGTAGCCGTCCTTCATCCGCAGCTCGGTGTCGGACCCGCCCTTGTCGCAGGCGAACAGCTTGGTCAGGGTGTCCTTGGCCGCGGACTCGTCCTTGACCTGGATCGCGATGGCGACGTTGGGCGCGTCCGCGGTGCCACCGGGACGGATCGCGGCGCCGACCCGGTCACCGAGCCAGGGCGCGATGTCCGTGTCGTAGCTGAACTTGGCGACGCAGTCGTTGCTCGCGTCCTTCGAGGCGAGCTGCCACAGCTGCTTGCGGGGGTCGTCGGCACCGAGCGTATCCTTGACCTGGGGCAGCTTGCCCAGGAAGCGCACGGCGGCGATCTTCTGGCCGGCGGACGGGTCGATGTCGAGACGGACGTAGGCGTAGGCGTCGCCGGGCAGCACGTCAGCGGGCTGCGAACCGCCGCCGCTCAGCGTCTGGAAGGCGAAGGCGCCGGCGCCACCGAGGACGAGGGCGGTGACGACGCCACCGACGAGCAGACCCGTGCGCTTGCGGCCCCCGGACGTCGGCGGCTGCGGGTCGTCGGAGAGGGTGACCTCGCCGGGAACGGTCTGGGCCGCTCCGGCGGGCGTCGGGTAGGTGTAGGGCTGGCTCGCCCCGTGCGTGGGCTCGGTGGGCTCGGTGGGCTCGGTGGGCTCGGTCATGGTGTGCTCCCCTGAAGAGTTCGGTGCGTCCTGCGGTTGCGCGCGGGACGAGAGGACGATACCGGCAGCGCCGGACGTCCGCGGCCGGTTGCGATAACGCTCCGACGACGGATTCGCGCGGAACGGTTCCGGTGCTCCGGGTGGCACACTGCAGTGGTGCGGATCAGCCACTTCTGGACCTTGATGGACGACGAGTTCGGCGCGGCGTATGCCGGGTCGCTCGCCCGTGACCACGTGCTGGGTGCGCTCGGCAACCGCACCGTCGTGCAGGCCCTCGCCGATGGCGAGGCGCCGCGTGCGGTGTGGGAAGCGCTGTGCGTCGACATGGACGTGCCACCGGAGCGACGTCTCGGACGTGACACCCGTGTCGCCCGGGGAGCCCAGGGCGGTCAGGCCGGTCGCTGATGCCGGCGTCGCTCGACCCCGGTCTGTCGCGGATCACGCTGCGGCACGGCGACATCACGAGCGACGCCTCGGCCGACGCCATCGTCAATGCCGCGAACCGGTCCCTGCTGGGCGGCGGCGGTGTCGACGGGGCGATCCACCGGGCAGCGGGGCCGGCTCTGCTCGCCGAGTGCCGGCTGCTCGGCGGGTGCGACACCGGCGACGCGAAGATCACCGGCGCCGGTCGGCTGCCCGTGCGGCACGTCATCCACACGGTCGGCCCGGTCTGGCGCGGGGGAGGTGACGGTGAGCCGGAGCTCCTGGCGAGCTGCTACGTGCGGTCGGTCGAGGTCGCCGACGCCGCCGGCTGCGCGGTGCTCGCCTTCCCCGCCGTGTCGTGCGGGGTCTACGGCTACCCGCTCGACGCGGCGGCGGTGGTGTCGCTCGAGGCGCTGGCGGGAGCGCTCACGGTGCACGGCGGGGTGCGCGAGGCGCGGTTCTGGCTCTTCTCCGACACGGCCTACGCCGCGTTCGACCGGGCGCTGACGCGGCTGAGAGCGACACGCTGACCCGGGATCGGCGTGTCGTACGGACTTCGAACACCTGTTCGGTAGTGTTCTCCACAGGTCCTGCGCCACCACCCGCATCGTCCACAGGCCGTCTCGTGGATCCTCCCGATGTCGGCGCCGGCACCTAGCGTCTGACCCGACAGCGGACCTCGCAGCACGAGGCCGTGGCCCGGGTCGAAGGTAGACGACCGCAACGCAGACGGCAGATAGGTGACCGACATGGCTTCGGTGCAGGAAAAGGACAAGGACAAGGCCCTCTCCTCGGTGATGGGCCAGATCGAGAAGAGCTACGGCAAGGGTGCGGTGATGCGCCTCGGCGACGACATCCGTCCGCCCATCGAGGTGATCCCCACCGGATCGATCGCCCTCGACGTCGCTCTCGGCATCGGCGGTCTGCCGCGCGGACGCGTCGTCGAGATCTACGGCCCGGAGTCCTCGGGCAAGACGACCGTCGCGCTCCACGCGGTCGCCAACGCGCAGAAGGCCGGTGGCATCGCGGCGTTCATCGACGCCGAGCACGCGCTCGACCCGGACTACGCGAAGAAGCTCGGTGTCGACACCGACGCCCTGCTCGTGTCGCAGCCCGACACGGGCGAGCAGGCGCTCGAGATCGCCGACATGCTGATCCGCTCGGGTGCCATCGACATCATCGTCATCGACTCCGTGGCGGCCCTCGTGCCGCGCGCCGAGATCGAGGGTGAGATGGGCGACAGCCACGTGGGCCTGCAGGCGCGACTCATGAGCCAGGCGCTGCGCAAGCTCACCGGCGCCCTCAACAACACCGGCACCACGGCGATCTTCATCAACCAGCTCCGCGAGAAGATCGGCGTCATGTTCGGCTCGCCCGAGACGACGACCGGTGGCAAGGCGCTGAAGTTCTACGCCTCGGTCCGCCTCGACGTGCGTCGCATCGAGACCCTCAAGGACGGCACCGAGCCGGTCGGCAACCGCACCCGCGTCAAGGTCGTCAAGAACAAGGTCTCCCCGCCGTTCAAGCAGGCCGAGTTCGACATCCTCTACGGCCACGGCATCTCGCGTGAGGGCGGCCTCATCGACATGGGCGTCGAGCACGGCTTCGTCCGCAAGGCCGGTGCCTGGTACACCTATGACGGCGACCAGCTCGGCCAGGGCAAGGAGAACGCCCGCAACTTCCTCAAGGACAACCCCGACCTCGCCGACGAGATCGAGAAGAAGGTCAAGGAGAAGCTCGGCGTCGGGCCGCGCGTCGACCAGCCCGCCGAGGTCTCGGACGTGCCTGTCGACTTCTGATCATGGGTCTCTCCGAACAGGAGACCGCACGGGACCGTCTGGCTCGCGCCGCGGCCGCCCTGGCTGAGGCCGAGGGGGTGGCCGGGGTGCGAGCCGGCGGTGCGTCGGCGGAAGGCTCGGATGCAGGTTCGGGGGAGTCGGCGGCCGAGGCCGGTGCGAGCCGGTCCGTACTTCCGTGGTCCGTGCCCGTCCGCGCCGAGCCGACCGGGCATGAGAGCGGGCGGCCCGCGAGCACACGCATGGCCCGATCCGACGGGTCGAGCCCGTCGGGAGGGTCCCGCGGCGGCGGGCGTTCGGGCCGGTCGGGCGGTGCCAGCGGCTCCGGCCGTCAGGGGCGCCGGTCTGCCAAGCCGCGCTCCGGCTGGGGTTCCGCTGACGTGGGGGAGCGACCCGACTGGGCGCCCCCGCCGGAGGACGTCGAGACGGCCGTGCCCGAGGCCGATGCCGAGTCGGTGGCACGCGCGATCGTCCTGCGACAGCTGAGCATGGCGCCGCGCAGCCGTGCCCAGCTCGAGAAGAAGCTGCGCCAGCGCGGCTGCGAGGACGACGTGGCGGCAAAGGTCCTCGACCGGATGGCCGAGGTCGGTCTCATCGACGACGAGGCGTACGCCCAGATGCTCGTCCGCTCGAAGCAGTCGGACAAGGGCCTGGCCCGGCGCGCGCTCGCGCACGAGCTGCGCAAGCAGGGCATCGACCAGGAGATCGCCGACGAGGCGCTCGGTCAGGTGGGTGCCGGGGACGAGAGGCTTCGGGCCGAGCAGCTCGTGGCCAAGAAGCTGCGCTCGATGCGCGGGTTGGCTCCCGAGGTCCAGACCCGACGTCTGGCCGGGCTGCTCGCTCGCAAGGGCTACTCGGGGGAGGTCGCGTGGCCGATCATCCGCGACGCGGTCGACGGGCTGCCCGAGCACCGTCGTGACTGAGGAGCGTCGCGGTGCTCACGGCATGCCCTCCGGACACCACGAGGGGGTGAGGACCGTGTGGTCCTCACCCCCTTGGGTGTGCTGTGGTGCGGTGCTGCTCAGACCTCGGCGGGCACGTTGGCGATCGCGGAGACGTCGAACTCGAGCTTGACCTTCTCGCTGACGAGAACGCCACCGGTCTCGAGGGCCGCGTTGAAGGAGAGGTTCCACTCGGTGCGGTCGATGGTGACGTCACCCTCGAAGCCGACGCGCGTGTTGCCGAACGGGTCCTTGGCCGAGCCGGTCTCCTCGAAGGGGATCGTCACGGACTTGGTGACACCGTTGATGGTCAGGTCGCCGGTGATGTCCCACTCGGCGCCGTCGCGCTCGACGTTCGTCGAGACGAACGTGATCTGCGGGTAGGTGGCGATGTCGAAGAAGTCGGGGGTCTTGAGGTGACCGTCGCGCTGCTCGTTGCCCGTGGTGACGCTGGCGGCCTGGATCGTCACCGTGACCGAGGAGTTCGCCGGCGTCACGGTGTCGACGTGGGCCGAGCCCTCGAACTCGTCGAAGTGGCCGCGGACCTTCGTGACCATCGCGTGGCGTGCGGAGAAGCCGATGCGCGTGTGGCTCGGGTCGATGGTGTAGTCGCCGGAGATGTTCTCGACAGCGACCGAGGGGGTCTCGGAGACGGTCTCGTCCTTGGTGCGGTTGAACAGGCCCATGATTTGTCCTTCGGAGTAGGTTATTGAATCTTCAACAACTATGATGCACCCAAGTTGTTGAACTGTCAAGCAATGGGGTCAACAGGTCCACCGTCGCCCCTATTCCTTCGTCTCGCGCGCTGGGATCGAGGCCGGACCAGAGCGTCGACGGCGCCCGGCCGTGGGAGCGCGCTGCACGACGTACCCTTGTCGGTGCCATGACAATGCAGAACTTCGCGCCCACGCCCGAGGCCGCCACGACCGCGCCCGCCGGCTCGCCCCGCACCTACGACGTCCGCACCCACGGGTGCCAGATGAACGTCCACGACAGCGAGCGACTCGCGGGGCTGCTCGAGACGGCGGGCTACGTCGACCTCGCGAGCCTGCCGACGGGGGAGCGGCCGGAGGTCGCCGACGTCGTCGTCTTCAACACGTGCGCCGTGCGCGAGAACGCCGACAACAAGCTGTACGGCAACCTCGGTCAGCTGCGCCCGGCAAAGCAGAAGAACCCCGACATGCAGATCGCGGTCGGCGGCTGCATGGCCCAGAAGGACCGCAGCACCATCGTCCAGCGCGCACCGTGGGTCGACGTCGTCTTCGGCACCCACAACATCGGCTCGTTGCCCGCCCTGCTCGACCGGGCGGCCCACAACAAGCGCGCCGAGGTCGAGATCCTCGAGAGCCTCGAGGTCTTCCCCTCGACCCTGCCGACCCGTCGGGACTCGGCCTACAGCGCCTGGGTCTCCATCTCGGTCGGCTGCAACAACACGTGCACCTTCTGCATCGTGCCGAGCCTGCGCGGCAAGGAGCAGGACCGTCGCCCCGGCGAGATCCTCGCCGAGATCGAGGCGCTGGTGGCCCAGGGCGTCGTCGAGGTGACCCTGCTCGGCCAGAACGTCAACACCTACGGCGTGGAGTTCGGCGACCGCCTCGCCTTCGGCAAGCTGCTGCGCGCCTGCGGCGAGATCGAGGGCCTCGAGCGCGTCCGCTTCACGAGCCCGCACCCGGCTGCTTTCACCGAGGACGTCATCCTCGCGATGGCCGAGACGCCCAACGTGATGCCCAGCCTGCACATGCCGCTCCAGTCCGGCTCGGACAAGGTGCTCAAGGACATGCGCCGCTCCTACCGGAGCACGAAGTTCCTCGGGATCATCGAGACCGTCCGCCAGCACATCCCGGACGCGGCGATCACGACCGACATCATCGTCGGCTTCCCCGGCGAGAGCGAGGAGGACTTCCAGGGCACGCTCGACGTCGTCCGCGAGTCACGCTTCTCCAGCGCCTTCACCTTCCAGTACTCCATCCGGCCCGGCACCCCCGCTGCGACGATGGATGACCAGGTCCCCAAGGCCGTCGTGCAGGAGCGCTTCGAGCGACTCATCGCCCTGCAGGAGGAGGTCAGCTGGGCCGGCAACCGCGCCGTCGAGGGCCGTGAGGTCGAGGTGCTCGTCGCGCCGTCGGAGGGTCGCAAGGACGTCGAGACGAAGCGGCTGTCAGGGCGGGCCCGCGACAACCGGCTCGTCCACTTCGCCGTTCCCGAGGGCGCTGAGGTGCCCCGCCCCGGCGACATGGTCACCGTGAAGGTCACGTACGGCGCGCCGCACCACCTCGTGGCCGACTCGGGCCTCGAGGGCGGGACGTATGCCGTCCGGCGCACCCCCGGGGGTGACGCCTGGGCGGCGCTCCAGGACGCGCCGCAAGGCACGGGCAAGCCGGCCGTGAGCCTCGGCATGCCGTCCATCGGTCGACCGGCCGTCACCCCGGTGGCGTCGGGCTGCTCTGTCGTCTGAGCCGATTCGGGTCAGCGCGTCCCCACGTGCTTGACTTGGTGCATGAGTGTGCGCCCCATCGTCATCACCGGTGAGCCCGTCCTGCACCGGGCCGCCGCCCTCGTCACGGACTTCGACGACGAGCTGCGCACCCTCGTCGAGGACATGTACGAGACGAACGTCGCGGCCAACGGCGTCGGGCTCGCGGCCCCCCAGATCGGCGTCGGGCTGCGGGTGTTCATCTGGAAGATGGCCAACGAGGACGGCGTCCCGGAGCAGGGACACGTCATCAACCCGACGGTGACCACCTCGAAGATCCCGCAGGAGCGCCCGAACCCCGACGAGGAGACCGAGGGCTGCCTCTCCGTGCCCGGTGAGGCCTTCCCGCTCAAGCGCGCCGACCGCGCCCACGTCATCGGTTACGACATCGACGGCAACCGCGTCGAGTTCGACGCCTCCGGCTGGTTCGCCCGGTGCATGCAGCACGAGTACGACCACCTCAACGGCACGCTCTACGTCGACCGTCTCGACGACCGCCAGTCCAAGAAGGCCCGCAAGGCCGTCAAGCGCAACGGGTGGGGCAAGCCCGGCAGCTCGTGGCACCCGGGCGTCGACAAGGACCCCTTCGGTCACGACGAGGACGAGGTCGACGAGTACGCCGACGACCTCATCGGCTGAGCGCGCGCCCCTCGTGACGGACCCGCCCGGCCTCCGGTCCCGTACGCCGTGACGCCCGAGAACGCGCCGACGCTCGGTGCGCCCGTGGTCGCGGTCGTCGGGCCGACGGCGACGGGCAAGTCCGACCTGGCCCTCGACCTCGCCGCGCGGCTCGGTGGTGAGATCGTCAACGCCGACGCCATGCAGTTCTACCGCGGCATGGACATCGGCACGGCCAAGCTCCCCGCCGCCGAGCGGCGCGGCATCGCCCACCACCAGCTCGACGTCCTCGACGTGACCGAGGAGGCCAGCGTCGCCGGCTACCAGGCGGCGGCCCGCGTCGACATCGCCGCGATCCGCGGGCGGGGCCACCGGCCGCTCCTCGTCGGCGGTTCGGGGCTCTACGTCCGAGCCGCCCTCGACCGGCTCGAGATCCCGCCCACCGACGCCGCCGTGCGCGGGCGCCTCGAGGCCGAGGCCGAGGTGGTCGGTGGTGACGCGATGCACGCGCGGCTGCTAGCTCTCGACCCACGGGCCGCCGCCGCGATCCTGCCCGGCAACCGCCGACGGGTCATCCGGGCCCTCGAGGTCATCGAGCTCACCGGCCGCCCGTTCAGTGCGTCGATGCCCACGCGTGAGTTCGTCTCTCCGGCAGTGGTCCTGGGCCTCCGCGTCGACCGTGACGTCCTCGTGGAACGCATCGAGCGGCGTGTCGAGCGCATGTGGGAGGCGGGGCTGCGTGATGAGACCGAGGCCCTGCTCGCCGTGGGTCTGCGCGACGGCGTCACCGCGAGTCGGGCCATCGGCTACAGCCAGGCCATCGCCGTCGTCGACGGCGCCCTCGACGAGGCCACGGCGCGCAGCGACACGGCCCAGGCGACGCGCCGCTACGCCCGCCGGCAGGAGTCGTGGTTCCGGCCCGACCCCCGAATCGTGTGGCTCGATGCCACCGACCCGGACCTGCTCGACCGGGCCCTCGCGGCGGTTCGTGAGGCGGATGCGCGGGTGCGCGACGGCATACCGGAGAATGACTGACATGACGCGCTTCACCAAGGGCCACGGCACCGAGAACGACTTCGTCCTCGTCCCCGACCTCGAGGGCTCGCTCGAGCTCACCCCCGCCCAGGTGCAGCGTATCGCCGACCGGCACGCCGGCCTCGGGGCCGACGGCGTCATCAGGGTCGTGCGCACGGCGCTGTCGACCGACGAGGCCGTCCGCGCCCAGTCGCGCGAGGCCGAGTGGTTCATGGACTACCGCAACGCCGACGGTTCGCTGGCGGAGATGTGCGGCAACGGCACGCGCGTCTTCGCCGAGTACCTCCGCCGGGAGGGGCTCGCCTTCGGCTCGACGTTCAGCATCGCCACGCGTGCCGGTGTCAAGACGGTGCGCGTCGTCGAGCAGGGGTATGCCGTCGACCTTGGTCCGTGGCGTCTCGGCGACGAGGAGGGTGCCCGCCGCGACGGCTTCGACGTCATGGTGAAGCCGCGCCACGGCAAGCCCGTGCCGGCGCTGACCCTCGACCTCGGCAACCCGCACGCGGTCGTCATGCTGCCCGAGGGCATCGCCCTCGAGAACCTCGACCTCGGTGAGGCGCCCGAGCTGCATCCGGAGCCGGCCGACGGGTCCAACGTCGAGTTCGTCCGGGCCGTCGGACCCGGTCACATCGCCATGCGCGTCCACGAGCGTGGGGTCGGCGAGACCCGGTCGTGCGGCACGGGCGCTGCTGCGGCCGCCCTTGCGACGCGCTTCTGGTCCGGGGTGGAGGACCTGAGCCCGTGGACGGTCGACGTGCCGGGTGGGCGCCTCACCGTCACGCCCCTGGCCGGCCAGCGGGTCGAGCTCGCAGGACCCGCGGTGCTCGTCGCCGACGGGGACTTCCCGCTCTGACGACCGTCGGCTCCCGTTCGGGTGGTGGCGGCAGCCACCCGGGGCTCGGGATCAGGTCGAACCGGGAGCCGGTGGCGCAGCAGGGTCGGTGCCGGAGAGCCTGAAGCCCTCGAACAGGGGACCGCCATGGCGGGCCAGCACGTCGTCGGCGAAGGCGAGCAGCAGCGACACGTCGCCGGCAGCCGCCGTGACGAGCGCCTTCTCGTGCCTCTCCCGCCAAGAGGTGTTCTCGCGCTCGTCCAGGTCGGCCAGCTCGCGCGCCACCCACTTGCCGCGGCCCCACCAGTGAGCCGATCCGTGCAGGAGCAGGTGGGCGGCCTCGTCGGCGAGCAGCACGGCGCAGACGAGTCGCTCGTGGGCGTCGTGCGCGTGGGTCACGTCGTCGAGCAGGTCGGTGACGGCATACCTCATCGTGGCGAGGTCGTCGCCGGTGAGTCGGGGAGGTCCCGCGGCGAGCAGCTGCTGCGCCGTCCGCTGCCACTGGGCACCGGACCCGTCGCTGTCGAGGAGGACGACCGAGCGTCCGAGCAGCCGCACCATGGTGGGCCGCCCGCCGGCGACGTCGCGCCGCACGTAGTGGCCGAGCGACGTCTCGGTGTGCACGAAGAGCTCGACCGGCCAGTCGCGGAAGTGCCGCGCATCGCGGTACGGCGCTGGTGGCCCGGGCAGGAGCACGGTCACGTCGAGGTCGGAGCCCGGGGTGGCGGAGCCGAGGACGACGCTCCCGCCGAGCCACGCAGCCCGCGCCTCGGGGAACCAGTGCGCCACGAGGGCACGCGCGTCGTCGACGGCCCCGTCCATGTCAGGAACGGCGCACCTCGAGGATCCGGAACGCCTTGGCGGACGACAGGCGGGTGCACCTGAGGCCCCAGTCCTGCTCGGTGATCCACCGCTGGAGCGAGTCGGAGCCGAGGTGCTTCTGGACGACGAGGTGCGCGACGCCGTCGTCGGCCAGGCGTGGGAGCCACCGCTCGAGCAGGGCGTGGAGGGCGGCCTTGCCGACGTGGATCGGCGGGTTGGACCAGATCGTCGTGAAGCGCACGTCGTCGGGCACGTCGTCCGGCTCGCAGAAGGTCGTGTTGTCGACCCCCACCGCCGCGGCGTTGGTCCGCGCCAGGTCGAGCGACCGGCGGTTGACGTCGACACCCCAGACCCTGGAGCCGGGGGAGCGGAGCGCGAGGGTCAGGGAGATCGGGCCCCAGCCGCAGCCGACGTCGAGCAGGTCGCCGGTCGGGCTCGGGTCGGGAGCGCCCTGGAGCAGCACGGCCGTGCCCGGGTCGAGGCGGTCGGGGGAGTAGACGCCGCGGGCCGTCGTCAGCGTGTACCGGTGCCCGTCGAGGGTGACCTCGATGGTGCGACGCTCCTCCGGGGTGGCCGGCTCGGCGGTGAAGTAGTGGTCGGTCGGCTCGCTCATCACGGTCACCGTATCGGCCCCGGCCCGTCGTCCGCGGCACCCAACCCGCCGTGCCCTGCACGCCGGTTCGGGCACAAACGAGTGGCTCGTGGCGTTCTAGGGGTGGGACCATAGGGAGAACATGACGAGCAACCACACGAACCACCCCAGCGACACCGACCGCGCCGTGCAGCGGGAGCGCACCCTCTTCGCCACCCGCGCCGACGCGCTGGCCGAGGAGCTCCACGAGACCGACGAGACGGCATACCCGCTCTACGACGGCGACCAGCTCGACCGTGAGGAGCGCGCCGCGCTCCGCCGCGTCCAGGGCCTCTCGACCGAGCTCGAGGACATCACCGAGGTCGAGTACCGCCAGCTGCGCCTCGAGCGGGTCGTGCTGGCCGGTGTCTGGACCGAGGGCACCGCCGACGACGCCGAGAACTCCATCCGTGAGCTCGCGGCGCTCGCCGAGACCGCCGGCTCCACCGTGCTCGAGGGCGTCGTCCAGCGTCGTCAGAAGCCCGACCCGGCGACCTGGCTCGGCAAGGGCAAGGCGATCGAGCTGCGCGACATCGTCGTCGAGGAGGGCGCCGACACGGTCATCTGCGACGGCGAGCTGGCGCCCAGCCAGCGGCGCGCCCTCGAGGACGTCGTCAAGGTCAAGGTCATCGACCGCACGGCGCTCATCCTCGACATCTTCGCCCAGCACGCCAAGAGCCGTGAGGGCCGCGCCCAGGTCGAGCTGGCCCAGCTCCAGTACCTCCTGCCGCGCCTGCGTGGCTGGGGCGAGTCGATGTCCCGTCAGGCCGGTGGCCGGGTCGCCGGCGGTGAGGGCATCGGCTCACGTGGACCCGGTGAGACGAAGATCGAGCTCGACCGCCGTCGCATCAACACGAAGATCGCCAAGCTGCGCCGCGACATCAAGGGCATGAAGACGAGCCGAGACACCCGTCGCCACTCGCGCCGCGCCGGCGGCGTCCCGTCCGTCGCGATCGCCGGCTACACCAACGCCGGCAAGAGCTCGCTGCTCAACCGCCTCACCGGCGCCGGCGTCCTCGTCGAGAACCAGCTCTTCGCGACCCTCGACCCGACGGTGCGCCGCACCGAGACCGAGGACGGTCGCGTCTACACGCTCGCCGACACGGTCGGCTTCGTGCGCAGCCTGCCCCACCAGCTCGTCGAGGCGTTCCGCTCGACGCTCGAGGAGGTCGGCGACTCCGACCTGCTCCTGCACGTCGTCGACGGCTCGCACCCCGACCCCGAGGGCCAGATCTCGGCCGTGCGCGAGGTGCTCGCGGACGTCGGAGGCGACCAGATCAAGGAGATCATCGTCGTCAACAAGGCCGACATCGCCGACCCGGAGGTGCTCGACCGGCTGCGCCGCCACGAGAAGCACTGCATCACGGTGTCGGCGCGCACCGGCGCCGGGCTCGACGAGCTGCGCGCGCTCATCGACCACGAGCTGCCCAAGCCCGACATCGAGGTCGAGGTGCTCGTGCCCTACGAGCGCGGCGACCTCATCTCGCGCCTCCACGAGGAGGGCGAGATCCTCGAGAGCGAGCACGTGGCCGAAGGGACCCGGCTGCGCGCGAAGGTCACGCCCAGCATGGAGCCCGACCTCGCGGCCTACGCCGTCGTCGCCAGCTGACGGACACCGCCGAAGGGCCCCTCACCGGGCCCTTCGGCATGTCGGTGCCCGGCCGTCGGGGGTGTCGGGGAGGATGAGGAGCATGGCCCTCGAGATCCCGTGCCCCTACTGCGGCACCCAGATGTATGCCGAGCAGGCGCACAACCGCTGCCCGAAGTGCCTCTACATCGAGCCCTGCTGCGACGGCGCGCCTCTGGCCGCCTGCGAGACGCGCGCGCCCGAGCGACAGGCGCCGTGACCGCTGCTGCCGACGACGGGGGAGCTTGGCTGACGACCGAGCGGCTCGTCCTGCGCCGTCCGCGGGCCGACGACCTCGACGACTACGTCCGCCTCCACAGCGACCCGCGCACGTATGCCCACTCGCCCTCGAGCATGCCGAGCCCCGAGCGGTGCCGTGAGCGTCTCGCGGACGACGTCGCCGACTGGGAGCGGGACGAGCTGGGGTATGCCGCCGTCGTCGACCGCGCGACCGGCGAGGTCATCGGGTGGGCAGGCTTGCGGCACAAGGACTCCGACGCCTCGAGCCTCAACCTCTACTACCGACTCGCGCACGACCGCCTGGGTGCAGGTCTCGGGCGGGAGATCTCGCGCGCGGTCGTCGCGTGGGGCGTCGAGCACCGCCCGGACGCGCTCGTGACGGCGATGGTCGACGCCGTCAATGCGGCGTCGATGCGCACGGCGGTGTCGGCGGGACTCGTCCAGGTCGGCACCCGGCGGATGAAGGGCGAGCCGGACAGCGAGCCGATGCCCTACTTCGAGGCGCCGAAGGTCGCGTCCGTGCCTCGAGAGGCGGTCGGCGCCGAGTTCCGGGAGGCCGTCGTGGACCTCTGGGTGCGCGTCAACGACGCCGGTGGCTCCGTCGGCTTCCTGCCCGGCGCGACCCGGCACGACGTGGCGGCCGCGCTCGACGGGCACCTCGACGACGTCCGGGCGCGGCGCTCGCTGCTCTGTGTGCTCAGGGAGCCCGGCGGTTCCTTGCTCGGCATCGGCTTCTGGGAGCACTCGAGAGGCTTCCCCTACGACCACGTCGCCGGGCTGAAGCGGCTCATGGTCGACCCGGCCGCCCAGGGGCGCAACCTCGGCCGCATCCTCCTCGGCGGCATGGTCGGCATCGCCCGACGCGAGCTGCCGTGGGTCGAGCTGCTGCGCCTCGACTACCGCGACGGCCTCGGTCTGGGGGAGTTCTACGAGCGGTCGGGCTGGACCGAGGTGGGCCGGGTGCCACGCGGGCTCCGCCTCACCGCCACCGACTACCGCGACGACGTCGCGATGGCCCGTCGCGTCGACGGCCTGCCCCTGGACTGACCGGTGACGAGCTCGGCCGAGCTCCGACGAGACGGTGCCGTGGCGGTCTGAGCGGTCGTGAGGAGGCCTACCGGGGTCAGGACAGGCCGGTGACGGAACCGTTCTCGTCGATGTCGATGCGTTCGGCGTTGGGGGAGGTCGGCAGGCCCGGCATGGTCCGCATGTCTCCGCAGATCGCGTAGACGTAGCCCGCCCCGACCGCCGCCCGGACCTCGCGCACCGGCATCCGCCAGCCGCGTGGGGCTCCGCGCAGCGAGGGGTCGGACGAGATCGACAGGTGCGTCTTGGCGATGACCACGGGCAGGCCGCCGTAGCCGAGCCGTTCGTAGTCCTTGAGCGCCTTGGCCGCCGCCGGGCTGACGTCGATCCCGTCGGCGCCGTAGATCTGTGTGGCGATGGCCTCGATCTTCTGCTCGAGCGGCAGGTCGAGGGGATAGAGGAACTCGAAGCTCGTCGGCTCGTGCGCGGCCTCGATGACGACCTGGGCGAGCTCCAGCGCTCCCGCCCCGCCCTCGGCGACGTGACGGGTCACCGCTGAGCGGACCCCGAGGCTGTTGCAGAAGCGGCGGATGACGGCGTGCTCGGAGTCGTGGTCGTCGGGGAACGCGTTGATCGCGATGACGGGCTGCACGCCGAAGCGACGCACGATCTCGACGTGCTTGCGAAGGTTGGCCAACCCGGCCTCGACGTCCTTGGGACTCTCCTTGAGCAGGCCCGCGGGCAGGGGCTTTCCGGCCTTGACGGCATACCTCCCCGAATGGGTCTTGAGCGCGCGGACCGTCGCCACGATCACGGCGACGTCGGGCCTGAGCCCGCTGACCCGGCACTTGACGTCGAAGAAGCGCTCGGCTCCCATGTCGGCCCCGAAGCCGGCCTCGGTGATGGCGTAGTCGCTGCCGCGCATGGCGATGAGGTCGGCCGTGACGGACGACGTGCCCGTCGCGATGTTGCCGAACGGCCCGCAGTGGATGATGGCCGGCCCGCCCTCGAGCGTCTGGAGCAGGTTGGGCTTGAGGGCGTCCGCGAGGATCGCCGTCATCGCTCCGGCGGCGTGCAGGTCCTCGGCGCTGACGCCCTTCCCCTCGGTCGTGTAGCCGACGACGATCCGGCCGAGGCGCTCGCGCAGGTCGCGCAGCGAGGTCGCGAGGGTGAGCAGCACCATGACCTCGCTCGCGGCCGTGATGTCGAACCCCGTCTCGCGGGCCACGCCGTCCTGACGTGCACCGAGCCCGATGACGACGTTGCGCAGGGCCCGGTCGTTGACGTCGAGCACCCGGCGCCACGTGATGTTGCGGACGTCGAGGCCGAGCGCGTTGCCGTGGTGCAGGTGGTTGTCGATCATCGCGGCGAGCAGGTTGTGGGCCGACGTGACGGCGTGGAAGTCACCCGTCAGGTGCAGGTTGAGCCGCTCCATGGGGACGACCTGGCTGTAGCCGCCGCCGGCCGCACCGCCCTTGATCCCGAACGTCGGACCCATCGAGGGCTGGCGCAGCGCGACGACGGCACGCTTGTCGAGCCGCTGCAGCGCCTGGGCGAGCCCGACGGAGGTCGTCGTCTTGCCCTCGCCGAGCGGCGTCGGCGTGATCGCGGTGACGACGACGTACTTCGCGTCGGGCTGGTGGGTTGGCTCGTCGAGGACGGCGAGGTCGATCTTCGCGACGTCACGCCCCCACGGCTCGAGGTGGTCGGACGTGACGCCGAGGTCGGTGGCGACGTCGGCGAGCGGACGCAGGGTCGCCGCGTTCGCGATGTCGAGGTCGGTGGGCAGGGGTGCGCTCATACCTCGATACAACCCCCGGACCTGCCTCGGCACAACGAGATCGGCGCAGTCGGTGGCGTGACGTCCGTCCCAGGCCGGCACGTCCGGGCGGACGGTCGGAGACGGACGGGTGCGGCTCAGCGCGTCGGGGACCAGCTGGGGTCTCGTCCGAGGTAGCGCAGCAGCCGGTCGACGGCATCACCCTGGACGCCGGGCAGTGCTGCGGCATAGGCGAATCCGCGCAGGGGCTCGACGATCTCGATAGCCACGGCGTTCAGCTGCGCGGCGAGCCCGGCGTCCATGGGGGACGGCTGGCCGGTCGCGACCGCGATGTCCCAGGCGTGCACCGCTGCGTCCAGCGCCGCCGCGCCCACGGCGACCGGAGCGACCAGCCGTGCCTGCGGGAGCGGCACGGCGACCGCGGGGTCGTCCGCGCCGACGCGCGAGAAGGCAAGGCGGGATGCCGTGAGCGGCGGGTCGAGCAGCTCGAGCGCGCTCGTCTCCAGCGTGCCCGTGGGGGAGAAGGGGTCGTATGCCGGGAAGTCGCCCTCGCCGAGCATCGCGGCGTAGGCCTGCTGGTCGCCGGCTGCGTGCTGGAGCACCTGCGCCACGGTCCAGTCGGAGCACGGCGTGGGGCCGTCCCACTCGTCGGTGCGCACCGCGGTCACGGTGTCGCGCAGGGCCGCGTGCGCCGCGTCGAGGATCGTCCAGGCGGTCTGCGTCGTGTCCATCGGGGTGCCTCTCTATCGGAATGGTTCGTTCCGTATAGACATTAACGGAATGGTGCGTTCCGTTCAAGTGGTACGGTCGGTCCATGCCGAGCCGCACGCCAGGGGAGCCCGACGCCGACGCCGCACGGGACCGCCCGCGACGCGGTCGCCAGGCGGAGGCGGCGCGCAACGACGCTGCGATCGTCGAGGCGGCGCGGGAGGTGCTGCTGCGCGACCCCGAGGCCTCGATGGCCGCGGTCGCGCAGGCGGCCGGAGTCGGTGTCGGTGGTCTCTACCGTCGCTATGCCGGCCGGGACGAGCTGCTGCAGCGGGTGTGCGGCGACGGGCTACGCCGTTTCGTCGAGCTGGCCGAGCGGGCGCTCGCCGACGACCGTGACGCGTGGTCAGCCTTCGAGGCCTTCCTCGCCGACGTGGTCGAGGCCGACGTCCACGCCCTGACCGTCCGGCTGGCCGGCACGTTCCGGTCGACGGTCGAGCTGCGCGACCTCGCCGTCCGCGGCGGCGACCTCGTCGACACTCTCGTGCAGCGGGCGCAGGCCACCGGTCGCCTGCGCCGCGACGTCGAGGCAGCTGACGTCCCCATGCTGCTCGAGCAGCTGACCGCCGTACGCGTCGACGACCCCGAGCGGACCGTCGCCCTCCGGCGCCGCTACCTCGGCCTGCAGCTCGACGCCTTGTGCACGCCAGAGCCCTCGATCCTCGACGCCACCGCGCCGACGGGCACCGAGCTCGGCGAACGCTGGGCACGGAGTCACTGAGCCTCCGAGCCTCCGAGCCCCGAGCCTCCGAGCCTCCGCGCCACAGCCCCTGCGCGCGGACCGGACCGCGGGTCACGCGACGCGGGGGACGGGTGGCACGGCGAGTCGGCCCTGCGGCATACGCTGATCCAATGCCTCAGCGACCCGCGCTCGACGACCTCCTCCACGCAGCGGTGTCGGGGGTCGGCGGTGCCGAGCGCCCCGGGCAGGTCGAGATGGCCAAGGCCGTCGCTCACGCCATCGACGGCGGCGAGCACCTGCTCGTGCAGGCCGGGACCGGCACCGGCAAGTCGCTCGCCTACCTCGTGCCCGCCGTCGCGCACGCCTTCGAGGCGGGCAAGCCGGCAGTCGTCGCGACCGCGACCCTGGCGCTGCAGGCACAGATCGTCGACCGCGACATGCCGCGGGTCGCCGATGCGCTCGCGCCCGTGCTCGGGCGACGACCGACCTACGCCCTCGTCAAGGGGCGGCGCAACTACGTGTGCCTCAACAAGCTCGAGGGTGGCTTCCCCGACGACGAGGACGGACTGCTGTCGGTCGGGCAGGTCGACGCCGCCGTCGGCCGTCTCGGCCAGGAGGTCGTCCGGCTGCGCGAGTGGGCGAGCACGACCGACTCCGGTGACCGCGACGAGCTCGTGCCCGGCGTCTCGGAGCGCGCGTGGCGGCAGGTCTCGGTGTCGGCGCACGAGTGCATGGGTGGCAAGTGCCCGCTCGTCGCCGAGTGCTTCGTCGAGCGCGCCCGCGAGGCCGCCAAGGACGTCGACGTCATCGTCACCAACCACTCCTTCATGGCCATCGACTCCTTCGAGGGCCGGCAGATGCTGCCCGAGCACGACGTGCTCGTCGTCGACGAGGCCCACGAGCTCGTCGACCGCGTCACGGCGACGATCACCGACGAGCTGACCGGCACCATGGTCATGACGGCTGCGAAGAAGGCCGGTCGCATGTCCGAGAACACCGCCGCCATGGACGAGGCGGGGGAGATGCTCGCCCAGGCGCTCGAGCCGCTCGAGGAGGGGCGGATGCTCGGCATCCCCGACTCCGTCGGCCTCGCGCTCGCCCGGGTGCGTGACACGGCCCGCACCGTCCAGAGCGACCTCAAGCCACCGCCCGGCCAGGAGGCCGACGGCGCCCGCCAGGTGGCCCGTGCCGCCGTGGACGAGATCCACGAGAACGCCGAGCGGATCCTCGAGGAGCGCGAGCTCGACGTCGTCTGGCTCAATCGCGACCAGCGCCGCGGGCCGGTCCTGCGCGTCGCGCCGATGAGCGTCGCGATGCTCGTGCGCGACAAGGTCTTCGAGGCGCGCACCGTCGTCCTCACGTCCGCGACGCTCGAGCTCGGCGGCACGTTCGACGCGGTGGCCGGCACGATCGGGCTGCGCGGCGAGGGCGCTCCCACGTGGCAGGGCCTCGACGTCGGTAGCCCCTTCGACTACCCGAAGCAGGCCATCGCCTACGTCGCCGCCCACCTGCCGCCGCCCGGCCGTGACGGCGCCGGCGACGACACGCTGGACGAGATCGAGGAGCTCGTGCGTGCTGCCGGAGGCCGCACCCTCGGTCTCTTCTCGTCGATGCGGGCGGCCCAGACGGCCGCCGAGGTCATGCGCGCGCGGTTCGGCGACGACATCCCGGTCCTCTGCCAGGGCGAGGACCAGATCACGACCCTCGTGCGCCAGTTCGCGCGCGACCCTCGCACCTGTCTCTTCGGCACGCTCACCCTGTGGCAGGGCGTCGACGTGCCGGGCTCGTCGTGCCAGCTCGTCATCATCGACCGCATCCCGTTCCCGCGACCCGACGACCCGCTCGCCTCCGCCCGGTCGCAGGCGATCGCGCGGATGGGCGGCAACGGCTTCATGGCCGTCTCGGCGACCCACGCCGCGCTGCGCCTGGCCCAGGGCGCCGGACGTCTCGTGCGCCGTGCCGACGACCGCGGCGTCGTGGCCTTCCTCGACTCCCGGATGATGACGGCGAGGTATGCCGGCTTCCTCCAGCGTTCGCTGCCCCCCTTCTACCCGACGACCGACAGGAAGATGGTGCTCTCCGCGCTGGCCCGGCTCGACGCCATGGCGCCGCCGCCCGTCGCCGTCGAGGAGCCGGCCCTGCGGTCGCTCACCGGGGCCCGGTCCGACGCCGACGGCACGGAGCACCCGAGGCCGGTCGCGGTGGCCCCGCCGGCTCCGGTCTCCTCGCGCAGTGCGGTGACGTCCGGGCACGCGTGGACCGACGAGCAGGACGAGGAGCTGCGCGACGCAGCAGAGACCGGCATGCAGCTCGACGAGCTCGTCGACCACTTCGAGCTGCCCGAGGAGACGATCGCCGCTCGCGTCGAGCAGCTCGGGCTGACCATCGCGTCGGGCGCCCTCTTCGACTGACACGCGTCAGCGGGCTTGCCGGGATCCCGGGCGTCCCGCGGTGTCGCCGTCGCATGGCAGAGTTGCGGCCATGACCGACCCGGCCATCCTTCCCTTCGTGCTCGTGACCGGCCCCGAGGGCGTCCTCGTCGAGCGGGCCGTCGCCGGGGTCCTCGCCGGCGCCAAGGAGGCCGACGTCGAGGTCATCCGCATCGAGGCCGCGACCTACGAGTCCGGCGCCCTCCAGATGCACGCCAGCCCCTCGCTCTTCGGCGGCGCCAAGACGATCGTCGTGCGCGACCTCCATGAGTCGCCCGACGAGCTCCAGCTCGACCTGCTCGCGCTCCTCGCGGCGCCCGACCCCGACGTCGGCCTCGTCGTCGCGCACGGGGGAGGGATGAAGGGCAAGAAGGTCCTCGACACGATGAAGAAGGCCGGGGCCCGCGTCATCGAGTGCCCGGCCATCAAGACCGACCGGGACAAGACCGACTTCGTCATGAAGGAGTTCTCGGCGGCCCGGCGCAAGATCACGAGCGAGGGCGTGCGGGCCCTCATCGAGGCCGTGGGCAAGGACGTCCGCGAGCTCGCCGCGGCCTGCTCCCAGCTCGTCTCCGACACCGAGGGCACGATCGACGACGCCGTCGTCGACACCTACCACGGGGGCAAGGTCGAGGCCACGGGCTTCCGGGTCGCCGACGCGACGATCGCCGGGCACTCCGGGGAGGCGCTGCGCCTGCTCCGACACGCCATCGCCACCGGGGTCGACCCGGTCCCGATCGTCGCCGTCATCGCCTCGCAGCTGCGTCAGCTCATCAAGGTCGGCGCGGCCGGCCGGGGCAGCTCGGCCCAGCTCGCCAAGAGCCTCGGCATGGCCCCGTGGCAGATCGACAAGGCCCGCCGCGCCGTCGGCCACTGGACCGCGGACGGGCTCGCCGTCGCCGTGCAGGCGGTGGCAGCCGCGGACTTCGAGGTCAAGGGCGGCGGCCGCGACCCCGTGTACGCCGTCGAGCGGGCGATCCTGACCATCTCCCGGGCGCGAGCGGCCCGCTGAGGTCGAGCTCACCGGACGACCGCGCGGACAGCGCCGGACGGCATACCTCCGGTTTGGTCGAGCGCCCCGCCCGCTGGTAACTTTGACCCTTGCGTGCGCGCTCAGGTCGTGCGCGCATGCATGCACCATCCAGAGCCGCTCACGCAGGGTGTCCCCACGCCCGGTCCCGAGCAGCTTTGCCGCCCTCTAACGGCAACCATCCGACCGAACGAAAGAAACCATCAACGTGGCAAACATCAAGTCGCAGCTCAAGCGCATCAAGACGAACGCGACGCGCACCGAGCGCAACAAGGCCGTCAAGAGCGAGCTTCGCACGTGGGTCCGCAAGGTCCGCGAGGCCACGGCCTCCGGCGACAAGGACGCTGCTGCCGAGGCCCTCAAGACCGCCTCGAAGAAGCTCGACAAGGCTGTCAGCAAGGGTGTCATCCACCAGAACCAGGCTGCCAACAAGAAGTCGGCGCTGGCGAAGAAGGTCGCGTCGCTCTGACGCACCACCCTCTCGTCTGAACGGGCCCGTCACCTCGTGGTGACGGGCCCGATCTGCGTCTCAGCCGTGGTGGGCGCGCGCAGCGGCCACCACCTCGTCGTAGCGGTCGCGGGGGAGCACGGCACCCTCGCGGCGCACGCCGTCGGGATCGACCCGGACGAGCCGGTTGACCCGGACCTCGCTCGGGCGCCCTCGGCCGTCCCACGCGCCGGTGCCGACGTCGACCCACTCGCGGCCCGAGCGCCGTTCCTGCTGCTCGTCGCGGTCGTGGTCCTTGCTCGTCAGGGGCAGTGCGACGAGCCAGTCGCCCTCGCGCCCGATGACGAGCACCGGCCGGTCCTTGCCCTGCCTGTGGTCCTCCTCGTAGGGCACCCAGGTCCAGACGATCTCGCCGGGATCGGGGCGGCCGTCCGGTCGCGGCGCATACGTGGTGTCCGGCAAGGTCGTCGCGTCGCCGGGGTAGGGCCTCGCGGTGGCGGACGGAGTCGAGGTGGCAGCCGGACGCTGCGGCGCGCTGGGCGCGGACGAACGGGTGCGCGTCGTTGAGGGCGAGGCTCGCACGAGGCCGCGCAGGCGACCGACCAGGCGTTCGAAGGTGCTGGGCATGGGAATCACCGTAGCCGCGGCACCGTTACCGTTGGGGTCCGAGACCGGGTCGACGGCGATCCGCACCACTCATGCCCGCCGCCACCATCGTGGATGCCGACGAACGACCGAACCCGGAGAGCCCTGTGAGTCCCGCAGCACGCCGCACGACCCTCGCCATCCTCGCCATCGCCGTCGGTGGGTTCGCCATCGGCACGACGGAGTTCGTGACGATGGGCCTGCTGCCGCAGATCGCCGACGGGACGGGGGTCGGCATCGCCACCGCCGGGCACTACGTCTCCGCCTACGCCCTCGGCGTCGTGGTCGGTGCGCCGCTCATCGCCATCGCGTTCGCCAAGGCACCGCGCAAGGGTCTGCTCATGGGGCTCATGGCCTTCTTCGCCGTCGCGCACCTCGCCGTCCTCGCGGCGAACACGTACCCGACCGTCATGGCTGCCCGCTTCCTCGCGGGTATGCCGCACGGTGCCTTCTTCGGCATCGGCTCGGTCGTCGCCGCGTCCCTCGTGTCGCACCGGCGCCGCACGGCGGCCGTAGCCGCCATCCTCGGTGGCCTCGGTGTCGCCAACGTCGTCGGCGTGCCGCTCGCGACCCTGCTCGGGCAGCGCTTCTCGTGGCACCTGCCCTACGTCCTCGTCGGCGTCATCGCCGCCCTGACCGTCGCGGCCATCGCGGTCTTCCTGCCGCACCAGCCGCCGAGCGGTGAGGAGTCGATGCGGGCCGAGATGCAGGCGCTGCGCCGGCCCCAGGTCTGGCTCGCGCTCCTCATCGGCGTCGTCGGCTTCGGCGGCATGTTCGCGATGTACTCCTTCATCACCCCGACCATGACCGAGCTCGCCGGGCTCGACGAGCGCTACATCGCGTGGGTCCTCGCGGCCTACGGCGTCGGCATGGTCGTCGGCATGGTGCTCAGCGGCCGGGTCGCCAACCGGGTCGGCGTGCTCAAGGGGATCATCGGGGCGCTCGCGGCCATCGCCGTGCTCCTCGCCCTCTTCGGGTGGGCCGCCCAGATCCTCTGGCTCGCGGTCGTCATGGTCTTCGTCCTGGGTCTGCTGCCCTCGATCGTCGTGCCGCTGCTCCAGACGCGCCTCATGGACGTCGCGCACGAGGGGCAGTCGCTCGCGGCCGCGCTCAACCACTCGACGCTCAACACCGCGAACGCCCTCGGCGCCTGGCTCGGCTCGATCGTGCTCGCGGCGGGCTGGGGCTACGGCGCGCCGAGCCTCGTCGGTGCCGGTCTCGCCGTGCTCGGTGTCGGCGTGGCGGTGCTGTCAGCGGTGCTCGAGCGCCGCGCGAGTGCTGCTGCCACCGGCTCCGGGCGTCAGGTCGAGCACGCTGCCGCCGTCTCGGCCACGACGAACGCCTGACGGCGGGACGGGGCGCTCACTCGACTGGGACGGTGCGCTCACTCGACTGGGGCGAAGCGCCCAGCTCGACTGCGGCGGGGCGCTCGCCCGACGGGTCAGGGGCGCCAGCGGTCGTCACGGACCGGCTCCGGCTGGCCGGTCGGGTCGCGACGAGGTTCCGGGGCCGCGTCCGCGCCCTCAGTCACCACGGCGGGCACGGCATACGGCACGGCGCTGGACAGGGCCCCCGACGCGGTGTTGGCCACGGCGTCGACGGGGACGCGATCGGCAACCTGCCGGGTGGACAGCACCTCGGGCTGCGGCGTCGGCGAGAAGCCGACCATGGCGGGCAGGGCGTAGGCGCCGGGCGCCGCGGGAGTGCCCCACAGCCACGGCTCCCTCGGGCGCCAGAGCAGCCGCCCCGGACGGCGTCGGTCGCGCAGGGCGTGCATGCGCCACAGCAGCACCGGGTGGCTCGCAGCGGCGTTGGTCACCCACACGAAGAAGCCGGGCTCGGTGACGGCGCGGTCGGCCATCGCGTCGACGTCGACCGACCGGCCGAGGTACTTGCCTCCGGCGAGCGTCGCCATCGCCGACCGGGCACCCTGCGGTGCGAGAGCGTGGCCGTAGTTGTCCGCGGTGTACTCCTGGGCCCGGCTCAGCGTCGACCCGACGAGCGGGATCCACTGGGAGGCGAACGTGCCGAGGATGCGCCAGTAGCTGACGTGACCCGCGGCGATGTGCCCGACCTCGTGGGCGATGACGAACCGGAGCGCGTCGGGCTCGCGTGCTGCTCCACCGACCTCGAGGAGGTCGCTGTTGACGAACACGAACCGTCGGAAGCCGTGGCCGGACGCCGCCGCGTTGATGACACCGTTGCCGAGCACGACGTACGCGTCGGGTACGTAGGAGAGGCCAGAGCGGCTCGCGGCGTCGACGAGCATCGCGTACGCCTCGGGGAACTGCTCGGGGGTCAGCTTGATGCCGGTGAGCCGCTGCTGCGCCCACAGCTGCCCGCGCGCGAACCAGACGAGCAGCGGGGCGAACACGAGCGCCAGCGCGTAGACGTCCGGCGTGCGCTGCTCGTCGATGGCGGCCGACACCTCTGCGAAGGCGGCCAGGAGCAGGAGCAGCGAGGCGATGATCGCGACGACGAGCGTCAGGATCTCCCGCGGGTGCCGCACGTGACGGCGCAGCGGCACGTGCGACCCGGGGGCCACGGGCAGGACCTGCATGGGTTGGGCGCGCATGGCCGCCATTGTGCGTCACGTCTCGGGTCGGTGGTCGGCGCGGGCCACGAGGGCGTGAGCGGCAGATCCCCAAAGCATGGGAGACTGTGGGGGCTGCGGGGGCACTCCGAGCGGCTCGATTGACTCGAGCGCCGCCCGCCCACCGACCAGCACCATCCCCGTCACCCTGACTCTGCGAGGTTCGTCCCACGTGTCGCCCATGGCCCGATCCGCGTTGGCACCCAACGCAACGCCGCCGGACCTGATCCGCAACTTCTGCATCATCGCGCACATCGACCACGGCAAGTCCACGCTGGCCGACCGCATGCTGCAGCTGACCGGCGTCGTCGACGCGCGCGCGATGCGCGCGCAGTACCTCGACCGGATGGACATCGAGCGCGAGCGCGGCATCACGATCAAGAGTCAGGCCGTGCGCATGCCGTGGGAGCTCGACGGCACGACGTACGCCCTCAACATGATCGACACCCCGGGGCACGTCGACTTCACCTACGAGGTGTCACGGTCGCTGGCCGCCTGCGAGGGTGCGGTGCTCCTCGTGGACGCCGCCCAGGGCATCGAGGCACAGACCCTCGCGAACCTCTACCTCGCGATGGAGAACGACCTCTCGATCATCCCGGTCCTCAACAAGATCGACCTGCCGGCGGCCCAGCCAGAGAAGTACGCCGAGGAGCTGGCCAAGCTCATCGGCTGTGAGCCCGAGGACTGCCTCAGGGTCTCGGGCAAGACCGGCGAGGGCGTCGAGCCACTCCTCGACAAGATCGTCCGCACGCTTCCTGCCCCCGTCGGCGACCCCGACGCCCCGGCGCGCGCCATGATCTTCGACTCGGTCTACGACACCTACCGCGGTGTCGTGACCTACGTCCGCGTCGTCGACGGCAACCTCAGCCCGCGCGAGAAGATCGTCATGATGTCGACCCGGGCGACCCACGAGCTGCTCGAGATCGGCGTCATCAGCCCCGAGCCGGTGCCCGGCAAGGGTCTCGGCGTCGGCGAGGTCGGCTACCTCATCACCGGCGTCAAGGACGTGCGACAGTCGCGCGTCGGCGACACGGTGACCAACGCGAGCAAGCCGGCCTCCAAGGACCTCGGCGGCTACCGCGACCCGAAGCCGATGGTCTTCTCCGGCCTCTATCCCATCGACGGCTCGGACTATCCCGACCTGCGCGACGCCCTCGACAAGCTGAAGCTCAACGACGCCGCGCTCGTCTACGAGCCCGAGACGTCCGCGGCTCTCGGGTTCGGCTTCCGCGTCGGCTTCCTCGGGCTGCTGCACCTCGAGATCGTCCGCGAGCGGCTCGAGCGCGAGTTCGACCTCGACCTCATCTCGACCCAGCCCAACGTCGTCTACGACGTCACGATGGACGACGGCAAGGCCGTGCACGTGACCAACCCGAGCGAGTACCCCGACGGCAAGATCCGCGAGGTGAGCGAGCCGGTCGTGCGCGCCACGATCCTCGCGCCGTCGGAGTTCGTCGGCGCGATCATGGAGCTGTGCCAGCAGAAGCGCGGCAACCTGCGCGGCATGGACTACCTCTCCGAGGACCGCGTCGAGATGCGCTACACGCTGCCGCTCGCCGAGATCGTCTTCGACTTCTTCGACCAGCTGAAGTCGCGCACCCGCGGCTACGCCTCGCTCGACTACGAGCCCGACGGCGAGCAGGTCGCCGACCTCGTCAAGGTCGAGATCCTGCTCCAGGGCGAGACCGTCGACGCCTTCTCGGCCATCGTCCACAAGGACAAGGCCTACGCGTACGGCGTCATGATGGCGAGCAAGCTCAAGGACCTCATTCCCCGCCAGCAGTTCGAGGTCCCGATCCAGGCCGCCATCGGCTCGCGGATCATCGCCCGCGAGAACATCCGCGCCATCCGCAAGGACGTGCTCGCCAAGTGCTACGGCGGCGACATCAGCCGCAAGCGCAAGCTCCTCGAGAAGCAGAAGGAGGGCAAGAAGCGCATGAAGATGGTCGGACGGGTCGAGGTGCCGCAGGAGGCCTTCGTCGCTGCGCTGTCGAGCGACGGCGACAAGGGCGACAAGAAGAAGTAGCCACAGCCGCAGCCTCTGTGGTGCCGTCGGGCTGTCGCCCCAACGCCATGGGCCGTGGCGGCTCAGGCCTCGAGGAGCTTGCGGCGCAGGCGCTCCGTGTCGGCCGCCGTCCAGCCCTGGGAGTCGAGCCAGCCCAGCGGGCCGCCGTAGCGCTCGTCGAGCGTGGCGAGCAGCAGGCGCATCGTGTCGGTGGTCGGCGACTGCTGCGCCACCGTCTTGTCCTTGAGGTTCGCGGCGTACGCCTCCTTGGCGCGCAGCCGGTCCATGATCGCGGCGACGCGCTCGGCCGACGCCGCGTAGTCGGCCACGACGAGGTCGTCGGGCACGCCCACGACCTTGAGCGCGAGTCCCACGACCGTGCCGGTGCGGTCCTTGCCGGCGGCGCAGTGCACGATGGCCGCGCCCTGGCTGGAGGCGATGGCATGCAGCGCCGCGACCACCGAGTCGGGGCGGCTCGCGAGGTAGCTGAGGTAGTGCTCCGACCAGAACTGGTCGTGGCTCGGGCGGTGGCCGCCGTTGCGCTCGGCGGCGTCGGCCGCCGCGGCGTCGCGGCGCTCGTCGGTCTCCCAGGGGAGAGCGCGCTCCGCGGCCGGGATGCCCGACTCGGTCGTGTCCTCGCGGTAGAGCGTGTGGTGGTGGTGTCGTATGCCGTCCAGCGCGCGGAGCGGGCCGTCGCCCTCCTTGGCGACCTCGACGTCGGTGCGCAGGTCCACGACGTCACTGACGCCGTAGCGGTTGACGAGGGCGTCGACGGAGCCGGGGGTGAGGTCCTGGAGGTTGTCGGAGCGCAGCAGCCGGCGTGGTCGGACGGTGTCGCCACCGGCTGTCACCATGCCTCCCAGGTCACGCATGTTGACGACGCCGTCGAGCTCGATCCAGTTGGGGCTGTACACCCCAGCACCATATGCGACGGTCGATAACGACTTGCACCGATGTGCCCACCGCCAGATATCTTGACGTCGAGAGAAATGTGGGACGAGGAGAGTGTCATGACGTCGACGACGACCCAACCGCTGACCCGGCGGGGCATCCCGGTGGACCGCGACCTGCGCATCCTCGCGCTGGGGTCGTTCGCCAACCGGTTCGGCGCCGGCGCCGTCCTCACGACGAGCGCCCTCTACTTCACCCGCCAGGTCGGCTTCAGCGCCACCGAGGTGGCGCTCGCGATGTCGGTGTCGGCGGTGGTCGGCATCGTCGTCCAGGTGCCGGCCGGGCACCTCGGCGACACGCGCGGCCCGCGCCGGGTGCTCACGGCGTTCATGGTCGGCGCGGCCGTCTTCAGCGCGCCGCCGGTCCTGGCCACGACCCCGTGGATGCTGGCGCTCCTGCTCGGCGTCCTCGCGTTCTTCGAACGGGGTGCGGGCGCGGTCAACCAGGGCGTCATCGCCCAGCTCGCCACCGGTGGTCGGGGAGTGCTCTTCAAGGCCTACCTCCGGGCCGTCACGAACACGGCGCTCGGCCTAGGGTCGGTCTTCGGTGGTGCGGCGCTCATCATCGACGAGCGGTGGGCCTACGTCACCGTCTTCGTCCTCAACGCCGTCTTCACGGCGTTCGCCGCCTGGAACTCGACGCGGCTGCCCGACATCGCCCCGCACGCGCGTGCCGTCGGCGAGCCGCGGCTCGCGGTCATCCGCGACTGGCCCTACGTCGTCATCACCGTCATCACCGGGCTCTTCTCCCTCCACTTCTTCGTCATGGAGCTCAGCCTCGCGCTCTACGTCTCGGCCCACACGGCCGCGCCCACGGTCATGGTGGCCGTCCTGCTTGTCATCAACACCGCAGCCGTCGCGCTCTTCCAGGTCCGGCTGTCACGTCGCGCCGACTCCGTCGTGGCCGGCGCCCGGGCGCTCGTGCGTGGGGCGTGGTGGATCGCCGGAGGCTTCGCGATCGTCGCCCTCGCCGACAGGGGGTCGACGTGGCTCGCCGTCGCCGCCCTGGTCGCCGGCTCCCTCGTGCACGTCGTCGGCGAGATGATCGGCTCGGGTGGGCAGTGGGGACTGCAGATGGGCCTCGCGCCGCACGAGCGGCAGGGTCAGTACCAAGGCTTCGCCGGCCTCGGGTTCAGCGTCCTCGCGGTCGTTGCTCCGCCGGTCGTCACCTACCTCTGTGTCGACCTCGGCGAGACCGGCTGGCTGGTCCTCGCGGCCTTCATGGTCGTCATCGCGCTCGTGTCGGTGCCCGCGGCCCGCTGGGCGCTGGCCTCCCGGGGCCGCTACGGCGTCACGACGCACTCGGGCTGAGCGCGGCCTGTGAGCTCTCCGGCAACCGTCCCGTCCTGACGCTCCCGGTGGCGAGGGCGTGCTTGGATGTCCCCTGTGCCAGCCACGCGACCCACGGACGGTGATGCCGCAGACCCCGCCGTGGGGGAGCCGGCGGTGCACCCGGCGAGCGAGCTGGTCCGGCGCGCCGACCAGCAGCGGTGGGCCGACGTGCGGCCGCACCTCGCCGCCATGGAGGTCGTCGTCGACGCCCTGCAGGGGCGCACGGACGGCGCCGTGCTCGTCGTGGGCGGCCCTGACGCCGCACCGTGGTCGACCATCCTCGCGGGCCAGTGGCCGGGCCTGCGCGTGTCGACGGTGCAGCTGCCCGACGACGCCTCGACGACGCATGCGCGGCTCACCGTCGAAGGACCCTTCGACCTCGTCGTCGACGCGTCCGACGAGGACGGCAACGACCAGGCACTGCTCTTCCAGCGGGTCTTCATGCACCTGCGCCGGGGCGGCGAGTACGTCGCCCGCCGGCTCGTCCCGCACCCGGTCGAGGACTCCGCCGCCACCCCGGGCCCGGAGGCTCTGCTCCTGCAGCGTCTCTCCGCGTCGCTGACGGCATCGGACGGCGGCACCCGGATCGCGGTCGACGATGCCCTGCCCAACGAGAACCTGCCGCCCGAGGCTGCCTATGCCGGCGACCTGTGGGGCCTCGTGGCCGCAGCGCTGGAGGCACGCACCCGCGACTTCCACGACGACCGGGCCGAGGCGCCTTCCTACCGGGACGTCGAGGGGCTCGGGCGCTCGCTCGAGCAGGTCCACGTCCACAGCAAGGTGCTCCGGGTCGTCAACGGCGTGCGCGTCGCCCCGAAGCTGCGCGAGGAGGAGGTCGACGCCGTCCTCGCAGGGCGGCCGGAGCTCGGGGAGCGGCTCGATGCCCTGCCGCCGGTGACGTGGACCGCGACGTGCGCCTACGACGTCAACCGGGAGGCCGACCCCTACGTCCAGTCCCGCCTCGCCGTACCCGAGATGGTCCTGCGGCGCTACGACGCGCCGACGTGCTCACGCGGGCAGATCGTGACGCGAGACGACATCCTCTTTCCCGAGACGTTCCGCCAGAGCTGGATGGAACGGATCGCCAACGTCTACGTCGTCGAGCGCGCGCCCCGGTTCGGGACGGTGCGGCGAGACATCAGCGCCCCCGACGAGCTGCCCGGTGCCTGGTTCCACCTCGACTCCGAGTGGCCGGGGCACTTCGGTCACCTCATGACCGAGCAGCTGAGCCGGATGTGGGCCTGGGCGCGGGTCCGCGAGCTCGAACCCGACGTCAAGGTGCTCCTGACGCTCCAGCACGACCGGGAGCCGGCCGTCCTCGCGCCCTTCGAGATCGACATCCTCGGTGCGTTCGGGATCACGCCCGACGACATCCACGTCTTCACGGCCCCCTGCCGACCCGAGCGGCTCTACACCTCGACGGGCATGTTCTCGCTGCCGCGCTTCGTCCACCCCTCCATGGCGGCCATCTGGGACCGCGTCGGGGACCACGTCGTCGCCTCGGCCGAAAAGCGCGAGCGCCCTCGCCGGATCTTCGTCTCCCGTCGGCCCTCCCTCAAGCGCTCGTGCCACAACGTCGCCGAGGTGGAGGCGTTCTTCGTCGATCGAGGCTTCGAGGTCGTCCACCCCGAGGACCACCCGCTCGCCGAGCAGGTGGCCCTCTTCCGCGCCGCCGGGACGATCGCAGGCTTCGCCGGCAGCGGCCTCTTCTCGCTGGCCTTCTGCCGGACGCCCAAGCGCGTCTTCGCGCTCGGACCCGATGCCTACACGGCCCGCAACGAGTACCTCATCTCGGCCCTGCGCGGTCACGACCTCACGGCGGTGCGCAGCCGGTCGGCCCTCGAGCACCCCGAGGGCTCATGGACCCAGCAGGCGTTCGCGTCGAGCTTCACCTTCGACCTCGACGACGAGGGTCGCTTCCTCGCCGAGCGGCTCGACCGCGCAGACTCCCTCGGGCCGCTGTCCCGACGGCGCGGCTGAGGGCGTTCAACCGGCGTGCACTCCGACGGAGAGCACGCTGATCGAGGTGAAGGGGGGCCCGTCCGACCGGAAGTCCTCGCCGCCGAGCCCCGCGATGTGCTGCACGACCTCCTGCCCCGACGTCACCCTGCCGATGAGGGAGTAGACCGGTGCCCCGGCCGGCACCGTGAAGTCGCGGTGGACGACGAAGAACTCACCGGCGGTCCCGGGGAAGCCGTCCCCCCGGGCCAGCCCGACGTCGCCGACCCGGTAGGTCCGATCCGCGGGCACGTTCTCGAGAGGCAGGTCGTAGCCGGGCTCGGCCGTGCTGCGTCCTGACGGGTCACCGCACTGGAGAAAGGCGGTCGGCGCCGGGTCCGTGGTGAGCCGGTGGCAGACGCTGTCGGTCCAGTAGCCCGCCCGGGCCAGCGTGACGAACGATGCGACGCTCCTGGGGGCGCGCCTCCCGTCGAGGCGGAACGTCAGGTCGCCACACGTCGAGCGGACGTCGGCGACCCAGCTCGAGCCCGCTGCCACGGACGCGTCCGGAGCTGCCGTGAAGGTCGGGAACGCCGAGGGCGGTAGCGGGGGAGCCGTGCACGAGACGCCGTCCGCGGCGGGCGCGGATGCCGGCTCCCCGCCGCGCAGTGCGACGACGGCGACGTACAGCGCGACCGCCAGTGCGGCGACGACCAGCGCGACCGTCGCGAGGAACCGCACGTTCCTGCGTCGCGACGACGGCGCCTCGGGCATGGGGGCAGCGTACGACCGGCGGAGTGGACGGGACATGCCTTCCGGGCTGGGACAATGGACGTATGCCGCCCTCAGCCCTCCCCGACGGCGACCCCGCTCCCAGCACGGGTGAGCTGCCCGCCGCGGCCCTGGCCGACCTCCCGGGCACCGACCTCGGCATCTACGTGCACGTGCCGTTCTGCACCGTCCGCTGCGGCTACTGCGACTTCAACACCTACACGCTGACCGAGCTCGGCGGCCCGGGCGCGAGCATCGGCATCGACACGTACGCCGACGCGGCCCTGCACGAGCTCGACCTCGCCCGTTCGGTCCTGGGCGACGAAGCGCCCGCGGTGTCAACGGTGTTCGTCGGTGGTGGCACTCCCACGATGCTGAGGTCCGCCGACCTCGTGACGGTGCTGGACGGCATACGCACGCGGTTCGGACTGGCCCCCGACGCGGAGGTCACGACCGAGGCCAACCCCGACTCCGTGACGCCCGACTCGCTCCGGGAGCTCGCCGAGGGCGGCTTCACGCGCGTCTCCGTCGGGATGCAGTCGGCGGTGCCCCACGTGCTCCGCACGCTCGAGCGCACCCATGACCCCGACAACGTCGCGCGAGCCGTCGCCGCCACGAAGGCGGCCGGGATGCAGGTCAGCGTCGATCTCATCTACGGTACGCCGGGGGAGTCGCTCGAGGACTGGCGACGCAGCCTCGAGACCGCCGTCGCCCTCGAGCCCGACCACATCTCGGCCTACGCGCTCGTCGTCGAGGACGGCACCAAGCTCGCGGCCCAGGTGCGCCGCGGGCTCGTGCCCGCGCCGGAGGACGACGACGAGGCCGACAAGTACGAGCTCGCCGACGAGCTGCTCTCCGCCGCCGGGTTCGGGTGGTACGAGGTGAGCAACTGGGCGCGCTCGGAGCGGACCCGGTGCCGCCACAACGTCGCCTACTGGTCGGGGACGAACTGGTGGGGCGTCGGGCCGGGCGCCCACAGCCACGTCGGCGGCCTCCGCTGGTGGAACGTCAAGCACCCCAGTGCGTATGCCGCCCGGCTGGGTGCGGGGGAGTCGCCCGCCCAAGCGCGCGAGATGCTCACCGACGACCAGCGCTACGACGAGCGTGTGCTGCTCGGCACACGCCTCGTCGAGGGACTGCCGGTCTCCGATCTGCGAGGATCGGGTCGCACCGCCGTGGCCGGCCTCATCGCCGACGGACTGCTCGACGGCACGGCCGTCCTGCGGGACTCGCGTCTCGTCCTGACCCGGCGCGGGCGCCTGCTCGCGGACACGGTGGTGCACCGGCTCCTCGCCTCCTGAGGAGCCCTCGACGAGGAAGGCCCCCGATGAGCGAGACCCTGTCGACGACCACCGGTGACGCGGCGGACTCCCACGCGAGCCGCGGAGCGGTGTCCCACGCCGCGGAGGTCGTCGCCGCGGCCCGACGCGCCTTCGACGACGGGGTCACCAAGCCCCGGGAGTGGCGCGTCGCCCAGCTGCGGGCCCTGCGCTCGCTGCTCGTCGACCACGAGGACGAGCTCGCCGAGGCGCTGCACGCCGACCTCGGCAAGAGCGCCACCGAGGCCTGGGTCACCGAGACCGGCTTCGTCGTGCGCGAGATCGACCACACGCTGCGCCACCTTCGGTCGTGGACCGCCCCGCGCCGCGTGCCGGTGCCGCTCTCGCTCGCACCCGGCCGGGCCAAGGTCGTGCGGGAGCCGCTCGGTGTCGTCCTCGTCATCGCGCCGTGGAACTACCCGGTCCAGCTGTGCCTCGCCCCGCTCGTGGGCGCGCTCGCCGCCGGCAACGCCGTCGTCCTCAAGCCGAGCGAGGTCGCCCCCGCCACCTCGCGGGTGCTCGCACGCCTGTTGCCCCTGAAGCTCGACGCCGCGGCAGTCCACGTCGTCGAGGGTGCGGTCCCGGAGACGACCGCGCTGCTCGCCGAGCGTTTCGACCACATCTTCTACACCGGCAACGGAGTCGTCGGCCGGGTCGTCCTCGAGGCAGCCGCCCGTCACCTGACGCCGGTGACGCTCGAGCTCGGGGGCAAGTCCCCGGCCTACGTGGCCGACGATGCCGACCTCGAGGTGACCGCCCGGCGGCTCGTCTGGGGCAAGTTCACCAATGCTGGCCAGACGTGCGTGGCGCCCGACTACGTGCTCGCGAGCCGCTCGACGCTCGATGCCCTCAAACCCCTTCTCAGGCAAGCGATCCGAGAGGCGTTCGGTGACGACCCGTCGGCATCGGCCGACTACGGCCGGATCGTCAACGCGCGCCACTTCGAGCGGCTCACCGCTCTCGTCGACCCGGCCAGGGTCGTTGCCGGCGGTCGGTCCGACGTGTCCACGCGCTACCTCGAGCCGACTCTGGTCGAGGTCGACGACGCGGACGACCCGCGTGAGCTCGTCATGCGTGAGGAGATCTTCGGGCCCGTCCTGCCTCTCGTCGCCGTCGACGGGCTCGACGCGGCGATCGACGTCGTCAACCGACGTGACAAGCCGCTGGCGCTCTACGTCTTCACGAGCTCCGACGAGGTGCGTCAGCGCTTCGTGCGCGACACCTCGTCCGGCGCGCTCGGCTTCAACATCCCCCTCGCGCACCTCGCCGTCCCCGGCCTGCCCTTCGGTGGGGTGGGGCCCAGCGGCATGGGCGCGTACCACGGCGAGCGGTCCGTCGCGCTCTTCTCGCACGACAAGGCCGTGCTCACGCTGCCCACCAGGCCCGACACCACGGTCTGGGTGCGACCGCCCTTCACCTCGCTCAAGGAGCAGGTCATCGCCCGCCTCGCCGTCCCCGGCCGCCGGCGACGCGAGGACCGCTCGGAGCCGCAGCAGCACAAATGACAGCCGTGTCACTAACACAGGAGTGGTCCGAGGTCACGTAGATCTCTCGCGTGTCGCATGGGATTTCTGGGAAACCAGTGATCGTGTGGCCCGATTGTCCTAGATTGCCGAGAGCACCCACGGCGACCACGGGAGACACCGATGCCACTCGAGCGCGACCCCATGGCCGAGCCACGTCTCTCCGGGCCCGGCACCGCCGCCGCTCGGGGGCGCCGTCCCGCACGGACGCGCACCGGCGCCGTGCTCCTCGCGCTGGTCGCGCTCCTGCTCGGCGCCGTCGGGACGGTCGGTCGGGCGGGACCGGCCCGCTCCGCCGAGTGGATCGTGCTGTGCACCGGCTACGACCCGTGCCAGGCGGCCGGCTACCCGAACTCGGGCTACAAGGACAACAGCGCCACGAGCTACTGGCGCCAGTCGACGGGGCACAACTGCACGAACTACGTCGCCTACCGCCTTGTCAAGAACGGCCTGCCCAACACCAAGCCCGCCACCTTGTCCGGCAACGCCTACAACTGGGGTCCGGCCTTCCCGAGCCAGACCAACGACGACCCTGCCGTCGGCTCGGTCGCCTGGTGGAACACCTCCTTCTCCTCGACGGGACACGTCGCCTACGTCGAGAAGGTGGTGTCGGCCGACGAGATCCTCGTGTCCGAGGACAACTGGGGTGGCGACTTCAAGTGGCGCAAGGTCACCCGGGCCGGCGGCAAGTGGCCCAACGGCTTCATCCACCTCAAGGACCAGGGCGCGACGGTCGTCGACACCGATGTCTACCGCCCCGTGACCCCCACCCGGCTGCTCGACACCCGCACCGGCCTCGGGGCTCCGGCCGCCAAGGTCGCGGCCGGCACGTCGATCGGCCTGCAGGTCAGCGGCCGAGGCGGCGTCCCGAGCGGCGGGGTCGGCACCGCGTTCCTCAACGTGACGGTCACCGCGCCCGCCGCGGCCGGCTACCTCACGAGCTACCCGTCCGGTGTGACCCGGCCCGGCTCCCGCAGCGTCACCTACCCGGCCGCCGGCACGATCAGCGAGCTCGTCCCGGCCCGGCTCGGCACCGACGGCAAGGTCCGGCTCTACACCTCGGCGGCGGCGCACCTCGTCGCGGAGGTCGTCGGGTGGTACCCCACGACGGGGCACCTCGTCTCCGTCACGCCGGCCCGTGTCCTCGACACGCGCACCGGTCTCGGCACCGCCCAGGTGCGCGTGCCCGCGAACGGCAGCGTCGACCTGCCGGTGGCCGGCGCCGGCATCGTCCCGAGCACGGGGGCGTCGGCCGTCGTCCTCGCCGTCTCGGCGGCCGCGCCCAGCGCGGGCGGCTGGCTGACGGCATACCCGACGGGGACGACCCGGCCGACGACCGCGCACGTGCGCTACGACGCGGACGCCGCCATGACGGGCGTCGTCGTGTCGCGGATCGGCACCGGCGGCAAGGTGACCATCCAGTCCACGGCCGAGACCGACCTGCTCGTCGACGTGGTCGGCTGGTTCAGGACGGGCGGTGACCACGTCGCGCTCGCCCCGTCACGAGTGCTCGACACGCGCATCGGGCTCGGTGCCCCGACGGGGCGCGTCGCGGCGGGCTCGACCGTCTCGGTGCCCGTCCTCGGCCGGGCCGGGGTGCCCACCGTCGGGGTGGCGGCCGTGTCGATCACCCTGACGCCCATCGCGCCGACGGCGACGACCGCCGTGACGGCGTACGCCTCGGGCACGACCCGACCGACCCCCGCGAACGTCACCGTGGCCTCGGGCCGCGCCCGGGTCAACGCCGTCGTCGTCCCCGTCGGCGCCGACGGGGCGATCACGGTGCACACGAGCGCGGCGTCCTACCTCGTCGTCGACGTCCAGGGCTACCTCAAGAAGTGACCTGGGGGACCTGGGCGACCTGGGCGACCTGGGCGCCCTGCCCGCCACGGCGTCCCGGGCGCCCGTCGCCGCTCAGGCGCCGGGCTCGGTGACGAAGTCGATGAGCTCCTCGACGCTCGCGAGCAGCGTCGGCTCGAGGTCGGCGTAGGTGCGCACCGTGCCGAGGATCCGCTTCCACGCGTTGGCGATGTCGGCCTGGCTCGCGTGGGCCCAGCCGAGCTCGGCGCAGATGCCGTGCTTCCACGACGTCCCGCGCGGGATGACCGGCCACTGCTGCCAGCCGAGCCGTTCCGGGCGCACGGACTGCCAGACGTCGACGTAGGGGTGGCCGAGGATGCGCACGTGCTGGGACAGGCCCGGGAGCGCCTGGGCCTGCGCGACGATGCGGGCCTCCTTGGTGCCGGGGACGAGGTGGTCGACGAGCACGCCGAGGCGCCGACCGGGTCCCGGCTGGAACTCGGAGATGATGCCGGCGAGGTCGTCGACGCCGTCCATGAGTTCGACGACGACGCCCTCGACGCGCAGGTCGTCGCCCCAGACCTTCTCCACGAGCTCGGCGTCGTGACGACCCTCGACGTAGATCCGCGACCCGCTCGCGACGCGCGCTCGCGCTCCCTCGACGGCGACCGAGCCGCTCGCGGTCCGGGACGCGGCCCGGCGGGCGTCGGCGAGGGCAGCGCCGGCGGCGGCCTGCGGGGGAGTGAGTGTCACCGGGGCGCCGTCGACGAGGAAGCCCGGGCCGAGGGGGAAGGCCTTGGTGCGCCCGCGGCGGTCCTCGAGGTGGACGACGTGCATGCCGCCGGCCTTCTCGACCCGCACGACGGCGCCGACCCAGCCGGTCTCGACCTCCTCGACGACGAGGTCGGGCTCGGCCGGGGTCGGGGTCGACCGGCCGCGGCGCGGGGCACGCCAGTCGCCGCTGAGCACGTCGGATCCGTAGCGATCGTTGGGGGACACGACTAGGGAGGGTATGCCGCTTGGTGGACCCGGACGCAGCCGCCACGCGGGCGGGGTCGGAGCTGCCCCGACGGCATACGGTTGGATGAAATCGGAGATCCGCGAGGCACGACGTAGACTTGGCACTCGTCGATCGAGAGTGCCAGACCCGTGAAGGAGGGGACGCGATGAGCGAGGACCGCAGGCTGATGGTGCTGCGCGCGATCGTGCAGGACTACGTCCAGACCTCCGAGCCCGTGGGGAGCCGGGCCCTCGTCGAGCGCCACCACCTCGGCGTCAGCGCCGCGACCGTGCGCAACGACATGGCCCTGCTCGAGGAGGAGGGCCTCATCCACGCGCCGCACACGTCGGCCGGGCGCGTGCCCACCGATGCCGGCTACCGCGTCTTCGTCGACCGGCTGAGCGCCGTCAAGCCCCTCGGGTCGGGCGAGCGCCGGGCCATCGGCCAGTTCCTCGAGGGCGCCGTCGACCTCGACGACGTCGTCGACCGCACCGTGCGCCTGCTCGCGAGCCTGACCCGTCAGGTCGCCGTCGTGCAGTACCCCTCGCTCACGCGGTCGACGGTGCGCCACATCGAGCTCGTGCCGATGGGGTCCTCGCACCTGATGATCGTGCTCATCGTCAACACCGGGCGCGTCGAGCAGCGCGTCGTCGACACGGGCCGCGTGCTCTCCGACGGCACGGGCGAGGCGCTGGTCGCCTCGATCCGCGCGCGCATCAACGAGGTGGCGGCCGGCGTGCCGTTCACCGTGGCCGCGACCCGCCTTCGGCGCCTCGTCGACGAGGCCGACGAGGCCGACCGTGCCGCCATGGAGGCCGTGGTGTCCGCCCTCGGCGACGCCCTCGTCGAGGAGCGTGAGGAGCGCGTCGTCCTCGCCGGTCAGGCCAACCTCGCACGCGCCGGCACCGACTTCCCCCGCACCATCGGCCCGATCCTCGAGGCCCTCGAGGAGCACGTGACGCTGCTGCGCCTGCTCGGCCAGCTCGGCGACGACCCCGACCTCGTCTCCGTGCGCATCGGGTCCGAGAACCCCGTGACCGGGCTCCAGTCGACGTCCCTCGTGTCGATGGGCTACGGCTCCGGTGCCGAGCGCGTCGCGAGCCTCGGAGTGCTGGGCCCGACCCGCATGGACTACCCCACGACGATGGCCTCGGTCCGCGCCGTCGCGCGCTACGTCTCCGAGATCCTCGACGAGAACCAGGCCACCTGACCCACCTGCAGCACAGCGGCCAGTCCGCCGGCGCAGCGCCGCGCCGGAACCGAAAGCACCACGTACCAAAAGGAATCTCAGCTTGAACGACTACTACGCCGTCCTCGGGGTCTCGCGCGACGCGAGCCAGGAGGAGATCAAGAAGGCCTACCGTCGGCTCGCCCGCAAGCTGCACCCGGACGTGAATCCCGGCGCCGAGGCCGAGGAGGAGTTCAAGCGGGTCTCGCAGGCCTACGACGTGCTCTCCGACCCGCAGAAGCGCCAGTCCTTCGACATGGGCGCCGACCCCTTCGCCTCGGGCGGTGGCGCCGGTTTCGGTGCGGGACAGGGTTTCTCGTTCAGCGACGTCATGGACGCCTTCTTCGGCGCGGGCGCCCAGGCCGGCACGCGCGGACCCCGGGCCCGCGTGCAGCGCGGCCAGGACGCCCTCGTGCGCCTCGACATCGACCTGTCGAAGGCCGTCTTCGGCTCCGAGGAGGAGCTGACGCTCGACACCGCGGTCGGCTGCAAGCGCTGCGACGGCGACGGAGCCGAGCCCGGGACCGGTCGCCAGACCTGCCAGATCTGCAAGGGCGCCGGTGAGGTGCAGCAGATCCAGCGGAGCTTCCTCGGCCAGGTCATGACCTCGCGCCCGTGCGTCAACTGCCAGGGCTACGGCTCGACCCTCACCGACCCGTGCCACGACTGCTCGGGTGACGGCCGCGTGCGCACCCGTCGCTCGCTCAAGCTCAAGGTGCCCGCGGGCGTCGACACCGGCACCCGCATCCAGCTGACCGGAGAGGGCGAGGTCGGCCCCGGCAACGGGCCCAAGGCCGACCTCTACGTCGAGATCCGCGTCGTCAACCACGACACCTACACCCGTCGCGGTGACGACCTGCACTGCAACGTCGAGCTGCCCATGGCCGCGGCCGCGCTCGGCACGAGCTTCAAGCTGTCCACCTTCGACGGCATGCAGGACCTCGAGATCAAGCCCGGCACGCAGAGCGGCGACGTGCTGACCCTGCGCGGCCTCGGCGTCACCCACCTGCGCCACGGGGGTCGCGGCGACCTGCTCGTGCACGCCACGGTGCAGACGCCGACCCGCCTGACCGAGGAGCAGCGGGAGCTGCTGCACCAGTTCGCGACCCTGCGCGGCGAGGAGCGGCACGAGGGTCGCCTCACCCCCGCCAACAAGGGGCTGTTCGGCAAGCTGCGCGACGCCTTCAAGGAGAAGTGACCCCCACGTGAGCGCCCGGTGACCCACCAGCTCTTCCTCGGCGAGCCGTCCGAGGTCGCCGGCGCCGTGGTCGGGGCGTCCCTGCTCCTCGACGGTGCCGAGGGGCGCCACGCCGCGACGGTCGTGCGCATCCGACCGGGTGAGCGCTACTTCGTCGCCGACGGTGCGGGCCGGCGCGCCCTGCTCGAGGCCACCGACGTCGACCGGGCGTGGGTGCGGGGCCGCGTGATCGAGGTCAGCGACGAGGCCGAGCCGGCCCCACGCCTCGTCCTCGTCCAGGCCCTCGCCAAGGGCGACCGCGACGAGCAGGCCGTCGAGGCCGCCACCGAGCTCGGTGTCGACGAGGTCGTGCCGTGGCAGGCGGAGCGCTCCGTCGTCGTCTGGCGCGGAGACCGCGCCGCCAAGTCACTGGCCAAGTGGGCCGCGGTGGTGGCCCGGGCGACCAAGCAGTCACGCCGGTCGCGTGTGCCGGTGACGTCCCCCGCGATCGGGCTCGCTCCGCTCGTGGCCCGTGTCGGGGAGGCCGCCCTCACGCTCGTGCTCCACGAGGACGCCACCGAGCCGCTCGCGTCCGTCGAGCTGCCCGCATCGGGCGACGTGCTCGTGGTCGTCGGTCCGGAGGGTGGCATCACCGACCGCGAGATCGAGGCCCTCAGCGCCGCGGGAGCGCGACCGGTCCGGCTCGGGTCGACGATCCTGCGGGCGTCGTCCGCCGGTCCCGCCGCCCTCGCCGTCCTCAGCGCACGCACCCGCTGGACCTGACGGCATACGCCCTCTGGTTCGAGGTGATCCCGTCAGGGGTCTGGGTGCCGCGATCACCTCGAACGGGGCGGAGCGGGTCCGGTCAGCGAGCGGTCACGGGGACGAGCTGCTCCGCGATCGGCGACCCGTCCTTCGCGCTGCTGGCGAAGACGCGGACGACGTAGGCGCCGGGCGCCAGCGACGTCTTCGTGGTGAACCGGTACGTGCCGCGGTCCGGGGCACCCACCGAAGCCGTCGTGAAGCCGTGGTCGACGCGCTGGCCGTCGCGGAGGAGCTCCCACTCGACGGTGGCCTCGAACGTGCTGGCGACGCCCTTGACGGTGAGCCGTGCGCCGGCCTTGACGGCGGAGCCCCGGGCCGGCTCGTCGACCCAGACGGGTGCGACCTGGTCGAGGACCGTCATCGGGTCGGTGGGCCGCGTGAAGGACGCCGAGACCGGGTGGCCCGGTGAGACCTCGTTGCCGCCGTCGGCGAGCTCGAAGCGGACGGGCCGTGCCGTGCCCGCCGCGGCCTGTGCGGTCCAGCCGAGCTGCTCCGCGGCGAGGGAGTCCGTGCTGGTCGTGCCCGACGAGAGGCGGACGGTGATCGCGCCCGGACCGATCGTCACCGACTGCACGGTCACCCCCGACCACGCGAACGCGTAGGAGGAGCCCTTCGGCGGGGTGCCCGTCGCGAGGCGGAGCGCGGCCAGGGCCCTGGCCTCACCGGTCACGGGCGTCGTGACACCGGTCGACACGAACTCGCGGAAGAGACGGAGCTGGTCGCTGCCGGCCACGACCGGGCCGAGGTAGTAGACCGGCACGCTCGCGGTCATCGTGGCCGGAGGCGGGAGCGCGGTCGTCGCCGGGGAGGTCGGCCGCTGCGCGGTCCGGGTCGGGGTCGACGCCCGCGCGGTCGAGGTCGGGGTCGACGCCCGCGCGGTCGAGGTGGCCACGGCGGTCGGAGTCCCGGCGACCGGCGGTGTCGGCGCGGACGGCCGGTTCACGGCCCAGACGGTGCCGGCGACGAGGACGGCGGCGGCCGCCGCCACCGCAGGCACGAGCCACCGGTTGCGCCGGGACCGGGGGCCAGCGCCGGCCCCCCAGGACGACTCGTCCGACGCATGGGCGTCGGCGAGGATCGCGCCGAGTCGGTCGGTCGGGGTGATCGACCGCGCCTCGGCATCGAGGGCGCGGCGCACCCGGTCCTCGACGGGGCGCAGGCCGGCACCGATGAGGGTCGGCTCCTCGCCGGGCGTCTCGCCCGGTCGCGTCGGCTCGGTGTTCATGACAGCTCCAGGGGGTCGATGGTGCGGCGCAGGGCCGTCAGGCCGCGGTGGGCGTGGGTCTTCACGGCGCCGGGGGAGATCTCGAGGGTGTGGGCGATCTGGGCCTCGGAGAGGTCGGAGTAGTAGCGCAGCACGAGCACCTCCCGCTGCCGGGAGGGCAGGGTGCGCAGCGCGTCCAGGACGGCGTCGCGGTCGGCCGTGTGGAGCACCTGGGTCTCGGCGCTGCCGTGGGTGCCTCGACCCGGGGCGTCGGCGGCGCCCGCGTCGCGGACGTTCTGGCGGTCGACGACGACGGTGTGCCGCTGCACCGACCGGCACCCGTTGACGACGGCGGTCTGGAGGTAGCCGACGACGCGGCCGCCGTCCCGGATGGCCGACCAGCTGCGGTGCGTCGCGACGAACGCGTCCTGCACGACGTCCTCCGCTGCCAGCTGGTCGCGCAGCAGCAACCAGGCCAGGCGGACGAGCCGGTGCCAGTGCGCGTGGTAGAGCTCGGTGATGGCGACGTCGGGGTCGGTCGGCAGCTCGGACCCGCCGGGGGTGACCACTCCCGCGGCGTCCGGGGCGGGAGCCCCACCACCGCCCGTGGCGGGACGACCAGCGGCCCCGGAGGCCGCGGGGTCGCTGAGCTGGCCGGCCGGCATACCCAACGTTCTCACGGACAGATGACGCGCAACGGGAGCACAGGGTTGACACGTCGGAGGCGTGAGGGTCCGGAATGCGCCGCAGGTCCACGGCTGCCCGGGGGCTGCCGTGGACCTGCGGTTCGAGCGACCGGTCGGGTCAGCCGGCCGCCTTGGCCAGGACCTCGACCTCGCTGACGGTCATGTAGCTCGCCGCCGTCATGACGACCCGCACTGCCGAGGTACGTGTGGGGGTGATCGGCACCGTCACCACCGGTGCGGCTGGTCCGCTCGCAGCCACCGTCACCTCGCTCGACACGGGGGTCCAGGTGCTGCCGACGAGCGCCTCGACGTGGAGCGTCCGGGCGTAGCTGACGTTCCCGCCGTCCTGGTAGAAGCGGGTCGTCACCCGGGTGACGTCCCGAGCGCCGGGCAGTGTGACCGTCAGGGTGTCGCCGGGACGCTGGGTGCCCGAGCGCCAGTTCGACCAGGCCTTGTCGGTCAGCACGCCGTTGACGATGCCCTGCACGGAGTAGCCCGGCTCCGTGA
The DNA here is from genome assembly GCF_056403915.1 of Terrabacter sp. P2_E3. Taxonomy (NCBI): domain Bacteria; kingdom Bacillati; phylum Actinomycetota; class Actinomycetes; order Micrococcales; family Intrasporangiaceae; genus Terrabacter; species Terrabacter sp. P2_E3. Next base: position 87,193 of record NZ_JBFUEN010000009.1, read on the forward strand.
AGGTGGCCGAGGCCGTCGTGCCCGGGGCGAGGGCCGCATTGGCCTCGACCGGCTCGGTCACCGTGACGACCGCCGTGGCCGGTGCGGTGGACCCGTCGGGCAGGGTGGCTCGGCCGGGCAGCGTGACCGTGCCGAGCGAGTCGTACGCCGCGCCGGTCGTGTCCCACGCCACCGGCAGGGTGACCATTACGTCGTAGCGGTCCGACGTCGCCGTGACGGTTGCCGGCAGGTCCGGCGTGCCGCCGACGTACGTGCGTGCCGCGGCCGGCGTGGTCGACGAGATGGCGTCAACGGTGACGACGGCCCGCGCCGCGTACTCCCGCCCGGTGGCGGGGTCGGTGGCCGTGCCGAAGACGAAGACCTGGCCCGGGCGGGCCCACCGCACCGCGGGCACGGGGCGCCACGTCACGGGCAGGGCGGCCGTCGCGGCGCCGACGCGGTCGGGCGTCACCGCCGTGGGAAGGGTCGGAGCAACTCCGGGCATCGTGAAGACCGCGACGTCGGCGACGCCGCGCACGGTCTCGTCGACGAGTCGCCACCGCTGGTTCGCGGCGGCGTTCGGCTGCCAGACCCCCACGGACGAGCCGTCGGCCGTGGCCTGTCCGCCCACCTCGACGTTGCCGGGACCGGTCGCGCTCGAGATCGTCCACGTGCCGTCGCCCGTGGTCGAGAGGTACCACTGTGCCGTTGCGTCCGGCGTGGTCTGCGCCGCCTCGAGGACGAGAGCGCCGGATCGCAGGGCGACCTGACGACCGTCGAGTGCTCGCAGCTGGTAGCGCTCACGGTTCGTGTCGCCGCCCGTGACCTTCGTCGCGGTCCAGCGCTGGTCGGCGCTCGCGGTGTCCGTCGTGCGGATCGCGATACCGGTCTGCTCGGCATCGAGGGAGCGCCCGCTCTGGACGCCGACGAAGCGGTACACGTGGCCCTCCTGGAAGGTCGGCGCGTCCGTGGCGACGCCACGGACGTCGGAGACGACGAGGGTCGTGACGGACTGGGCCGGCACCCGCACCGTGGCCGAGGTGCCGTCGACCGCCACCGGGGTCTGCGACCGGAGTGCGCCGTCGGCGTCGGTGACGACGGCGGTCACGCTGGCCTTGGGGCCGATCTTGCCGAACTTCGAGAGGTCGATCGCGAGGTCCTGCGCTGTCGTCGAGCCGTTCGTGTGCACGAGGGTCGCGGTGCGCGCGTCCGGACGGATCGCGGCGATCGTGCTCGTGTCGTCGACCTTGACGACGTGGTCGCCGGGACGGATGTAGTGCGTGAAGTTGCGCACGGTGTTGAACTTCTGGTTCGTGTAGATGGGGCAGGTGGCCAGCGTGTCCTTGGCCGTGCAGTCGAAGCGCATCTGGATGCTGCCCCAGTTGGCGCCCGCCGCGCTCTCCCCGCCGGGCTTCATGTTGTCGTAGTCCTCGACGGGCTGCCAGAAGACCCACGCCGACGGCTCGAGCTCGCGCAGGTCGTCGGTCATCCGCTGCGCCATGCCGATACCGGGCTCCATGGAGGTGAAGCTCTGGCCGTTGCCCCAGCTGCCCTCGACCTCGGACATCCACAGAGGCTTGTCGTCGGACTTGCTGAGGTCACGCACGGCCGTCCGCTGGGCGGTGCCGTAGGTGTGGACGTTCATCCGCGACACGGCGGCCTTGACGTCGGCCGGGTAGCTCATCCAGTTGGTGACGAAGGTCCCGGGGTTGGTCTCGTCCATCGCCGCGATCTTCGCGTCTGTCCCTGAGCCCGCGAGGCGCTGGTCGAGCGAGCGCACGACGTCCTGCTGCAGCAGTGGTCCGATGTGGGCGCCCTCCTGGCGGCCGCCCGTGGGCCGGCCGTCGGCGCCGAGCTGGGTGCCCCAGTAGCTCGTGTTCGGCTCGTTGAAGGGGTCGATGGTGTCGACCTTGATGCCGTGCGCCGCCTCCAGGTGCTCGGTCACCTTGACGAGGTATGCCGTGAAGTCGCCGATGCTCGTGCGCTTGAGCTGGTCCTGGCCGGCGTTGTAGTTCCCCGAGACGTAGCCGCTCTCGGTCATGAACCATGGCGGGGAGTTGCTGAAGGTCTCCCACTTCGTGATGCCGCCCTTGATGCGGTCGACCCACCAGCGCTGGGTCTGGTCGGCATCCCAGTTCCAGTCGGCCGCGTCGTCCGGCGACCACCAGTCGACGTCGGTCCGCGTCGTGCCCTCCGGTGCCTTCCACCAGCCCTGCACGGCGCCGCCGGGACGCAGGTAGTCCTCGACGTCCGGCGCGTTGCCGCCGCCGATGTTGTAGCGCGCGATGTTGAGCGCGAGCCCGTCCTTGCCGAAGACGAGGTCGGCGAGCTTGTTGCGGACGGCGTCGGGGTAGTCGCCTGTCGCGTTGGCGAACCACACGAGGCTCGTGCCCCAGCCCTCGAAGGCGGGCTGCTGGTAGGACGGGTCGGGGGTGAGGCGCACGACAGTGACACCGTCGCCGCTGGGGGAGGCGGCCGTGGCGGAGGTCGTGGAAGCAGCGGCCGGTGCGGGCGCCGCAACGGCGACGGAACCGGCGAGCAGCGAGCCGACGGCGACCGTGACGGTCGCCAGGGCGCCCGAGGCGACGCGGGTGGGACGGGTCTCATGGGTTGGTGCCTTCCTGGAGCGACGGCGGTGGCGGTCCGGGGTGAAGGCGCACCCCACGCCCGGAATGAGCGTATGTTTGCGCAAACATCGGCCGCCGACACGGTCCCAGCCGGGCTGTACGGGTGTCAAGGGGCCGTCTCGCGGCGGCTGGCAGGATGGCGTCGGAAGCGGACGGCATACGCGAGCAGGACGAATGGGACGAGCAGGAGGAACGGTGGGGGAGCGACGAGCGGTGTCGATGGCCGACGTGGCGCGCCTCGCCAACGTCTCGTCTCAGACGGTGTCCCGCGTGGCGAACGGCGAGACGAGCGTCGTCGAGAGCACGCGCCAGACGGTGCTCCGCGCCATGGAGGAGCTCGGCTACCGTCCCAACAGCGCGGCGCGAGCCCTCAAGCGTGGGGCGTTCCGCGCCATCGGGGTCATGACGTTCACCCTGTCGACGACCGGAAACGTGCGCACGCTGGAGGGCATCGTCGCGGCGGCCGCCGTGCACGACTACGCGGTGACCCTCATCCCGGTCAACGCCCCCTCCCAGGACGCCGTCCGCGGAGCCTTCACGCGGGCCGGTGAGCTCGCCGTCGACGCCGTGGTCGCCATCATGGAGACCCACCTCGCGAGCGACGCCCCCGCGCCCTACCCGCCCGGTTTCAAGGTCGTCGTCGCCGACTCCGACGACGCCGGCGACCGTCACCCCGTCGTCGACACCGACCAGGCGGCGGGCGCCGCCTCGGCGACCGACCACCTGCTCGACCTGGGGCACCGCACCGTGTGGCACGTGGCCGGCCCCGAGAGCTCGTATGCCGCCCAGCGGCGTCGCGATGCCTGGCGGGCGCGGCTCGTGGCCAGGGGGCTCGAGGTGCCTCGGGTGCTGCACGGTGACTGGACGCCCGAGTCCGGCTATGAGATCGGTCTTCGGCTGGCCGACGAGCCTTCCTGCACAGCGGTTTTCGCCGCCAATGACCAGATGGCACTCGGGCTCCTCCGAGCCCTCCACGACCGCGGCCTGCGGGTCCCTGAGCAGGTGAGCGTCGTCGGGTTCGACGACGTGCCCGAGGCGGCGTCATACATCCCCCCGCTCACCACGGTGCGCCAGGACTTCGAGCAGATCGGCCGGCTCTGCGTCGAGCAGGTGCTCGGCCAGGTGCGGGGCACGGGGCCGACCACCGGCACGACCCTCGTGCCGACGCAGCTCGTCGTGCGGGCGAGCAGCGCCGCGCCGGGCCGCACGGGTGCGCGCCGACCACGTCGTGCCTAGGGTGCAGTCATGACCTCGCAGACCCCCAGTGACTGCCTCTTCTGCAAGATCGTCGCCGGTGAGATCCCGTCCGACCGGGTCGCCGAGAGCGAGCGGTCGATCGCCTTCCGCGACATCAGCCCCGCCGCGCCGATCCACGTCCTCGTCGTGCCGAGGCGCCACGAGCCGACGGTGGGTGCCCTGGCGGCGGCGTCCGGTGACGACCTCACCGACGTCTTCCGGCTCGCGGCCCGCGTCGCGGAGCAGGAGGGCGTGACCGACGCCCACCGGATGATCGTCAACACCGGCAGCGGCGCCGGCCAGACCGTCTTCCACGCACACGTCCACCTGCTCGCCGGCGCGGCCTTCACCGAGGGGAGGATGGTGTGAGCGACGAGACCTCCGCCATCGACGAGAAGCCCGACGCGACAACGGGATCGGCGGCCGAGAAGCCCAAGACCGATGCCGCCGAGGCGAAGCCGGTCGACCCCGTCGACGACCTCGTGACGACCCACCACACGCTCAAGATCGGCCGGCGTCGGCTGCGCTACACCGCGACGACAGGGCGGGTCGTGCTCCGCGAGGAGGAGCACAAGGACGGCACCTTCGGCGGCCACAAGGCGCGCGCGGAGCTGTCGATGACGAGCTACGTCCTCGACGACGCCGATGCGCGCACGCGTCCGGTCACCTTCGCCTTCAACGGTGGTCCCGGCAGCTCGAGCGTCTGGCTGCACCTCGGCCTGCTCGGTCCGCGCCGCGTCGTCAGCGGCGACGTGGGCGCCCTCCAGCCGCCCCCGTACGACCTCGTCGACAACCCCGAGTCGCTCCTCGCGGTCAGCGACCTCGTCTTCATCGACCCCATGTCGACCGGCTACTCACGCGCGGTCGAGGGCGGCAAGCCGGGGGACTACCACGGCTACCAGAAGGACATCGAGTCCGTCGGCGAGCTGATCCGGCTCTGGACCTCGCGCAACGGCCGCTGGATGTCGCCCAAGTTCGTCGCGGGGGAGTCCTACGGCACCCTCCGCGGCGCGGCGCTCGCCGAGCACCTCCAGTCCCGCTACGGCATGTACCTCAACGGGCTCGTCCTCATCAGCAGCGTCCTCGACCTCAGCTCGGTCGACTTCGAGAACCAGCGCAACGACCGCGCGCACGCGCTCTACCTGCCGACGTATGCCGCCGTGGCCCACTTCCACGGCAAGCACGGCCGCCGCTCGCTGCGGTCCGTCCTCGAGGAGGCGGAGGCGTATGCCGCCCGCGACTACCCGTGGGTGCTCTCTCGTGGCCACCGGCTGACGAAGGCCGAGCGCGCCGAGGCGGTCTCGACCCTGGCCCGGCTCTCGGGGCTGACCGAGGACTACGTCGACCGCGCCGACCTGCGCATCGAGCACTGGCGCTACTTCACCGAGCTGCTGCGCGACGAGCGCCTCTCCGTGGGTCGGCTCGACGCCCGGTTCACGGGACCGGCCGCCGCCGCCATCGCCGAGAACATGGACGCCGACCCGTCTCACGACGCCATCGCCGGCCCCTACGCCGCGGCCTGGAACCACTACGTCCGCGACGAGCTCGGCTACGTCAGCGACCTGCACTACGAGCAGATCTCGCGTCTCGTGCACCCGTGGTCGTTCAAGGACTTCGAGGGGCGGCCCATCGACGTGTCCCCGAAGCTCGAGCGCGCGATGCGCCAGAACCCGCACCTCAAGGTCCACATCGCCTACGGCTACTACGACGGCGCCACGCCGCACTTCGCCGCGGAGGACGTGGTGGCCCACCTGCATCTTCCTGCCGACCGGCTCGCGAACGTCGAGCACGCCTACTACGAGGCCGGCCACATGATGTACGTCCACGAGCCGTCACGCGTGCAGCAGAGCAAGGACCTTGCGGAATTCGTGGTGAGGAGCTCGGGCCGCGACACGTAGACTCGTGACCACGATGAATGACGCGCAACCTCGACCATCCGACAGCGACGGCCCTGACGCCCCTGACGGCACGCAGCTCCCCGTGGGAGCCGAGAGCGGCAGTGACACGCCGGTGCTGACCCGGCAGATCCCGCCGCCGATCGACATGGTGACTCTTCTCGGTCCCCGCGACGAGCTGCTGCGCACCATGGAGCGCCAGTTCCCGCTCGTCGACACCCACGTGCGCGGCAACGAGATGACCTTCGCGGGACCCGCCGGTGAGCTCGAGATCATCGACACCCTCGTCGACGAGCTGCTGACGATCGTCTCGACCGGCCAGCCGCTCAACCGCGACGCCGTCGAGCGGTCGATCTCGATGCTGCGCGGGCAGACGGCCGAGCGCCCGGCCGACGTGCTGACGATGAACATCGTCAGCAGCCGCGGTCGCACGATCCGTCCGAAGACGCTGAACCAGAAGCGCTACGTCGACGCGATCGACGAGCACACCGTCGTCTTCGGCATCGGCCCCGCCGGCACCGGCAAGACCTACCTCGCGATGGCCAAGGCGGTCGCGGCGCTGCAGGCCAAGCAGGTCAACCGCATCATCCTGACCCGCCCCGCCGTCGAGGCCGGCGAGCGTCTCGGCTTCCTGCCCGGCACGCTCAACGACAAGATCGACCCCTACCTGCGCCCGCTCTACGACGCGCTGCACGACATGGTCTCGCCCGAGACGATCCCGCGGCTGATGGCGTCCGGCACGATCGAGGTGGCCCCGCTCGCGTACATGCGCGGTCGCACGCTCAACGACGCGTTCATCATCCTCGACGAGGCCCAGAACACCTCGAGCGAGCAGATGAAGATGTTCCTCACGCGTCTCGGCTTCGGCTCGAAGATGGTCGTGACGGGCGACATCACCCAGGTCGACCTCCCGGGTGGCACCCGGTCGGGTCTGCGGGTCGTGCGCGACATCCTCGAGGGCGTCGAGGACGTCCATTTCGCCGAGCTGACCTCGCACGACGTCGTGCGCCACCGCCTCGTCAGCGCCATCGTCGACGCCTACGAGCGCGACGAGGTGCGTGCCGAGCGTCGGGCCCGGTCCCGGGCCGCATCGGGCGACCACCGTGACCACCGTGGGTCGCGGCGGAACTCCGACCGTTCCCCGGACCGGGGAGCCGAGCGCGACGACCACGGGCGCGACCACCGCGACGACCGCGACGACCACGGCGGACGCCGTGACGCCACGGAGGCCGGCGCGTGAGCATCGACGTCCTCAACGAGACCGACCACGATGTCGACGAGCTCGAGCTGCTGGCCTGCGCCGCCTACGTCATGGAGCAGATGCGGGTCCACGCGCAGGCCGACCTCTGCATCAAGCTCGTCGACGAGGACGCCATGGAGGTCCTCCACGTGCAGTGGATGGACCTGCCCGGGCCCACCGATGTCATGAGCTTCCCGATGGACGAGCTGCGACCGGGTCGCGAGGGCCAGGAGCCCGAGGAGGGCACCCTCGGCGACATCGTGCTCTGCCCGTCCGTGGCGACGAAGCAGGCGCTCGATGCCGGTCACGCGCCGATGGAGGAGATGCTGCTGCTCACGACGCACGGCATCCTCCACCTGCTCGGCTACGACCACGCCGAGCCGGACGAGGAACGCGAGATGTTCGAGCTGCAACGTCAGCTGCTGCTCACTTTCCTCGCCACGCGCAACCGCCCGAGCGCCTGACCGCGGACGAGAGACCGAGATGTTCCCGCAGTTCGCGCTCCCGGCCCTCATCAGCATCGTCGTGGCGTTCCTGCTGTCGGCCGCCGAGGCCGCCATCTTCCGCATGTCCCGCGTGCGCGCCCAGGAGCTGTTCGACGAAGGTCGGTCGGGCGCCAAGTCGCTGATGACCGTGGTCGGCGACTCACCGGCATACCTCTCGGTCATCGCGTTCCTGCGCGTCGTCGCCGAGGCCACCGCGGCGGTGCTCGTCACCCTGGCCGTCGCCGGGCGCTTCGAGTCGACGTGGAGCCGCGCCCTCATCAGCATCACGATCATGGCCGTCGTGTCGTTCGTCGTCGTCGGCGTCTCGCCGCGCACCCTCGGACGGCAGAACTACGACACCGTCGCGCTGTGGAGCGCCCCCTTCGCCGTCGGCCTGCGCCGCGTGCTCGGGCCGGTGGCCAAGCTCCTCGTCGTCCTCGGCAACGCGGTCACGCCCGGCAAGGGCTACACCGACGGCCCCTTCCAGACCGAGTCCGAGCTGCGCGACCTCGTCGACATGGCCGGTGACTCCGACGTCATCGAGGCCGACGAGCGCGAGATGATCCATTCGGTCTTCGAGCTCGGCGACACCCTCGCCCGCGCGGTGATGGTGCCGCGCACCGACATGGTCGTCCTCGACGCGGACAAGACGCTGCGCAGCGCGATGTCGCTCTTCCTCCGCTCGGGCTTCTCCCGGATCCCGGTCGTCGGCGAGGACAGCGACGACGTCCGGGGCCTGCTCTACTTCAAGGACGTCGCCCGCCGGCTCAACGCCGCCCCCGAGGACGGCCGCCACCCCGCCACCGAGGTCATGCGGCCCATGCACTTCGTGCCCGAGAGCAAGCCGGTCGACGACCTGCTGCGCGAGATGCAGCGCGACCAGAACCACTTCGCCATCGTCGTCGACGAGTACGGCGGCACCGCCGGCCTCATCACGATCGAGGACATCATCGAGGAGATCGTCGGCGAGATCGCCGACGAGCACGACCGCGAGGCGCCCGGCATCGAGCAGCTCGAGGACGGCACCCTGCGGGTGCCGGCGTCGATGGACATCGACGATCTCGCCGAGCTCTTCGACGTCAGCATCGACGAGGAGGACGTCGACACCGTCGGCGGACTCCTCACCAAGGTGATCGGCCGGGTCCCGATCGTCGGGTCGTCCGGTACGGTCGCTGGGCTGGAGCTGACGGCCGAACGCATGGCCGGACGCCGCCACCGCGTCGCGTCGGTCATCGTGCACCGGGCCTCGGTGCCGGAGGACGACGCCGCGTACACCGAGACGGAGGACGCCCATGGGCACCCAGGACGCTGACCCGACGCACGGCGACACCGCGGCCTCGGGGACGACCGACCGGTCCGCCGACTACCGGGCGGGCTTCGCCTGCCTCGTGGGGCGGCCCAACGCGGGCAAGTCGACGCTGACCAACGCGCTCGTGGGCCAGAAGGTCGCGATCACGAGCTCGAAACCGCAGACGACCCGTCACACGATCCGGGGCGTCACGACGACCGCGACGGCCCAGCTGATCCTCGTCGACACCCCGGGTCTCCACAAGCCGCGGACCCTCCTCGGCCAGCGCCTCAACGACCTCGTCCGCGAGACGCTCCTCGAGGTCGACGTCATCGGCTTCTGCCTGCCGGCCGACCAGCGCATCGGCCCCGGCGACACCTTCATCGCCCACGAGCTCGCCGAGCTGCGTTCGGTCCGGCGCCGTCCGGTCGTCGCCATCGCCACGAAGGCCGACGCCGTCGACCGCGAGCGGCTCGCGGAGCACCTCATCGCCATCGACCAGCTGGGGGAGTGGGACGCGATCATCCCGTGCTCGGCCGTCTCCGGGAGCCAGGTCGAGGAGGTGCGCGACGTCCTCGCGTCCTTCCTGCCGCGCTCGCCGCAGCTCTACCCCGACGGAATGCTCACGGACGAGCCCGAGATGGTCATGATCGCCGAGCTCGTGCGCGAGGCTGCGCTCGAGGGCGTGCGCGACGAGCTGCCGCACTCGCTCGCCGTCGTCGTCGAGGAGATGGTGCAGCGCGAGGGGCGGCCCGACGACAAGCCGCTGCTCGACGTGCGCGTCAACGTCTTCGTCGAGCGCCCCAGCCAGAAGGCCATCGTCATCGGACGCGGCGGCTCCCGGCTGCGCGAGGTCGGCACGAACGCCCGCAAGGGCATCGAGGCGCTCCTCGGGCAGAAGGTCTACCTCGACCTCCACGTCAAGGTGGCCAAGGACTGGCAACGCGACCCCAAGCAGCTCCAGCGCCTCGGCTTCTGACCTGCGACGGGCACTGCAACGCAACGGGTTTCTCGTTCGTGGCCCGGTCCTCCAGCCTGCCGCGATGAGCAGCCCCATCCAGCGCCGCGTCGGTCAGGTCTTCGTCCCGGTCCGCGACATGGCCGCTGCCATCCGGTGGTATGCCGCCGTGCTCGGTTTCGAGACCGACGTGGCCTCCCACGACGGCACGATCTACGACATCCCGACGGACGGGCAGACCCCGAAGGCGCTCGGCGTGAGGATCACCTCGGACGTCGAGGACGTCGGCAGCGTCGTCTTCGTGCAGTTCGAGGACCCTGACGGCAACGCGCTCATGGTCTGCCAGGGCGCCTGAGGTCAGCGTCTCGCCCTACACTCCGGGCAAGGAGGCAGACATGTCCGAGCAGCCAGCGCACGACCACGAGCTCGAGGTCCTCGAGGAGGACCAGACGGTGCCGCCGCGTCCGGAGGAGCAGATCGCCGACGCCCGCGAGGACTCGACCGAGGCGGACACCACCGGCTCTGGGGCGACAGCGTGAGGGACGACCCGTGGGGTCGAGCCGAGGCACCAGCGGTGGCCGAGGCTGATCTCGAGCCGCTGCCTCCTGCCCTGGCTGACATCGAGGCCATGCTCGAGATCGGTGAGGACCGGGTGCTCGCCCCGGGCGAACGGCTCACGCTTCCAGGGCTGGTCGATCTGCCAGAGATCGCGAGCCTCGCTGCGGAGGGCTGGGAGCCGTTGCCCACCGGGTTCATGGGCTTCGAGTGGGCCCTGCTCCCGGCGATCTGGCCGAGAGAACACCGTCGGTGGGTCCGTGACCGCATGCCGTGCTTCGGACTCATGTCCTACGACGACGAGGAGACCCGGCTCGGCCCCGAGACGGGACGTGACACCCACCAGCGGTGGATGCTTGCGCGGATGGCCCGGTCCGTCGACCTCCCGCCCCCGCCCCCGGACCGTATCTGGCTGCTGCGCTCGCCCTGGGCGACCATCCCGCTGTCGAGCCTGCTGCTCGTCATCGGCCAGCACCGTGACCGGAACGGGTTCGGCTGGGACTCCCTCGCGAACATGCGGGCTGCTCAGGACCTCCTGTCGCGTACCGAGGACGAGGTCTGGGCCATGTGGACCGGACGGCAGGCTGACGCCGCGCGCAGCTGGATCGGGACGGAGCGTGGACCGCGGGGCGCTGAGCACTGGATCAGGCTGGGGCTGGGTCCCCGTCACGTGGAGACCCTGCTGGCACCTCTCGAGGGCGATGGCGCGGGGCTCGACCTGGAGCAGGCCCGGGCCTGGGCCGAGGTGATCGCGATGCGCGAGGAGCCGGGTGCCCACGTGGTCCGGCACATCATCGACTGGCGGCGGGCCGGGCTGCCTGCAGATGCCGATGTCGAACGGCTCGGCATGGTCCTGCTCGAGCGAGACCCGGGCGACGTGGCGCACTGGCTCGATTCCGGTCTCACCGTCGACGACGTCGCTGTGTGGCAGGGAGATGACCTCGAGCGGGCCCGGCGGTGGAGCGATGCGGGTTTCGGCGCGCGCGAGGCGCGGGAGCTGGTTCTCGCCGATCCCACCCTCACCCCGGCTGAGGCACGTGCCTTCGATGCCTCCGGCATCGACCCGTCGGTCCGGCACCGTTGGGTCGCTGCAGGATTCACGCCGGAGCAGGCTGACGCATGGACCGATCTCGACATCGTCGCGTCCGAGGCGCGCGTCTGGCGGTCGCTCGGCAAGGGACCCAGCGAGGCTCGGGACCAACGGGCCTCGGGAGGAGGCGCCCTTCCGCTCGGAGTGGAGGTCGGATGGGCGGCGATGGGCTCTGACCGCGACGACGTCAGCTATGGCGTCACCGATCCGCCGGGCACGCGCGGAACCGTGGCGAACACCGGTCCGGACGGCATGCCGCTTCCCTGACCAGCCCCGGGTCTCACGATCCGGGCAGCGGTCCCGAGGGGTGGACGCGAGCGGAGCGACCGGCATACGGTGAACAGGTGCGAGCGGTGAGCCTCCTTCTTCTCTGCCGCGACGAGGCCTGACCCCGGCCCTCCTCGTCGCGGAGTTTCCCGTGTCCGGCCGGACACCGAGCGAAACGCAGACGAGAGAGTGACGCGATGATCCACCCCCAGCAGACGTCGGGAATGCCGTTCCAGAAGTACGTCCCCTTCCACGAGCAGATCCCGTTCGAGCTCCCGGACCGCACGTGGCCGACGAAGCGCATCGCGTCGGCCCCGCGCTGGTGCGCCGTGGACCTGCGCGACGGCAACCAGGCGCTCATCGACCCGATGAACTCCGAGCGGAAGCTCCGGATGTTCCAGCTGCTCGTGAAGATGGGCTACAAGGAGATCGAGGTCGGCTTCCCGTCGGCGAGCCAGACCGACTTCGACTTCTGCCGTGAGCTCATCGAGGGCGGACACATCCCCGACGACGTGACGATCCAGGTGCTCACGCAGTGTCGCGACCACCTCATCGAGCGCACCTACGACGCGATCCGGGGCAGCAAGCAGGCCATCGTCCACTTCTACAACTCGACGTCGGCGCTGCAGCGCAAGGTCGTCTTCGGCCTCGACCAGGACGGCATCATCGACATCGCCGTCCAGGCCGCGCGCCTGTGCAAGAAGCTCGAGGAGACGATCCCCGACACGACGATCTACTACGAGTACTCACCGGAGTCCTACACCGGCACCGAGCTCGACTTCGCGATGCGGATCTGCAACGCCGTCGTCGACGTCATCGACCCGACGCCCGACCACAAGATCATCGTCAACCTGCCGGCGACCGTCGAGATGGCGACGCCCAACGTCTACGCCGACTCGATCGAGTGGATGGTCCGCCACCTCGAGCGCCGAGAGTCGATCGTCGTGAGCCTGCACCCCCACAACGACCGCGGCACCGGCGTGGCCGCGGCCGAGCTCGGCTACCTCGCCGGCGCCGACCGCATCGAGGGCTGCCTGTTCGGCAACGGTGAGCGCACGGGCAACGTCTGCCTCGTCACCCTCGGGATGAACCTCTTCAGCCAAGGCGTCGATCCGCAGATCGACTTCAGCGACATCGACGAGGTGCGCCGCACCGTCGAGTACTGCAACCAGCTGCCCGTGGGCGAGCGCCACCCCTACGGCGGCGACCTCGTCTTCACGGCCTTCTCGGGCTCGCACCAGGACGCCATCAAGAAGGGCTTCGAGGCCATGGCGTCCGAGGCCGAGGCGAAGGGCACGGGGATCGACGACCTCGTCTGGGGCGTCCCCTACCTCCCCATCGACCCGCACGACCTCGGCCGCTCCTACGAGGCCGTCGTCCGCGTCAACAGCCAGTCCGGCAAGGGCGGCGTCGCGTACATCATGAAGACCGAGCACCAGATGGACCTGCCGCGTCGGCTGCAGATCGAGTTCTCCGGTGTCGTCCAGCGCGGTGTCGACCAGGACGGCGGCGAGGTCGCTCCAGCCGACCTGTGGGCGAAGTTCCAGGACGAGTACCTCCCCGACCCGAGCCGGGCCTGGGGCCGCTTCGAGCTCGTCAACGTCGTCACCGACTCGACCGTCGACGGGGCGAGCACGATCGAGGCGACCGTCCGCGACGGTGGCGAGTCCCTGACCGTCACCGGCACGGGCAACGGCCCCATCGCGGCCTTCGTCGATGCGCTCTCGACCGTAGAGGGCACCCCGGACGTCCGGGTCCTCGACTACGCCGAGCACGCCCTCTCCGCGGGTGGCGACGCCCGCGCCGCGGCCTACGTCGAGTGCGCCGTCGGCGACCGCGTCCTCTGGGGTGTCGGCGTCGACCCGTCGATCGTCACGGCGTCCATCAAGGCGATCGTCTCGGCGGTCAACCGCGCCCACCGCGACGCCGTTCCGAGCCCCTCGTCGGACGCCTGATCTGACGCCCACCCGCGTGGGGTAGCGTCTGGCGCCATGGAGTCCCCGGTCGGTCGAGCGCTGCTTCGACTGGCCGGGGTCTCGCTCGTCGCGGTCGCGGTCGTCGGACTCGTCGCGCCCCGACCGGTCAACGTCGAGCACCGCTGGCAGGTGGTCGTGCCCGTCACCCTCGGGCTGGTGCTGCTCGCTGCGGTCGTCCGCGTCCCTGCGTGGGCGAAGCGGCGCTGGGTGCCGGTGGTGATCGCGATCGGCGGAGGCCTCGTCGCGACGCTCGTCGGTCTCATGACGCGCTACCGCTACGGCTGGGACGCGCGGATCGTCATGGACATGGCACGCAGCCTCCAAGCAGGGCGACGGCTCAGCCAGGGCGAGTACGACTACCTCTCCCTCTACCCCAACAACCTGCCGCTGCTCGCCATCGACAGAATGGGCGTCGCTGTGGGACAGGCGTTCTCGCTCGCACCCGACGCCGTCCTCATCCCGCTCAACGGGATCTGCGTGGGCCTGACGCTGTATGCCGTCCACGACCTCGTCGGGCGCGTGGCAGGTCGCGGTCCTTCCCTCGGCGCCCAGCTCGCGACCCTCGTCCTCGTCGGCACGAGCCCGTGGCTGGCGGTGCCCTACACCGACTTCTACGCGATGCCGTTCGTCGTCGGGGGAGTGGCCCTGGCCGTCCGGGCCATGACCCCGCGGCCGCGCACGGGACGAGTCGTCCTGTGGCTGCTCGCGATCGTGTCGGTCACGGTGGCCTACTCCATCAAGACCACCCCGGTCGTCATCGCCATCGCGGCGGTCCTGACGGCGGTCGTGGCGATCTTCGACCACGACCTCCTCCCGGCCCGGCGCGCGGGCGTCATCGCCGCCTGCGCGGCCTCCGCCCTCGCGTTCGTCGTCCTCGGCGTGGGCCTCGGCGCCGCGGCCACCGCGGCCTCCGGGGTCGACTCCGCGCGCATCGACACCGCGGTCTCGCCCCCGATCCTCTGGTGGGTCGCGCTCGGCGCCGACGAGCAGCGCTCGCCCACCGGCGTGGTCAGCTACGGCGCGTTCTCACGGGAGATGGTCGACGCGGTGACCGGCCGCAGCCAGGCCGAGATGAAGACGTATGCCGCAGGCGCCTTCGCAGACCGGTGGGCCGAGCGAGGTCTCGGCGGCACGCTCGCCTTCTACGGCAGCAAGGCGGCCTGGAACTGGGGCGACGGGATGTTCTGGGCGTGGGGGGAGGGCCCCGACTCGCTGCCCGGCACGCTCGCGCCGGCGACCGGCGTGACCGGGATCGTGCACGACCTCAACGGCTTCCACGGGTCGGGCTACCAGCTGCGCGCCGACGTGACCCAGGCAGTGTGGCTGGCCGTGCTGCTCGTGGCCGGCGTCGGGCTGCTGCGCGCGCCCTACCGGCGGGAGACGCTGCTCGTCGCTGGCTCGGTGCTTGGCATCGCGGCCTTCACGCTCGTGCTCCAGGGACGCTCGCGCTACCTCTTCGCGTTCGTCCCTCTCGTCGTCGTCCTGGCCGCGATGGTCCACGCCTGGCTCCCTCGCCCGAGGCGAGCAGGTCGCCTCGGGCGCCGCACCGGCTGAGCCGTCCGGGTCAGTCGATCGAGTCGGTGAGCACGGCGTCGACCGCGGCCAGCGCCGCCGTGTCGCCGTCGCGCGTGATCTCGCCCTCGACCGGACGGTTCCAGAGCCAGCAGTCGATGTCGGCTGCGGACCCGCTGATCTCGGCCGCCGCGGCGTCGTCCGGTCCGTCGCTGACGAGGAAGCGCTGCACGTCGATCTCGTCGCCGTTCCACGTGCCGGTGACGCGCACGGGGGTGACCGTCCACGCGTGCATGGCATCGACCGTCGCGATCGTCACCGGCGCCGAGACCGGTACGTGCGTCAGGTCGGGCTCGGGCTCGTGGCCGCGCATGATCCGCAGGGCCTCGTCGATGCCGTCGGCGGCCAGCCGGCAGTCGAGCGGGCTCCGCTCACCGACCGTGAGCTCGGCGTCGACGCGGTGCACCATCGCCTCGTGGGCCTGGCGCCGACGGATGTAGCCGGCGGTCTTGTCGTCGGACCACATCCAGAGCGGCGTCTCGGGCGGAAGGCCGCTGAGCACCCGGTGCAGCCGCTCGCTCGAGCGGTCGAAGAAGGCGAGCAGCCCGGCGCGGTCGCCCGGACGCTGCTCACGGGTCGCGTTCATCGCATCGAGGTCGGCCGGGTCGGTGAGCCCGCGCTCGGCGATCTCGCCCCAGAACCACTGCACCTCACCGAGGTGCCACAGCAGGTCGTCGGCGTCCCAGTCGGGACACGTCGGCACCCGGGCGTCGGCTGGTGCCGTCGCGAGCACCGTCCGGAAGCGGGCCGAGTCGGCCGCGAGGTGGTCGAGGAAGGGAAGGGGGCCACCTGAGCGGCTGGACGGCATACGTGGGTCTCCTGTCAGCGAACGCCGGCTACACGGAACTGCACCGAGATGCGCGGTCCCATCGGCTCGGACGTCTTGGGGACCGAGTGGTCCCACGTCCGCTGGCACGAGCCGCCCATCACGACGAGGTCACCATGTCCGAGGGGATAGCGCAAGCTCTTTGTCGTCGAGCCGGGGATCGGTCCGCCGTCACGGGGACGGAGGGCGAGTGTGCGTGCGGAACCGAGCGAGAGGATCGCGATCATCGTGTCGCTGTCGCGCGAGCGCCCGATGCGGTCGCCGTGCCAGGCGACGCTGTCGCGACCGTCGCGGTAGAGGCACAGGCCGGCCGTGACGAACGGTTCGCCGAGCTCGGGCGCGTAGTGACGGCTCAGGGCGTCGCGGGCCTCGACGAGCATCGGGTGGGGCAGCCTCTCGTCGCCGGCGTAGAACTTCGTCAGCCGGGGGACGTCGACGACGGAGTCGTACATCTGCCGGCGCTCGGCGTGCCACGGCACGTCACGCAGCAGGGCCGTGAAGAGCTCGTCGCCGGCCGCGAGCCAGCCGGGACGGACGTCGACCCACGCGCCGTGGGCCAGGTGGTGGCGGGTCTTCCCGGTGCCGACGTCGCGCAGCGTCATCGCGTCGGTGAGGTCGAGGAGCGAACCCTGGAGAGAGAGGTCCATGGCCCCACGATAGCCCACGGGTCGAACGGGTGTTCGACTCCCGGCGGTGTTTCGCGTCGACCTCGTGGACACCGGCGCGTGCGGTGCCGCCGACGCCTCGGCGGGGGAGACAATGGACCCATGCCCCTCTACCGTGACGAGGCGATCGTCCTGCGCACCCACAAGCTGGGCGAGGCCGACCGCATCATCACGATGCTGACCCGCACGCGGGGTCGGGTCCGCGCCGTCGCCAAGGGGGTGCGCCGCACGAAGTCCCGCTTCGGGTCGCGCCTCGAGCCCGGCATGGTCATCGACGTGCAGTGCTACGAGGGTCGCAACCTCGACACCGTCACGCAGGTCGAGACCCTGGCGCCCTACGGCGACGCGATCGCCCGCGACTACATCGCGTACACGTGCGCCACCTCGATGCTCGAGACGGCGCTCCAGCTCACCGAGGAGCACGAGCCGCAGACGCAGCAGTACCTCCTGCTCGCCGGCGCGCTGCGCTCCCTCGCCGAGCACAGCCACGACGCCGGGCTCGTCCTCGACGCCTACCTGCTGCGCTCGCTCGCCGTCGCCGGCTGGGCACCGAGCTTCGTCGACTGCGCGAAGTGCGGGGCCCCGGGCCCGCACCGGGCCTTCAACGTGCAGGCCGGCGGCGCCGTGTGCTCCGTATGCCGTCCGCCCGGCTCGAGCGCCCCTGCCCCCGAGACCTTCGAGCTGCTCGCGTCACTGCTGACCGGCGACTGGGACGTCGCCGACGCGAGCGACGAGCGGTGCCGCAGGCAGGGCAACGGCCTCGTCTCCGCCTTCCTCCAGTGGCACATCGAGCGAGGGCTGCGGTCGCTGCGCCTCGTCGAGCGCGCCTGAGCCAGCAGCGAACCCGATCCCGACCGACCGGAGCCCCATGTACGCCAAGCCCTTCCCGCACCCGTCCGGCGCCACCCCGCCCGTCATCGCGCCTGCCCTGCTGCCCAAGCACGTCGCGATCGTCATGGACGGCAACGGCCGGTGGGCCAACGCGCGAGGGCTCCCGCGGACCAAGGGCCACGAGGCCGGGGAGGCGTCGCTGCTCGACGTCGTGGCCGGAGCCATCGACGTCGGCGTGACCCACCTGTCCGCCTACGCCTTCTCGACCGAGAACTGGCGGCGGTCTCCCGACGAGGTGCGCTTCCTCATGGGCTTCAACCGCGACGTCATCCGCCGACGACGCGACCAGCTCCACGAGTGGGGCGTGCGGATGCGCTGGGTGGGTCGGGCGCCGCGCCTGTGGCGCTCGGTCATCAAGGAGCTGGAGATCGCCCAGGAGCTGACGCAGCACAACACCGGGCTCACCCTCTACTTCTGCGTCAACTACGGCGGGCGTGCCGAGATCGCCGATGCCGTGCAACGGATCGCCCACGACGTCAAGGACGGTCGGCTCCGACCGGGCTCGGTCGACGAGAAGACGATCAAGCGCTACCTCGACGAGCCGACGATGCCGGACGTCGATCTCTTCGTGCGCAGCTCCGGAGAGCAGCGCACGAGCAACTTCCTGCTGTGGCAGTCGGCCTACGCCGAGATGGTCTTCCAGAACCGGCTGTGGCCCGACTACGACCGTCGCGATCTCTGGGCCGCGATCGAGGAGTACGTCGACCGCGACCGCCGCTACGGCGGAGCCGTCGACGCCCCGACAGCCAGCTCCTGACGGCAGCGGCACGCAGCCTTCTCGATCGAACGCCGCGTTCGGTGTCGAAAACCTCGGTAGAACACGGCTTTCGAGACCGAACGCGGCGTTCGGTGCGGAGAGCTGCTGGGGTCAGTCGGCGGTGGCGGTGCAGTCGGCGCAGGTGCCGAAGATCTCGAGGGTGTGCGTCACACCGCTGAAGCCGTGGTCGCTCGCGATCTTGTCGGCCCACTTCTCGACGGCCGGGCCCTCCACCTCGACGGTGCGACCGCAGGCCCGGCACACGAGATGGTGGTGGTGGTGGGTCGAGCAGGCCCGGTAGACGGCCTCGCCGTCGTCGGTGCGCAGCACGTCGACGGTGCCGGCCTCGACCATCGACTGGAGCGTCCGGTAGACCGTCGCCAGCCCGACGCCGGCTCCCGCGTCGCGGAGCCGGGCGTGCACCGTCTGGGCGGAGGTGAAGTCGTCGGAGCGCTCGAGCAGCTCGGCGACGGCCACCTGCTGCCGGGTCGGCTTGCGTGAGGTCGCCGCGGAGCCCGAGGTGTTGGTGCTGCTCGTCATGATCTCGATCCTGTCGTCGGGCCGGAGGTCGTGCCGGAGGTAGTGCCGGCCGGGCCGGCGCCCGCCGTCCCCGGGCCGGGCGGGGCGGGGTGGTCGTGATGGACGCCGTGCTCGTCGTAGTGGCCCTCGTGGGCGGCGTGCAGGTGCCCGTCGTGGACGTAGTCGACGTGGTCGCCGTGCGTCACCGCAGGGTGACCGCACTCGGCGCCGTGCTCGTGCGCGTGGGTCTCCGCGACGTCGTGCCTCCTCCTGCCGACCCTGGCCAGCACGCTGGTGACGACGGCGGTGACGACGAAGAGCGCGACGGCGAGCAGGACGATGGTGCCACCGGACGGTGTGTCGAGCGGGTAGGAGAGCGCCACGCCGCCGACCGAGGAGACGAGACCGAAGGCGATGGCCCACCGGACGCCGCCGCTGAAGGACCGTGCGACGAGCTGGCTCGCGGCGTTGGGCACGATCATGAGCGCGCTGATGAGCAGGAGCCCGACGACGCGCATGGCGACGACCACCGTGGTCGCGGTGAGCACGGCCAGCACGATGTTGAGCGGCAGCACGGGCAGGCCGACGGCGCGGGCGTACTCCTCGTCGTTGGCCACCGCGAAGAGGCGCGGCCGCAGCGCCCACGTCGTGACGGAGATGAGCAGCGCGAGCCCGGCGAAGACGTAGAGGTCGGTGCGCTGGGTCGTGAGGATCGACCCGAAGAGGTACTTCATGAGGTTCGCGGGAGTGCCGCTGGGAGACTTGCTGATGATGACGACGCCGCCGGCGATGCCGCCGTAGAAGATGACCGCGAGGGCCACGTCACCGTTGGTGCGGCCGCGGGCGCGGAGCAGCTCGATGACGACGGCGGCGATGACCGCGGCCAGGAGCGCCGTCAGCACCGGCGCGGCCCCGGACACGAGGCCGATCGCGACCCCGGCGAGGGCGACGTGGCCCATGCCGTCGCCGATGAGCGAGAGCCGGCGCTGGACGAGGAAGATCCCCACCATCGGCGCGACGGTGCCCACGAGCAGGGCGGCGATGAGCGCCCGCTGCATGAAGTCGACGGAGAGCAGGTCGATCACGGTCGGCTCCTGTCGGTGCGGTCGACGTCGAGCGGGCCGTGGGACAGCGACGGGTGGTGGCCCTCGAGCTCGAGGTCGTGGTGGTGGCTGTCGTGGTCGTGGTGGACGCTGTCGCGCGCCGTGGCATACGCGCGGGGTGTCCCGTCGAAGCGGATGCGTCCGCCGTCGATGACGACGATGCGGGTCAGCAGGCGCTCGAGCGCTCCGAGCTCGTGCGTGACGATGACCATGGTGACGTCGCGCTCGACGAGGCGGTCGAGGACGTCGGCGAGCACGTGCTGGTTCGCGGCGTCGACCCCGGCGGTCGGCTCGTCCATGATGAGGACGTCGGGCTGCCCGGCGAGGGCGCGGGCGATGAGGACCCGGCGTTGCTGGCCGCCCGAGAGCGTGCTCACCTCGGTCGCGGCGCGGTCGGCGAGACCGACGACGTCGAGCGAACGGGCCACGATCTGCCGGTCGGTGGCGCGGAGCCGGCCGAGCCAGCCGATGCGGGGGAGTCGCCCCGTGGCGACGATCTCCTCGGCGGTGGCCCGGACGGACGCCGAGAGCGTATGCCGTTGGGGCACGTAGCCGAGGCGGGCGCGGTCGTGGAACTCGGTGCTGTCGATGCCGAAGAGCGTCACCGTGCCGGCGACCTTCTCGTTGAGGCCGAGCACGCCCTTCATGAGCGTCGACTTGCCCGACCCGTTCGGTCCGACGATCGCCACGATCTCACCCTTGCGGATGGACAGGTCGACGTCGCTGAGGACGGTGCCGTCGCCGTAGCCGAAGCTCGCGCCGCGCAGGGTGACGACCGCGTCCGACGGTGCGGCATCCCGGGGGACGAGCGGTGCCGACCTCATGAGCACTCCTGACCGTCGCGCAGGGCCACGAGGTTGCTCCGCATGACCTCGAAGTAGTCGGTGCCGACCGACGCGCTCGTGATCCCCTCGATGGGGTCGAGCGTCGCGACCTTCGCACCCGTCGACTCCGCGACGGTCTGGGCGAAGTGCGGCTCGACGAGCGTCTCCTGGTAGATCGTGGTCACGCCGGCAGACCTCACGAGGTCACCGACGGCCTTGAGGGCTGCCGCGCTCGGCTCGGCCTCGGGCGAGACGCCCGTGATGCCGCGCTGGTGGAAGCCGTAGCGCGCCGCGAGGTAGCCGAAGGCGGCGTGGCTCGTGACGAGCTCCTTGACCGTGCACTGGCGCAGGCCTGTCCGCATCTCGTCGTCGAGCTCGGATAGCTTCTCGACGAAGACCGCGGTGTTCTTCGCGTAGGTCGCGGCGTTCTCCGGGTCGTCCTGCGACAGGCGCGCGCTGACGGCCTCGGCCACGGCGGCGTAGCGCGACGGGTCGAGCCAGAAGTGGGGGTCGTCCGCCCCGTGGTCGTGGCCGTCGTGCCCGTCACCGGCGTCGGTGGTGTCGTGCGGCTCGGTCTCGGTGCCGGACTCGTCAGCGTGGTCGCTGCCGTCGGTCGACGCGGGTACGAGCTTCGCGACATCAGCGACGTCGAGCACCTTCGCGGCGTCGACGAGCCCGACGGCCTCGTCGACCGCCGGCTGGAAGCCGTCGGCGTAGACGACGAGGCGTGCCTTCGTCATGCCACCGATGTCCTGCGGCGCCAGCTCGAGGTCGTGCGGCTCTGCGCCGGGCTTCGTCAGGACGGTCACCGAGAGCCGGCCGCCGGTGATCTGCTGCGTCGCGAACTGGATGGGGTAGAAGGACGTGACGATCGAGCCGTCCGCGGAGCCGGCGCCGGATCCGGTGTCAGGACCGCTCTGGCAGGCGGCCGTCGTGAGCGCCAGTGCCGTCGCGGCGACGATCGCGGACAGGGCGCGGCGTGGGGGAGCGGGGGGCATGACACCCATCATCACTCAAAGTGAGAATGATTGTCAAAACCGTTCTCGCGAACGGTGCGGCTGTCAGCCGGCCGGGACGATCCTCACCACGGCGACGGCCACGGCGAGCACGAGCACCGCCGTGCGCATCAGCCGCTCGGGCAGGGTCAGTCGCTGCCAGGTGAGGAAGAGCAGCCAGCCGACGAAGGCCGCGACGACGAGGAAGGCGATGCCACCCCACGGGCGTGGCGCGAGGATGCCGACCGCCAGCAGGACGACGAGGCCGCCGAGCGCGACGGGACGCGGGACGGCGTTGAGGCGCTCCACCCACGGGTAGGAGGCGTGCTCGAGACGGGAACGGAAGCTCAGGGCCACGCGACGAGCCTAGGGGACGCGACGGCATACCCCGGACGCGTGGCAAAGCAGTGGCGGCGGCCCGATAACCTGTCCCGCATGGCCAAGCAGACTTCCATCGTGGACACCGTCGTCAGCCTCTGCAAGCGCAGGGGCTTCGTCTTCCCGAGCGGTGACATCTACGGAGGCACCCGGTCTGCCTGGGACTACGGCCCCCTCGGCGTCGAGCTCAAGGAGAACATCCGCCGTCAGTGGTGGAAGTCGATGGTGACGAGCCGCGACGACGTCGTCGGCCTCGACTCCTCGATCATCCTCCCGCGCGAGACGTGGGTCGCCTCGGGCCACGTCGGCACGTTCACCGACCCCCTCGTCGAGTGCCTCAGCTGCCACAAGCGCCGCCGCCAGGACCACCTCCAGGAGGCGCTCGCCGAGAAGAAGGGCATCGAGGACCCCGACTCGATCCCGATGTCCGACATCGTGTGCCCCGACTGCGGCACCAAGGGCCAGTGGACCGCGCCCCGCGAGTTCAACATGATGCTCAAGACCTACCTCGGCGTCATCGAGGACGAGTCGGGCCTGCACTACCTGCGCCCCGAGACCGCCCAGGGCATCTTCGTCAACTTCAACAACGTCATGCAGGCCTCGCGCAAGAAGCCGCCGTTCGGCATCGCCCAGACCGGCAAGAGCTTCCGGAACGAGATCACGCCGGGCAACTTCATCTTCCGCACCCGCGAGTTCGAGCAGATGGAGATGGAGTTCTTCGTCAAGCCGGGCGAGGACGACGAGTGGCTCCAGTACTGGCTCGAGGAGCGCACCCGCTGGTACGTCGACCTGGGCATCAACCCCGACAACCTGCGCCACTACGAGCACGCACCCGAGAAGCTCTCGCACTACTCGAAGCGCACCGTCGACATCGAGTACCGCTTCAACTTCGCCGGCTCGGAGTGGGGCGAGCTCGAGGGCATCGCCAACCGCACCGACTTCGACCTGTCGACGCACAGCAGGCACTCGGGCACCGACCTCGTCTACTTCGACCAGCAGACGGGCGAGAAGTACACCCCCTACGTCATCGAGCCCGCAGCAGGTCTGTCGCGCTCGCTCATGACCTTCCTCGTCGACGCGTACCACGAGGACGAGGCCCCCAACACCAAGGGCGGCGTCGACAAGCGCGTCGTGCTGCGCCTCGACCCGCGCCTGGCGCCGGTCAAGGCCGCGGTGCTGCCGCTCTCGCGCAACGCCGACCTCTCGCCCAAGGCGCGTGACCTCGCGGCCACCCTCCGCAAGCACTGGAACATCGACTTCGACGACGCCGGCGCCATCGGCAAGCGCTACCGCCGCCACGACGAGATCGGCACGCCGTTCTGCATCACCGTCGACTTCGACACGCTCGAGGACCACGCCGTGACGATCCGCGAGCGTGACTCGATGGCCCAGGAGCGCGTCGCCCTCGACCAGGTCGAGGGCTACCTCGCGCAGCGCCTCATCGGCTGCTGACGCGACGCCACCGCACCGCTGACGTATGCCGTCCGCCCACCCGGGTGGGCGGCATACGTGCGCCTGTGGTGCCGTGCCTGCGGCGGGGTCGGTCGGCGAGGTCGCCGTGGTCCGGCCCGTCCCGGGCGCAGGACGTCCGGGATCGGCGGCATACTGCCGGCATGGTCGAGCACGAGGTGCTGCGCGCGACGCCCGGTGACCGGGCGCGAGCGGCCGCCGATGCGCTCGGCGACGAGGTGCTGACGTCATGGTGCGCCGACCTGCTCGCCGGGCGGGCGGCGTGGGGCGACCCCGACCTGCCCGACATCGGCTGGGTCGGCGGCCAGGTCGCGTCCGGTTGGGGTTCGCCGGACCACCTCGACGACGCCACCCGCTACTGGTCCCGGGTGTGGGCCGCCCGCACCCTGCTCTACGTCTGGACCGAGCGGTCCGGACCGGATGTCGTTGCAGGACTGGGTGATCCGGCCTGGCGTGTCCGCGAGATGTGCGCGAAGGTGGCGGCCCGCTGGGAGGTGGGTCCCGCGGCAGAGGCCTGCGCCGACCTCGTCGCGACGGATGCCGTACCCAGGGTCAGGGCTGCCGCTGCACGAGTCCTCGCGGTCACCGGCGAGGGAGAGCACGCCGCCGCCCTGCACGAGGCCTTGGACGACCCGGACGAGACCGTCTGCGCCGCGGCCGCGCGAGCACTCAGCAGGCTCGAGCGACGCCTCGACCGCGACCTCTGAACCACCAGAGGGCAAGCGCCATGCCCGTCACCCGTCGCATCCTGCTCCGGAGAGCGGAGCAGGTTTCGACAGGCGAGGAGCTCAGCCGGGGGAGTGGCCGGTCGCGACCGGCCGCGCAGGATCGCGGATCCATTCGCTCCACGAGCCGGGGTAGAGCACGGCGTCGACGCCGAGCTCGGCCAGCGCGAGCATCTCGTGGGCCGCGGTCACCCCCGACCCGCAGTAGACGCCGACGGCGCCGCCTCCGACGTCGTGACCGGCGCGCACCCGCTCCCAGTGCTCGGCGAGGTCCCGGCGGAAGGTGCCGTCGGCGGCGATCCACGCGGCCGTGGGGCTGTTGAGCGCTCCCGGGACGTGTCCGGCCACGGGGTCGATCGGCTCGGTCTCGCCGGCGTAGCGCTCAGCCGCCCGAGCGTCGAGGAGCAGCCCGTCGCGGGCCAGGGCGGCCGCACCGGCGGCGTCGAGCGTCGGCAGGTGACCGGGCCGCACCTCGACGTCGCCGTGCCGGTCGGCGGGCTCCTCGGTCGAGACGGGAAGTCCGGCCGCCAGCCACGCGGCATACCCCCCGTCGAGCACCCGGACGTCGGCGATGCCCACCCAGCGCAGCACCCACCAGGCCCGCGCGGCGGCATACGACTCCTTGCCGTCGTACGTGACGACACGGGTGTGCGCGCTGATGCCGGCGCGGCGGAGCATCGCCTCGACGACGGCGGGGTCCGGGAGGGGGTGGCGCCCGCCGTCGCCCGGGCGTGCGGCGAGCTCGGCGTCGAGGTCGACGAAGTAGGCACCGGGCACGTGGCCCGCGTCGTAGTCGGTCCGCCCCGCAGACGTGTTGGCCGTCGTCAGTGCCCAGCGGACGTCGAGCACGACGACGTCCTCGATCTCGTGGGCGAGCTCGGTGGCGGTGATGAGGTGGGTCACCGGGCCATCGTGGCATCCTCGCCGTGTGCGTGCTCACCTGGTCCTCGTGCACGGGTCGCGCCTGTCGAGCACCCAGTGGGCGCCCCAGGTGCCGCTCCTGCGCGACCACGTCGACCTGACTCTCGTCGACCTGCCCGGGCACGGCGCCCGCGCGGACGAGGACTTCACGCTCGCGCGGTGCGCGGACGTCATCGGCGAAGCGGTGGGGGCCGTCCCCGCCGGCAGCCCCGTCGTGCTCGTCGGTCACTCGCTCGGCGGCTACGCCGCGATGGCGTATGCCGCCGCCCGCCACGACACGCTCGACGGGCTCGTCCTCGCCGGGTCCAGCGCGGTCCCGACCGGTCCGGGGGCCGCCGTCTACCGGGGTGTCGCGGCGCTGACGGACCGACTCGGCCCCGAGCGGATGACGCGGGTCAACGACCGTGTCCTGCACCGGCTCTACCCGCCCGAGCGCATCGACCCGGTCATCGCCGGTGGCTACTTCTTCGCCCCGACGGCGACAGCCTGGCGGGAGG
The DNA here is from genome assembly GCF_056403915.1 of Terrabacter sp. P2_E3. Lineage (NCBI taxonomy): Bacteria > Bacillati > Actinomycetota > Actinomycetes > Micrococcales > Intrasporangiaceae > Terrabacter > Terrabacter sp. P2_E3. The sequence continues at coordinate 112,932 of NZ_JBFUEN010000009.1, forward strand.
TCATGGCGCTCTGCCGACCGTCGATGCTCGAGCACGTGCAGTGCCCGGTGCTGCTCCTCAACGGCCAGTTCGACCAGCTGCGGATCGGGGCCCGGGCCTACCTGCGCGCGTGCCCCAGCGCGCGCGAGGAGATCGTCGGCCGGGCCGGGCACCTGTCCGGCCTCGACCAGCCCGAGGCCTTCGCCGATGCCCTGCTGCGCTTCGCGCGCAGGGTCACCGATTCGGCCGAGCGCGCCTGATCGGGGACAATCGAGCCCGTGACCGACGTGATGACCCCCGTGACGCAGGCCGGTGAGGCCGCCCCCGCAGACGCGACGGGTGCCGTGCTGCCCCCGCTGCGCATCGGCCGCCACGTCATCGAGTCACCCGTCGTGCTCGCGCCGATGGCCGGCATCACGAACCGTGCCTTCCGCCGGCTGTGCCGCGAGTACGGCAATGAGGGCCGCGCGATCGGCGGTGCCAGCGGCGCGACGAGCCTCTACGTCAGCGAGATGATCACCTCCCGCGCCCTCGTCGAGCGCACCCCCGAGTCGATGCGCCTCATCGAGCACGACCCCGATGAGAACCCCCGCTCCATCCAGCTCTACAGCGTCGACCCCGCCACCGCGCGCGCCGCCGCCCGGATGCTCGTCAGCGAGGACCGGGCCGACCACATCGACCTCAACTTCGGCTGCCCCGTCCCGAAGGTCACCCGCAAGGGCGGCGGCTCCGCGCTGCCGTGGAAGAAGGACCTCTTCAAGGCCATCGTCGGCGCCGTCGTCGAGGAGGGCGCCAAGCGCGACATCCCGGTGACCGTCAAGATGCGCAAGGGCATCGACGACGTCCACCTCACCTTCCTCGACGCGGGCCTGACCGCCGAGGCCGAGGGCGTCGCGGCCGTCGCCCTGCACGGCCGCACTGCCGCACAGGCCTACTCGGGCACTGCCGACTGGAGCGCCATCCGGATGCTCAAGGAGACCGTGACGAGCATCCCCGTCCTCGGCAACGGCGACATCTGGTCGGCCGAGGACGCCCTGCGCATGGTCCGCGAGACCGGCTGCGACGGCGTCGTCGTCGGGCGCGGCTGCCTCGGGCGCCCGTGGCTCTTCACCGATCTCGCGGCCGCCTTCGCCGGCACCTCGGCGCGGGTGACCCCGACGCTCGGGGAGGTCGCCGAGACGCTCCGGACGCACACGGCCTACCTGTGCGACTTCTACGGCGAGGAGGAGCGCGCCTGCCGCGACATCCGCAAGCACATCGCCTGGTACCTCAAGGGATTTCCGGCCGGCTCGACGATCCGCAACTCGCTCGCGCTCGTCGACTCGATGGCGGCGCTCGACCGCCTGCTCGCGACGCTCGACCCCGACGTGCCGTGGCCGGGCCAGGCCGCCGAGGGCCAGCGCGGGCGGGCCGGGTCGTCGCGCACCGTCGCGCTGCCCGATCGCTGGCTCGAGTCGCGCGAGCTCTCCGAGGAGCACCGGCGCACCATCGCCGAGGCCGAGCTGTCGGTCAGCGGCGGCTGAGCCTCACTTCAGCCACACGCTGAGCGGGCCGATCCGCTCACAGCCGGCCGCGACCGCCGCGTCGACGCTCGCGCCGGCCTCCCACCCGACGAGGGGTGTGCCGCCCACGACGTCGCGTGCGGCGGCAGCGGCAGCGCCCCAGGCCCGCTCCACGTCGCCGTCGAGCGCGAAGACGTTGCCGAGGCCGGCGACGGCGCCCGTCACGTTGACGATCGCACCCGCGACGACAGGGGCCTGCGGGTCGTCGGACGCGCGCTGCGCGATGAACGTGACGCCGGGCTCCGCGAGGAGTGACGGGCGCAGGATCGCCTCGGCGTCGGGGTCGCTCGCCCACGCACGCACCCAGGCCGCCATCGCGTCGGGCGTCGTGACGCGCTGCCAGCGGCCGGGAGGAGCAGGCCGCGCGGGTCCGGCGGGGTCGAGCCAGACCCACTCGCCGACGACGAGCCGGGCGAAGTCCTCCATCGACAGGTCCAGACGCGACCACGAGTCCTTGACCGAGCAGCCGTCCGAGTCGTCGACGCGCGCGAGGACGTCGTACTCGCCGGCGTCCGGCGACAGCGTCACGGCGTCGGGGTAGTAGGGCGGCGTGCGCGTGGACGCCGTCCACGCCACGTCGTCGAGGGTGCACGCCACACCGTGCGAGCGAGCGACGGCGTCGCACCAGAGGGCGTTGTTGCGGGCGGCGAGCAGGATCCGGTCGGTCACGCCGACGATCCTCCCAGCGTCGGTGGCCGGTGGCAGGATCGGGGCATGCGACAGGGCGGATCGGGCGAGCGGCCCGCGACCTTCTTCGACGACGCCGAGGACTTCCGGGCCTGGCTCGAGGCGCACCACGAGAGCGCCAGCGAGCTGTGGATGGGCCTCAACAAGAAGCACGTCGAGCCCCGCGGGCTGCAGTGGGCCGACGCCGTGCGCGAGGCGCTCTGCTTCGGCTGGATCGACTCGATGGCCCAGCGCATCGACGAGGACGCGGTGCGCCAGCGGTGGACCCCGCGCAAGTCGGGCAGCAACTGGAGCGCCATCAACATCAACGCCGTCGCCGAGCTCACCGCCGCCGGGCGCATGCGTCCGGCCGGGCTCGCCGCCTTCGCGAAGCGACGCGAGGACCGCTCCGGCGTCTACGCCTACGAGAACCGCGAGCTCACCTGGTCCGACGACTACGAGGCGATGCTGCGCGCCGACCCCCGCGCGTCGGCCTTCTGGGACGGCGCGACACCGTCCTACCGCAAGCTCGCCACGAACTGGGTGCTCACGGCGAAGCAGGAGGCCACCCGCGACAAGCGCATGGCCGAGCTCGTCGACGACTGCTCCCACCTGCGCCTCATCAAGACGCAGCGCTACGGCACCGAGCCGGCCTGGGTGCGACGCATGCAGGCCGAGCTCGGTTGAGCCGCGCCGAGGCGGGACCGGGTCCGTGCCCGCGTCAGACCGTGGTCAGCGCTTGGCCTTGGGCGGGATGATCTCGGTGTGGTCCTTGGCGGCGGACTTCGCGTGCTTGTCGGCACGCTTCTCCTTGAGCGATCTGGCCTTCGTGGACATGTGGGACTTCGGTGACTTGTCGCCCATGGCGCGCTCCTGAGTTTGGAAGCCTGAGCGGCTCCATCCCTGAAGTATGCGCCCCGGGAGCGGCGCCGTGGTCGGCCGCGCCGTGCCGCATAGAGTTCCGGTGTGGGCTACGAGGGTCGGGACCGGGAGCGTTGGGTCGCGGAGGACCCTGCCCAGAAGCGCGCCGACCGTGACGACTTCGCCCGCGACCGGGCGCGGGTCGTGCACTCGTCGTCGCTGCGGCGGCTCGCCGCCAAGACCCAGGTGCTGGCCCCCGGCCACGACGACTTCGTCCGCAACCGGCTGACCCACTCGCTCGAGGTCGCGCAGATCGGCCGCGAGTTCGGGGCAGCCCTCGGCTGCAACGCCGACGTCGTCGACACCGCATGCCTGGCCCACGACCTCGGCCACCCGCCCTTCGGGCACAACGGAGAGACGGTCCTCGACGAGATCGCCTCGGGGATCGGCGGGTTCGAGGGCAACGCACAGACGCTGCGCCTGCTGACGAGGCTCGAGGCCAAACGGGCGCACCCCGACGGCACGTCCGCCGGGCTCAACCTGACGCGGGCGAGCCTCGACGCGACGACGAAGTACCCGTGGGTGCGCGGTGACGGCCCCTACGAGACCCACAAGTTCGGCGTCTACCCGTCCGACCTGCCCGTCTTCGAGTGGATCCGCGACGGCGCGCAGCCGCAGCGTCGATGTCTCGAGGCCGAGGTCATGGACTGGTCCGACGACGTCGCCTACTCCGTCCACGACGTCGAGGACGCGATCGCCTCGGGCTGGATCGACCCCCGGCTGCTCCACTCGCGCGACATGGGCGACGTCATCGACGTCGCGGGCAGCACCTACGCTCCCGACCTCGGCGCCGACGCGCTCGGGGACGCGCTGGAACGCATCCTCGCCTCGGGAGCGGTGCCCACGGCATACGACGGCTCGCGCGGTGACCTCGCGCGCCTCAAGGACATGACCAGCCGGCTCATCGGGCACTTCGTGCTCGTCGTCGAGCAGGCCACGCGCGAGCGGCACGGGCCGGGCGAGCTGTGTCGCTTCGAGGCCGACCTCGTCGTGCCGGACGACACCCGAGCCGAGTGCTCCGTGCTCAAGGCGATCGCCAACCACTTCGTCATGACCACCGACGAGCGCCTGGCGATCATGTCGGGGCAGCGCGACGTCGTGCGTGCCGTCGTCGAGGCGTATGCCGCCGCGCCCGAGGAGCGCCTCGACGTGGCCTTCCGGCTCGACCACGAGGCCGCCGTCGACGACGGGGAGCGGCTGCGCGTCGTCGTCGACCAGGTGGCCTCGCTCACCGACGTCCGGGCGCTCTCCCTCCACAGCCGGTGGTGCCCGTGACGGGTCGCACCCGGGCGAGCACCTAGAATCACGGATGGCGACAGGAGGCAGATGGCGGGGCTGATCAACAGCGAGGACATCGCGGCGGTCAAGGCGCGGTCGTCCATCGAGGACGTCGTGCGCGAGCACGTGACGCTCCGCTCCGCCGGTCCGGGGTCGCTCAAGGGCCTGTGTCCCTTCCACGACGAGAAGTCGCCGTCGTTCAACATCCGCCCGGCCGTCGGTGCGTGGCACTGCTTCGGCTGCGGCGAGGGCGGCGACGTCATCTCCTTCATCCAGAAGGTCGACCACCTCAGCTTCTCCGAGGCCGTCGAGCGGCTCGCGCAGAAGCTCGGCATGGAGCTGCGCTACGAGAACGGCGACCGGCCGCGCGAGGAGGGGCTCGGCCGCCGCAGCCGGCTCGTCGAGGCCCACCGCGTCGCCGAGGAGTACTACACCGAGCTGCTCCTCGCGCCCGGTGGCCAGGCTCGGCAGGCCCGTGACTTCCTCCGCGCCCGCGACTTCAACAGCGAGCACGTCAAGCAGTTCGGCATCGGCTTCGCGCCGCGCGGGGGAGAGGACCTCGTGCGCCACCTGCGTGCCAAGGGCTTCACCGACGACGAGCTCGTCACCGGCGGCATCGCCGGACGCGGTGCGCGCGGGCTCTACGACCGCTTCCGCGGGCGTCTCGTCTGGCCGATCCGCGACATCACGGGCGACACCGTCGGCTTCGGCGCGCGCCGGATCTTCGACGACGACCGCATCGAGGCGAAGTACCTCAACACGTCCGAGACGCCGATCTACAAGAAGTCGACCGTGCTCTACGGCCTCGACCTCGCCAAGAAGAAGATCTCGCAGGGCCGTCAGGCCGTCGTCGTCGAGGGCTACACCGACGTCATGGCCTGCCACGTCGCCGGCGTCGAGACGGCCGTCGCGACGTGTGGCACGGCCTTCGGCGCGGACCACATCAAGACCCTGCGTCGCCTCATGCGTGACGAGGCCGGCCTCGCGCCCGCCAAGGTGATCTTCACCTTCGACGGCGACGCCGCCGGCCAGAAGGCGGCCATGCGGGCCTTCGCCGACGACGAGAAGTGGACCTCGCAGTCGTTCGTCGCCGTCGAGAAGTCGGGCAAGGACCCTTGTGAGCTGCGCCAGGCCGGAGGAGACCCCGCCGTGCAGGCGCTCATCGAGGACGCCGTCCCGATGTTCGAGTTCGCGGTGCGCACGACGATCAAGCGCTTCGACGTCGCGACGGCGGAGGGCCGCATCCAGGCCGTCCGCGCGGTGGCGCCGATCATCGCCTCGATCCGTGACCAGTCGCTGCGGCCCGAATACACCCGCGAGGTGTCCGGGATGCTCGGGCTCGACGTCGAGCAGGTCGCCACCGAGGTCTCGCGCGCGGGCAAGATCAAGGTCGACGAGGACGCGCGGACCGAACGGAGCGAGCGGAACGGCCCCGATCGTGGCGACAGCCGCGACGACGCCGAACCGCACGTGGCCGACGGTGGAGGCATGCCGGTGCCCGACCGTCGCGACCCCGTCGTCCACGCCGAGCGGCAGCTGCTCCAGGTCCTGCTCCAGTTCCCCACGGTCTTCAAGCCGGGGGCCATCGACCTGCTGACCCCCGACGCCTTCTCGGCGCCGGCACACCGGGCAGTCTTCGACGGCATCCGCATCGCCCACCACAGCGGCGACAAGGGCAACGCCCGCGCCTGGACCTCGGCCGTCACCGAGGCCGCCCCGTCGCCCGTCGCCGGACTCGTCAGCGAGCTCGCCGTCGACACCCTGCCGACGCGGATGGACGCCTCGACCGGACTGCCCACGTCGCGCTACGTCGACGAGCTCTTCGACCGGGTGCGCACCATCGCCCTGACGCGCCAGATCGCCGACTCGATGAGCGAGATGCGCCGGCTCGACCACGCCGAGACACCGTCGCCCGAGCGCACCCGTGAGCTCGGCATCCAGCTGCAGACGCTCCAGCGCGAGCTCGCGGCGATCAAGGCGGGGATGGGCTGATGGCACTCTTCGAACGGCGGCGTCGACCGGCGCTGCCCGCGGACGTCCGCGCGGTCGTCCCGCTCGACCCGGGCGAGCTGGTGCTCGCCTGGTCCCGTGACGAGACGAGCGGCTCGCACGTCGTCGCGACGACCTACCACCTGGTCCTCGTCGACGCCGACGGCGGGCTCGTCTGGCGCCGCGCCTGGCACGAGGCCGAGTCCGGCACGTGGCAGGGCGAGTCGTCCCGACTCACGGTCACGTGGGTCGACCAGGGCGTCCCGGCGCGCTGGCACCTGACGGAGCCCTCGCTCCTCCAGCAGACCCTGCGTGAGCGGCTGCAGGCGAGCGTGGTGCTCGCCGACGAGTTCCGCACCGCCGGGCGCCGCACGGTGCGCGTCGTGATCCGCCAGGACCTGGCCAGCGGCGCCCTGCTCGAGCAGACGATCCCGGGCAAGGGCGCCGACCTCAGCGACCCGAAGGTGGCTCGTGAAGCCGCCGAGCGGATGGCCCGGCTGCGCTCCGAGGTGGGGCTCTGACGGGTGCCCGCACGGCGTCCCGCAGGCTCGTCCGGACGTCGTCGGCGACCCGCCGAACCCGATTTCTCGACGGCGCTGATGCTTTGCTATGGTTGCGCAGCAGCATTCCCCTGTAGCTCAATTGGCAGAGCAGCCGGCTGTTAACCGGCAGGTTATTGGTTCGAGTCCAATCGGGGGAGCGCCCAGCAGAAGGGCCCCGACACCGCTGGTGTCGGGGCCCTTCTCGTATGCCGTGTCGTCGGCTCGCGTCAGCGGCTCGGGGTCCCCGCCGCGTCGGCACCGACCACGCCTGTTGCCTGTGCGCCCTTGCGGGGCCCGCGTCCGCGGCGGCTGAGGCGGCGCTCCACCCGGCCGGCAACCACCGTCAGGCTGTAGTTGATCAGGATGAAGATGATCGCGACGAAGATGTAGGCCGGGATCGTGTTGCTGTATCCGGTGCCGATGTCGCGGGCCGCTTGGAGCAGCTCGGGGTAGAGCACCGCCGTGCCCAGCGCGGTGTCCTTGAGGATCACGACGAGCTGCCCGACGAGGGCCGGCAGCATCGCGGTGAGGGCTTGCGGCAGCTGGATCGACCGCATCACCTGGGGAGGCGTGAGGCCGATCGATACGCCGGCTTCGGCCTGGCCCTTCGGCAGGCTGAACACACCCGACCGGACCAGCTCGGCGATCACCGAGCCGTTGTAGAGCGTCAGGGCGGTCACGACGGCAGCGAGCGGGTTGATCTCGCTCGTGAAGACGCCGTTGCTCGAGAAGTACGAGTACGTGAAGTACATCATCAGCAGCACAGGCACGGACCGGAAGAACTCCACGATGACGCCGCACACCCAGCGCAGCGCCCGGTGCTGCGACAGCCGGCCCATGCCGAAGATGAGCCCGAAGGCCAGGGCGAGGACGATGGAGATCGCGGCGGCCTCGAGCGTCTTGATCAGTCCCGGGACGATGTACTGCGTCCACACGTCGGCGCTGAACAGCACGGTCCACATCTCGGGTTCCAGCTGGCCCTGGGCCTTGAACTTCCACAGCACGGCGCCGATGGTGGCGACGGCGAGCACCACGCCGAAGACGGTGAGGATCGCGTGCCGCCGCCGGGCCCGGGGCCCGGGGGCGTCGAACAGAACGGACTCGGCACTCATCGCTTCACCGCCAGACGACGCGAGAGCGAGGTGAAGAACACGCCGACGGGAAGCGTGAGGACGACGAAGCCGAGCGCGAAGACGAGGAAGACCGTGACGCTCGCCGTCTCGTTCTCGATGATCTCGCTCATGAGCAGCGAGGCCTCCGCGACGCCGATGACGGAGGCGACGGTCGTGTTCTTGGTCAGCGCGATGAGCACCGAGCCCAGCGGGGCGACTGCCCCGCGGAAGGCCTGCGGGAGGATGACCTCGCGCAGGCTCTGGCCGAAGGTGAGACCGATCGAGCGGGCGGCCTCGGCCTGACCGAGCGGAACGGTGTTGACGCCGCTGCGCAGTGCCTCGCAGACGAAGGCCGCGTGGTAGACCGCGAGCGCGACGATGGCCCACCGGATGCCGTTGTCCACGAGCGCTGTCGGTGAGTTCTTGTCGGTGAGGCTGATCTGCAGGATGTAGTACGGGCCGGCGATGGAGAAGAAGATGAGCAACGTCAGCGGGGTGTTGCGCACCGTGTTGACGTAGAACGCGCCCAGACGGCGCAGGATCGCCACCGGCGACACCCGCATCACCGCGAGCACGGTGCCGATCACGAGAGCGCCGATCGCCGAGAAGAAGGCGAGCCTGATGGTCATCCAGAACGCGCCGAGGATGTCGTACTTCTCGAGGATGTCGAGCACGACGCTCCTTTCCGCTGTCGAGTCAGTGGGTCAGGGGTTCACGGGTCGGAGTCCCGGCCCCCGCCGAGGACGGGCCGCGCACCGTGTGGTGAGCGACCCGCCCTCGAGGTGGGAGTCGGTCAGGAGCACGCAGCCGGCGTGGGCGGGTTGCCCGGGCCGGGCTTGTAGTTGGCCGGGCCGAGGTTGGCGTCGATGGCCTTCTGCAGGGAGCCGTCGCTCTGCATCTTCTTGATCGCGTCCGTGATCTTCTGGCAGAGGGCCGTGTCGCCCTTCTTCAGGCCGATCCCGTAGTTCTCCGTCGAGAACGGCTTGCCGACGAGCTTGAACTTGCCCTTGTTCTCGGGCTGGGCCGCGAAGCCGGCGAGAATGGCGTCGTCGGTCGTCAGGGCGTCGACGCCGCCGGTGGCGAGAGCGGGCAGACACTCGGAGTACGTCCCGAACTCCTGCAGCTGCACCGTCTGGGCGAACTTGTCCTTGACCTTCTGGGCCGAGGTCGAGCCCTTGACCGAGCAGAGCTTCTTGCCGTTGAGGCTGTCCGGACCGGTGATCGACGTGTCGTCGGCGCGGACGAGGAGGTCCTGTCCTGCGACGAAGTAGGGGCCGGCGAAGGAGACCTTCTCCTTGCGCGCGTCGGTGATGGAGTACGTCGCCACGATGAACTTCACCTGACCGGTGGAGATGAGGTCCTCGCGCTGGGCGCTGGGCGCCTGCACCCAGGTGATCTTGTCCTCGGAGGTGCCGAGCTCCTTGGCGACGTACTTGGCGACGTCGATGTCCATGCCGGTGTACTCGGTGCCCTTCTTGAGGCCGAGGCCGGGCTGGTCGAACTTGATGCCGATCTTGAGCGCGTCGCCGCTGCCGGCGTCGCCCCCGCTGGTGCCGGAGCCACACGCGGCGAGCGTGAGAGCGAGTGTCGCAGCCGCAGCTACCGCTCCGATTCGTCGTGCCTTCATCTGGGTTCCTCCCTGAGTGGTTGCTCGCGGCACGCGGTGCTGCGTGCCGCTCCCTGTCGCTAGGTCCCGTGGGGTGAGTGGGTTCGGTGGGTGGGTCAGTGGGTGAGGATCTTGCCGAGGAAGTCCTTGGCACGGTCGCTCTTCGGGTGGGTGAAGAACTCCTGCGGCGTGCCGGTCTCGACGATCTGGCCGTCGGCCATGAAGACGACCCGGTCGGCAGCCTTGCGGGCGAAGCCCATCTCGTGGGTGACGACGATCATCGTCATGCCCTCCTTGGCGAGGCCGACCATGACGTCGAGGACCTCGTTGACCATCTCCGGGTCGAGGGCCGAGGTGGGCTCGTCGAAGAGCATGACCTTGGGCCCCATGGCGAGGGAGCGCGCGATGGCGACACGTTGCTGCTGTCCGCCGGAGAGCTGCGCGGGGTACTTGTCGGCCTGGGCCTCGACGCCGACGCGCTTGAGCAGGTCGGTCGCCTGCTGGTCCGCGTCGGACTTGGACTTCTTGCGGACCTTGATCGGTCCGAGCGTCACGTTGTCGCGGATCGTCTTGTGCGCGAAGAGGTTGAAGGACTGGAAGACCATCCCGACGTCGGCGCGCAGCTGCGCGAGCGGCTTGCCCTCCTCGGGCAGGGCCTTGCCGTCGATCGAGATGGTGCCCGACTCGATGGTCTCGAGGCGGTTGATGGCGCGGCACAGCGTCGACTTGCCCGAGCCGGACGGTCCGAGGACGACGACCACCTCGCCCTTGCCGACGGTGAGGTTGATGTCGCGCAGCACGTGCAGGTCGCCGAAGTGCTTGTTGACGCCGTCGATGACGACCATGGGGTCACGAGGCGTGTCCGGGGTGCGATCGCTCGGCGCCGCGGTGTCGGGGTTCACGTCGTCCATTCCGGAAACCTATCGGCTCCGGGGACCGTCGAGCACCCTCCGCGCCGAGCGTGCTCGAATCGTGAGGAGTGCCGTCGAAGCACGCGTACCCGGTCCTAGACCGAAAACGGACCGGTCAGCCGCCACCCGGCCCGCGGGCCGGGGCCACTGGGCGTCCCGCTCAGGGACCGACCGCGGCCGTCGTCGACGAGTCGGTGGGCTGGCTCGTCGAGGTGTCGATGGCCGTGGCGATCGCGGTCGCGATCTCCGTGGCGGTCTTCAGGACCTGGGTCGCCGTCTCCGTCACGGTGGCCGTCGGCGTGGGGTCTGCCGCGACCGGGGCGGCCGCAGGAGCACTCGGAGCCACCGACGACGACGGCGGCGGGGGCGGCGGCGGGTCGCTCGTGGTCACGGGAGGCGGGTCGGCCGTGGTCGTCGTCGTGCTCGGCGGGGCGGTCGTCGTCGTGCTCGTGGCCGGAGCGGAGGTCGTCGGCGGCGGGACCGTCGTGGACGGCGCGCTCGTCGTCGTGGTGGGCGATGGCTTGGTGGTCGTGGGCTTCGACGTGGTCGTCGGGCTCGGGGCGCTCGTCGTCGTCGAGGGACGCGTCGTCGGAATGACCGTCGTCGGAATGACCGTCGTGGTCCCGGGCTGCGACGTGGTCGGGGTCGAGGTCGGCGGCCGACCGCCTGTGCTCGTCATGTCGCTCGGGGCCTGCGTCGCCTGGGGGATCGGCACGTCGCCGTCGGCGACGGTCCGGATGACGCGGCCGCCCGGGTCGAGCACGAGGTGCGGGACGACGGCATACGGCACGGAGGCCGTGGCTGACGGCGCGAAGCCGAGGTACGGCGCAGGGTCGACGTAGCGGTCGTTGACGATGACGTCGAAGTGCAGGTGGCACCCGGTCGACCATCCGGTGGTGCCGCTCAGGCCGATGACCTGGCCCTGCTTGACGTGCTGACCCTCGGTGACGAGGAACTTCGACTGGTGGCCATAGGCCGTCTTGAGCGTCGGGGTGTGCTCGATGATCGTGCGTCCACCCCAGGACGCGGAGACGCGGGCGTAGATGACCGTGCCGTCGGCGGCTGCGTGGATCGGGGTCCCGCAGGCGGCGGCGAGGTCGATGCCCGTGTGGAACATCGGGCGGCCGAGGAGCGGGTGGATGCGCGGCCCGAAGGGCGAGGTCTCGCCGCCGGGGACCGGGTGGATGAACAGCGGGCGGCCGATGATCGGGGCCGCGATGGCCTGGGCCGTGGCGGGTGCCAGGCTGATCGCCGGGAACATGAAGAGGCCGCCCCCGATGGCGGCGCTGAACGCGGAGTCGACCGGGGCGAGGGCGACCGTCGGCGAGCCGGTGACCGACCCGGTCAGCTCCTTGCGGGCCTGTCCCACGGCGGATACGGCGTCCTGGACCGCGGCCGGCGAGCCGGCCGCGAGCACGACCGAGGCGGTCGGGGTCTGGGGGGTGCTGCCCCCGAGGAACGGCAGCAGGGCGAAGAGGAGCAGCATCGTCGCGAAAGGCACGAGTCGACCGCTCATCCTGATGTTCAGGACGAACGGACCGCTGCGCTCATTGGCATCTGTCACCGTCAAGCCACCCCCTCGAGGCACACCCACTGTCACCATCGACACTCTCCCGGCGGTCGCGCCGCCGCAACCGGAAGGCCCCCACGAACGCCCCCACGTCCTGACCGGCCGGTCACGACCACCATAGGTCGGGCCGATGTGCAGGGGGCGGTTCCCGCGAAAATGCGTCGGGAATCGGTGACGTATGTGACTGATGGGGACAATGTCCGTCTCTCGGCCGGTCGGGAATCGGGGACGCCGTCGGGCGGTTGGCGCATGAGACCGTATCCCGTAGAGCAGATGGAGCCAGCAATGACCCCGCAGGCAGCCTGGATCGACGCCGTCCGCACGTCTCACGAAAGGCTCCGGGGCGTCCTCGACCGCGTCGAGCCGCAGCAGTACGAGAGCAGGGCCTACCCCGCCGACTGGAGCATCGCCCAGGTCGCGTCCCACCTCGGCAGCCAGGCCGAGATCTTCGGCCTCTTCCTCGACGCGGGTCTCGCCGACGGCGCCGCCCCGGACGGCGACGCCTTCAAGGCCGTGTGGGCGCGGTGGGACGCCATGGCGCCGGCCGACCAGGTCAGCGAGAGCGTCGTGGCCAACGACCGCTTCGTCGAGCGGCTCGAGGAGGTCGCGTCGTCCGGAGCGCCGTTCGAGGTCGAGCTCTTCGGCGGCCCGTCCGACCTCTCAGGGGTCGCCGCCGCCCGGCTGGCCGAGCACGCGGTGCACACGTGGGACGTCGAGGTGGTCATCGACCCCGCCGCCGCCGTGGGGCCCGAGGCCGTGGACCTGCTCGTCGACCGGCTGCCGGGCACGGTCGCCTTCGCCGGCCGGCCGTCGGCGGACGTCGGCCCCACCTCGGTCGTCGTCGGCACGCAGGGGACCGAGCGGCGCTTCCGGCTCGACGTCGACGCGGACGCGATCCGCCTCGAGCCCGTCGACGAGGCCGCCGCGACGACGGCCGGCGGAGAGCCCTCGGCCGACACCACCGACGTGGTGCTGCCCGCGGAGTCGCTCGTTCGCCTCGTCTACGGCCGCCTCGACGCCGAGCACACGCCCGACGACGTCACCGGCGCCGAGCACCTGCCGGCGCTGCGGGCGGTCTTCCCGGGCTTCTGACCCGACCCGAACGCGTCGGAGCCCGCCGGCCACGAGGCCGGCGGGCTCCGACGTCCGCAGCACCCGGCATACGCCAGCAGCTGCGTGGGCGCTGACCGTCAGCTCGTCGGGACCCTGCGGAAGGCGACCCAGGCGTCGTTCATCCGCTCGACCTGGCCCCGGGTGAACATGTTCATGCACGAGTCCTGCGTGTAGTCCATGAAGTTGTGGATCGGGTCGAGCCCGGGCGCGCTGCACGTGTCGGCCCCCGTGGGGCAGTCGAACTGCGGGACGGCCTCCCGCGGGGTGTCGGCCACGAAGTCGCCGCTGGCGGAGCAGGCACCCTTGAAGGTGTGCTCGAGCATGAGCCAGTGGCCGACCTCGTGGGTCAGCGTGTCACCTTCGGCGTACTTGCCGGCCGTGCCGCCGGGCATCGACTCGTCGAGCATGACGACGCCGTCGATGAAGTCGCGGCCGTTGTTGTAGCCCTTGGGGAAATAGGCCCAGCCGAGCAGACCCCCGCCGATGTTCGCGGAGTAGACGTTGAGCGTCTCGGAGTTGCCCGTGTAGAGCGCCTTCTTCATGTCGCGCTCGGTCTTGCCCGGCGTGACGGTGTACCACTGCGCGTTGACGGTGTAGTCGATCTTCGCCAGCGAGAAGCGGAACGGTGAGTCGGCCGCGCCCGGGGCGGTCCTGCCGCTGTACGAGTTGTTGAGCACCGTCATCTGCGCGGTGATGAGTCGCTGCCAGCGTGCCTTCTCGGTGACCGAGAGCGCGTGGTCGGAGACGACGTGGAAGACCGTCGGGATGTTGACGCTGCCGTTGGGCATCCGTGGCGCGTCCTTGACGACGCCGTATGCGTTCGCCTCGTTCGTGGAGTACAGCTCCGGCTCCTTGGCGGTGCTGCCGGCACGGACGCGCGCGACGTCGGGCGCCGTCTCGCACGCGGCCGCACCGGGCGAGGCCTCCGTGAGGGCGTGGGTGGCACCGGTCGGAGCGGCGCTGACTGTCGCGCCGGAGGACCCGGCGGCGACGACGCTGAACGCGGCGGCCGTGACGGCCATCCAGCGGAGGGCGGGCTTGCGTGGCATACGTGATCTCCCCTGTGGTGGCGCCGGCGTGCAGTTCTCGGAACCTACTCGGCGCCGGGGTCGCCGCGGGGCCTTGGCGGGTCACGAAGTTTGACCGGCGGAACGGTCGGCCCGGGCCGTGTGACACGACGGATCCCGTCGCCCCGCTTGCGGCAATCTTGCGGAAACCACGGCATTTGGGGGGTTTCGATCTTGCAGTCCGCACGGCACAGTGGTCGTTGTGGGGGAGGAAGCCCGACCAGGACCGTGGGGGGACGGGTCGGGGTAGGACCGGCGGGGGAGCCGGCTGGGGGTGAGGACGGGGCGGGTTCTGCCGGGGGAGTCGGCGGGACCCGCCCCGACCGCTGTCCGGCGACGTCGTGGCCCGTGGTGGGTGGGTGTCCTGACTGCCCCGATCTGTGCGGTTTCCTCACGGGACGTGCGGGCGCGGGTGGACACTGGGGGCAGGGCCCGCAGGCCCCTTCTCGGGAGAAGGGTCGGCGCGGCCCGGCGGACGGCGCGGCCCTCGTGGTCGACGAGCACCGGGCCCGACTCCCACCCCCGGGGTCCGTGCTCTCCCCTCAACACCGTCCGGGTACCGACCGGTCCGCGAGCGGGCCACTCGGTGCAGGACTGGCCGGCGGTGGTCGCACCCCGCCGGCCAGCCCCACGGTGGCGGCGGGCCGGCGCCACCGGTATCCGGTGGGGCTGTAGGCCTTCGGGTGATGGTTGACAGTGGTGTGTCGGTTGATCCTTGACACTCTGTGTCGTCATTTTGCCCTGTGGGTTTGGGTGGGTGCACCTCCTAGGGGTCGTTTGTTGCGGACCGGGCCGGTGCTCTGGCGTTGAACGGTGCGGAGGAGCTCGTTGCCGATCCAGAACTGGAGCAGGTCTGATCCGACGTGGACGTCGCAGCGTTCCCCGGCGCGGTGCCTGCCGACGGACACCTGCTGCCAGGACACGCACACGACCCCGACGGTGGAGACCTTCCGGGCGACCCATTCCGGACCGTTCCGGTCCGGTTCGGCGGTGACGGGCCGGGGTGTCGTGACGGTGTAGCGGTGGGCCGGTGTGTCCATGTCCAGGCCTTGGTGGGGTCGGTCGGTGTTGTACGTCGCGACCCAGGCGTCGAGCCGGGTCTGGGCATCGGCGAGCGAGTCGAACACGGTCCCGGTGAGGAGCTCGGCCCGCAGCGACCGGTGGAAGCGTTCGATCTTGCCGGTCGTGGTGGGCGAGCGGGGCTTGGTCAACAGGTGCTCGATGCCGTTGCGTCGGCAGATCGCGTCGAAGAGCACCTCGACCGGTGGGGTGTTGAACCGGCCGGTGAACACCTTCCCCGTTGTCGGTCAGGACCTGTTCGGGGACCCCGTGGGTGTCCAGGGCCAAGGTGAACGCGTCACAGACCGGCTGGGTCCGTTCCCGCGGCATCAACCGGGCGCTCACACAGAACCGTGAATGGTCATCGACCCCGGTGAGACATTTCAGGGTGGTGCCGTCGCGCAACAGGATCCCGCCGACGAGGTCGAGCTGCCACAGCTCGTTCGGGCGTGAGCGTTCCCACCGACGCCACTCACGCTGACGCCCACGCCGGCTCGAAGGATCGATCAGACCGGCCCGGCGCAGCGCCCGGTACACCCCTGACTCGCTCGCCGACAGGCCTTGGCGTTTCAGCTCGTAGACCAGCCGTCGCGGACCCCAGCCCGGATGCCGGCGTCGCGCTTCCAGGACCGCGACCTGCACCGCCGGGTCCATCTGGTGCGGACACCGAGCCGGGCGATGGGACCGATCGACCAACCCATCGAGGCCGTCCTGTTCGTACCGGGCCAGCCATGCGTGGAGCGTCTGCCTCGAGACACCCCACGCTGCGGCGACCTCGGATACCTGGCGGCCACCGCCGATCACGGCCAGCACCGCCTTGTACCGCTGTTCAGCCACGCTCATCTCCTTCATGAAGAGAGCGTCAAGGATCAGCCGAAGTGGCTGTCAAGCATCACCCGAAACACTGACAAGCATCAGGTGAAGCCCGAACGTCAAGCATCAGGCGAAGTCATACAGGTATCCGGTGGGGCAGCAGGGGCTTGAACCCTGGACCGACGGATTATGAGTCCGCTGCTCTGACCGGCTGAGCTACTGCCCCGGGACCGTCAGCGGCTCGGCCGCTGAGATCGGTCGGAGTCTAGCGACCGGTCGGCGACCGTCGTGGAGGCGGGCGTTGGGCAGGCGCGGGGCGGGCACGGGGCGGGCGCGGTCGCCGGGCACCCAACCTCTAGGCTCGCCGTTGACCACCGACCCCGGCACGTGAGGAAACGACGAGCATGAGTGACGGCATCCGCGTGGCAGCGGTCGACGACGTCGAGCCCGGTGAGGCGCTCGTCCTCGACACGGCGGTCACCGGCACGGACGAACCGATCTCGCTCTTCCGTGACGACGACGGCACGTACTACGCCCTTGACGACACGTGCTCGCACGAGGACGCCTCCCTGGCCGACGGGTGGATCGAGGCCGGCGAGGTCGAGTGCCCGCTCCATGCCACCCGCTTCTGCCTGAGCGACGGCAAGCCGATGTGCCTTCCGGCGACGAAGCCGGTGCGCACCCACAAGGTGGAGGTCCGGGGCGACGAGGTCCACCTCTTCCCGGGCGTGGCCGCCGGTAGCTGAGCGGAGCGAAAGCCACATATCGGTTCCTGAGACTGCTGGTGCCGATGTGTCTCGTGGTGCACAATGGGGCGAGTGCTCGCCGTCGAGCACGTTCATCCGGCACCACCGAGTCAGTCCACCGGCACGTGAAGCAGCAGGCGTTGGGGAAGACGTCCCTGCAACTTCAGGAGGTTCGGATGGCTGTCGCGATGCCGCGCGCCACGACACGCGGGGTTCTGTTCGTACACGGAGCCCCGGCCGCGCTCTGCCCGCACATCACCTGGGCGATCGAGGCCGTCCTAGACCAGCCGTTGACGTTCGACTGGATCCCCCAGCCGGCCGCGCCGCGCATGGTGCGGACCGAGCTGTCCTGGACCGGCGCCCCGGGCACCGGGGCCGAGCTGGCCAGCGCGCTGCGCGGCTGGGACGGGCTGCGCTACGAGGTGACGGAGGAGCCGTCGCCCGGCTGCGACGGCGCTCGATGGTCCTACACGCCGCGGCTCGGCATCCACCACGCCATGACGTCGGCGTCCGGAGACGCCGTCGTCCAGGAGGACCGCCTGCGGGAGGCGATCCTGCGCACGCGCGGCGACGTCGAGGCGCTCCAGGACGAGATCGACCTGTTGCTCGGAGTCCCGTGGGACGAGGAGCTCGAGGTCTTCCGCTACGCCGGTGACGGCGCCGCCGTGCGCTGGCTGCACCAGGTGGGCTGACCACCAGACGTCTCGCCCGCCGCGGCTCCAGCGCGGTGCACGAGGTGACGAGGGCCCGGGCGGTTCGTGCTCCCGGGCCCTCGTCATGTCTGGTGCAGCGAACGGTCCTCGAAAAACCACTGGCCGACGCGTGCTGCGGCCTGTCATCATCGACCGTGGCGCGGCGACCGCTGTGCCCCAATACTTCTCACCGTCCGCAGACGAAAGGCCTGTCATGGCAACGGGACTCACCATGAAAGCGAAGCGCAGCCTGTGCCTCGCCGATGTGGCCTACCCGTTCGTCGGGGAGTGCGGCATCCGGCACCCCCAGTCACGGCATCCCCGCCTGCGACCTCGCTGACGCGACGAGCCTCACCCGCTCCCATCGTCGAGCCGCCCCCGGGATGACCCGGACGGGGCGGCTCTTCTCGTGCCGCCTGTCGACCTGACGACCCACGACGACCCGACGAGACCACGGAGAGGAGGACCGACCATGACCCAGGTCGAGGTGTGGAACGCCGACGAGACGCTGCTGCACCGCGTCTCGGTGCGGCACGCCGTGCGGATGATCTGGCGTGGCGTCGCAACCCCCGTCGAGGTCCACGCCACGGAGCGTTTCGGCCCCTACCAGGTGCCGGTCGTCGTGCGGCTGGTGCGGTACGTCGAGCAGAAGTGGCTCTACTCGCGCACCCGGGCCGCCTACTCGCGTGAGGGTGTGCTGCTTCGCGACCGGCACCAGTGCGCCTACTGCGGCCGCTTCACGGCCACGACCATGGACCACGTCCTGCCGCGATCGCGCGGCGGTGCGACGTCGTGGACCAACGCAGTGGCGGCCTGCGAGCCGTGCAACCTCCGCAAGGGTGACCGCACCCCGGACGAGGCGCGGATGCCGATTCGCTGGGAGCCCTACGTCCCGACCCGGGTGCACCTGCACTTCGCCCGGACGACCACATCGACCGCGACGCACGTCACCGAGCTCGGGAAGGAGCCCGCCAGATGACGAGGAACCGTACGACCCTTCGGACCCAGTCCCTCGGACAGGTCGGTCTCCGCCCGGCTACCCGGGGCGGCCCGGCGCTCGACGCGTGGATCTTCCGCGCGGCGTCGGAGCATCCCTTCGAGCTGGGCGGCGCCCTGCCGCTCTGCGCGGCGGAGGATCCGGACCTCTTCTGGCCGGCCACCGAGGCCGAGGCCGATCAGGCCAGGACGGTGTGCCGGGCGTGCCCGCTCGCCGAGGCCTGCCTGGCCGTGGCGCAGCAGCGCCTCGAGTGGGGCGTCTGGGGCGGGCAGCTGCTCGCCAAGGGGTGCCCGACGACCGAGCTCCCCGGCAACGTGCGCCCGTCGGCGCACGACACGGCGCGCAGCGCCTGACACCGAGGACGTATGCCGGGTGGCGCGCTCCCGACGGACGCCGCCACCCGGCCGAGACCTGCCAGCGCGAAGGCTGTGTCGGTGGCACCGCCTAGCGTCTGATCATGTTGCTAGATCCGTCCCGACCCGAGGTTTCCGACCTGCTCGGACTCCTGCACACGGACGGATGGCACTCGGGGTGTGTTGACCACAAGGCAAGGTTGGCATCGAGCTACATGAGCGCGACGTGGCTCCACCGAGAGAATGTGGGCTGGTGTCGAGGGCGTACCTGCGGGGGGTGCTCGATGGGGATGGATCGGTGGGGTTCACGCGGACGGGTGCGCCGTTCGTGAGCCTGGTGACCGCTTCAGAGCCCATGGCGCGGTTCTTCGAGGACCAGGTCTGGGAGGTCTGCGGTGTACGACGCTCCACACGGCGGAACACCCGTGACCGAGTGTTCAACGTGATGGTGACCAACACGTCTGCAGCGCTGATGGCAGGGCATTGCTGGTAGGCGGGGGACTGGCCGGTCATGGCTCGAAAGGCGAGCGCCGCGGCCGAGGTCGCGGCGTGGCAGCCACTGCCGGAGAAGGCCGGTCGCTACGGCGTCAAGCGAGAGAAGTGGACGGCGGCGCAGGACGAGCTGCTGCTGTCGCACTCACTCGCCGAGACCGCGGAGATCCTCGGGCGCACCATGAAGTCGGTATCCGTGCGCCGATGGAGGCTCCGGCATGGCATCACGAACGGACACCAGAGCCCTGACCACTCTTGAGCAGTCAGGGCTCTGGTTCCGGCGTGGCGATGAGTCAGATGCTGCGGATCGCCAGGGCGACGTTGTGGCCGCCGAAGCCGAACGAGTTGTTCAGGGCGGCGAGGTCGCCGTCGGGCAGCTTCTGGTGCTCACCCGTGACGACGTTGAGGGGGATCTCGGGGTCCTGGTCGTCGAGGTTGATCGTCGCCGGCACGAGGCGGTGGTAGATCGACTGGATCGTGATGACCGCCTCGAGCGCACCCGCCGCGCCGAGCAGGTGCCCGGTCATCGACTTCGTGGCCGTCACCGACATGTTCTCGGTGTGGTCGCCGAAGGCCCGCTTGATGGCGTTGTACTCGGCCACGTCACCGACGGGGGTCGAGGTGGCGTGCGCGTTGATGTGGATGATGTCGGTCGGTGACAGGTCGGCCCGCTCGACCGCAAACAGCATCGCCCGTGCCGCACCGGAGCCGTTGGGCTCGGGGGCGGTGATGTGGTGGGCGTCGGCCGACATGCCGACGCTCGCGAGCTCGGCGTAGATGCGGGCGCCGCGGGCGCGGGCGTGCTCCTCCGACTCGAGGACGATGACGGCGGCGCCCTCACCGAGGACGAAGCCGTCACGGCCGGTGTCGTAGGGACGCGAGGCCCGGGCCGGGTCGTCGTTGCGCGTCGAGAGCGCCTGCATCGCGGCGAACCCCGAGATGGGCAGCGGGTGGACGGCGGCTTCCGTGCCGCCGGCGACGACGACGTCGGCGCGGCCCGTGCGGATCATGTCGATGGCGTAGCCCATGCTCTCGGCGCCGGACGCGCACGCGCTGACCGTCGTGTGGGCCCCGGCGCGGGCGCCGAGGTCGAGCGACACGGCTGCGGCAGGCCCGTTGGGCATGAGCATCGGGACCGCGAGCGGGTAGACGCGGCGCGGGCCCTTCTCCTTGAGCACGTCCCACTGGTCGAGGAGGGTCCACACGCCGCCGATGCCGGAGCCGATCGCGGCTCCGAGTCGCTCGGGGTCGACCTCAGGGGCGCCGGCGTCGGCCCACGCCTCACGTGCGGCGATGAGGGCGTACTGGCTCGACGGGTCGAGACGGCGCGTCTCGACCTTGGCGAGCACGTCGATCGGCGGGGTCGCTATCGTCGCGGCGAAGGTGACGGGGAGCTCGTACTTGGCGACCCAGTCGAAGTCCATCGTACGGGCGCCGGACCGGCCGGCGAGCAGGGCCTCCCACGTCTCCGTGGCGGTACCGCCCAGGGGCGTGGTGGCTCCGAGACCGGTGACCACGACGCGTCGGTCGCGATTGGACGTCATGGTGACGTGCTCCTCTGAGTCGAGTGGGGTGGGGTGGTGCGAGTGGTGCTGGGTCTGACGAGGCTGCTGCGGTGCTGCGTGGGTGGCGAGAGCCGCTGGTGCGGCTCGGTCGGCGCCCGGTGGTGCCGGGCGCCGACCGGGTGCATCAGGACTGCGCGCCGGCGATGAAGGTGACGGCGTCGCGGACGGTCTTGAGGTTCTTGACCTCGCTGTCCGGGATGCGCACGCCGAACTTCTCCTCGGCGTTGACGACGATCGTCATCATCGAGAGGGAGTCGATGTCGAGGTCCTCGGTGAAGGACTTGTCCATCTCGACGGACGCGGTGTCGAGGCCGGTCTCCTCGTTGACGATCTCGGCAAGACCCTCGAGGATCTCCTGCTCGGACTGAGCCATCTGTCTGCTCCTTGTTCGTGTTGGCGGTGCGTGCTTGCGGTGGTGCTCGGGGCTGTCATCCGTGGTGGATGGCAATCCGTGGCCCGAATGACCCGTCGGGACCGGCGGGAGTGCTGTGACTGCCCGTGCTGGGAGTGCTCAGGGCAGCACGACGACCTGCGCGGCATACACCAGACCGGCACCGAAGCCGATCTGGAGCGCGAGGCCGCCGCTGGGGATCTCCTTCTCGGCGAGCATGCGGGTCATCGCGAGCGGCACCGAGGCGGCGGACGTGTTGGCCGTGGTGACGATGTCGCGGGCCACGGGGATGTCGGCCGGCAGCTTGAGCTGCTTGACCATGGCGTCGATGATGCGGATGTTCGCCTGGTGCGGGATGAAGGCGTCGAGGTCGTCGGCCTTGATGCCCGCCTTGTCGATGGCCTGCTGCGCCACCGGGGCCATGCCCCAGACGGCCCAGCGGAAGACGGTCTGACCGGCCATGCCGATCGCGGGCCAGACGTTCTTGTCGGCCTGCGCGGACTGCCACGACTCGCGGACGTCGGTCCAGGCCTGCCTCTGGGTGATGGCGTCACGCTGGGTGCCGTCGGAGCCCCAGACCGTCGGGCCGATGCCCGGGGTGTCGCTCGGGCCGATGACGCACGCGCCGGCGCCGTCGCCGAAGATGAACGCGCTTCCGCGGTCGTAGGGGTCGGTGAAGTCGCTGAGCTTCTCGACGCCGACGACGAGGACGTAGTCGGCCGAGCCGCCCTTGACCATGTCGCTCGCCATCGCGACGCCGTAGCAGTAGCCGGCGCACGCGGCCGAGATGTCGAGGGCCGGGGCCGTCGAGCCGAGCCGAGAGGCGAGCTCGGGCGCCGCGGCCGGCGTCTGGTAGGGGTGCGTGACGGTGGCGACGAGGACGAAGCCGATCTGCTCCGGCGTGACGCCGGCGTGCTCGAGTGCCTGGCGGGAGGCGGCCTCGGCCATGTCGATGACGCTCTCGTCGTGGGCGGCGTAGTGGCGGCTGATGATGCCGGACCGCTCCCGGATCCACTCGTCGCTCGAGTCGATCTTGTCGACGATCTCGGAGTTCATGACGACGCGGGCGGGGCGGTAGGCGCCCACACCCAGGATCCGCGAGTGGCGCGCGGCGCCGGTGTCGACGAGGGTGCCGGTGCCCTTGGGCGTCGGCGCGGTGGCGCTGGTGGATGTCACGTGAGGCCTTCTCGAGGGTGAGGGTTCAGGTGGGTCGTGGTGCGGCGCGGGGGAGGTCCTGGTGAGACGGGGTCGCCGCCGGACGGGGACCTCTCCACGAGCGTGCCCCTGTCGGGGTCGGTGCGCCAGTCATGGGACGTCGGTGTCGTCAGGTGGACGCGTGAGCGGCGACGAGGGTGCGCGCCGCCTCGAGGTCGTCGGGCGTCTTGACGGCCAGGGTCTCCACTCCGGGCATGGCCCTCTTGGCGAGACCGACGAGGGTGCCGGCCGGGGCGAGCTCGAGCAGGCCCGTGACGCCGAGCGCGAGCATCGTCTCCATGCAGCGGTCCCAGCGCACGGGGTTGCTGACCTGGTGCACGAGCCGGTCGAGGGCGTCGGGTCCGTCGGCCACGGTGGCGCCGTCGGCGTTCGACAGCAGGCGGACGGTCGGCGCCGACGGCGTCACGTCAGCCGCAGCGGCGGCCAGTGCGTCGACAGCAGGGGACATGTGGTGGGTGTGGAACGCCCCGGCGACCTGGAGCGGGATGACCCGAGCCTTGGCCGGCGCCGCCCCGCGGAGCGCCTCGACCTGCTCGAGGGTGCCCGCGGCGACGACCTGGCCGGCGCCGTTGATGTTGGCCGGCGTCAGACCATGGGTCTCGAGGGCCGCGAGGACCTCCTCGGGGTCGCCGCCGAGCACGGCCGCCATGCCGGTCGGGGTGACCGCACTGGCCTCGGCCATGGCGCGGCCGCGGGTCGCGACGAAGGCGATCGCCTGGTCGTCGGTGATGACGCCCGCGAGTGCGGTGGCGGTGAGCTCCCCGACGGAGTGTCCGGCGAGGACGGCGCCCGTGGCGGCGAGCTCGGCGCGTGACGGGAAGAGCGCCGAGGCGGTCACGAGGCCGGCCGCGACGATGAGCGGCTGCGCGACGGCGGTGTCCTTGATCGTCTCGGCGTCGGACTCGGTGCCGTGGGCCACGAGGTCGTGCCCGGCGGCGCGGCCGAGGGAGGACAGCTGCTCGCGCACGCCGTCGAGCTCGAGCCACGGGGCGAGGAAGCCGGGGGTCTGGGAGCCCTGTCCAGGGCAGACGATCGCTAGCACGTGCTCAACCTTTCCGGGTTACCGGTGAGGACCTCGCCACCGAATGTCACGAAGTCGTCGGGGATAGTTTGGAGGTTTCCTCCAAGGGAGAACGATCGGTCGTGCGCGGCCGCAGCCGGGGCACCCGCGACGCCGCGGCCGCGACGCCGTCGCCCGCGCTGCCGGCAGCACCGACGAGGGCCGACCCGGCAGACCCTGCGGATCCGGCGGATCCGGCGGATCCGGCTGCGCCAGTGGCCGGGGTCGTCGTGAGGCGCCCGAGGGCGAGCGCGATGCGCACCGCCCAGCCCTCGCGCGGAGTCGTGAGGTCGTAGCCCGTGACGTCGGAGATGCGCCCCAGCCGGTAGCGCACGGTGTTGGGGTGCACGAAGAGGACCCGCGCCGTCGCCTCGAGCGACCCACCGTGCTCGAGGTAGGCGGTCGCCGTCTGGAGGAGTGGTGCGTGACCGGCCGCGGAGAGCGGTCGGTGGATGCGGTCGACGAGGATGCGGCGGGCCGGGGGGTCGCCGGCGAGGGCTCGTTCGGGCAGCACGGCGTCCGACTCGAGCACGCGCGGCGCATCGGGCCATGCGGGCGCGGCCGCGAGCCCGCTCAGGGCGGCGCGTGCCGAGCGTCCGGCCGCGAAGAGGTGCGGGACGGTCGGCCCGAGCACGATCGGTCCGGGCCCGAAGCAGTCCGCGACGGCCTCGACGACCCGCGGCGCCTCACGGGTGCCGCCGAGGATCGCGATGAGCCGCGAGCGCTGGACGATGGCGAGCGCCTCGACCCCGTGCTGCCGGACCGCCCGGCGCAGGTCGTCGACGGCGGGTACCGCTCCGCCGCTCGCGGTGGGGGTGCTGCCGACGACGAACGTCACGTCTGCGAGCTCCCCCCACCCGAGCGCGCTGGCCCGCGACTGCATGGAGTCGTCGGCCTCGCCGCGCAGGACGGCGTCGACGACGAGCGCCTCGAGCCGGGCGTCCCACGCGCCACGGGCCTCGGCCGCGCCGGCATAGACCTCCGCGGCGGCGAAGGCGATCTCACGGGAGAAGCGCAGCACCGACTCGCGCAGCAGCTGCTCGTCGCCGGGGGCGGCGAGGCCCTCGACCCGCGACTCGACGACGTCGACGACGGTCCGCACGAGGTCGAGCGTCTGGCGCAGGCTGACCGATCGGGTCAGCTCCTGCGGCGCGTTCGCGAAGATCGAGATGGCCGACGGTGGGTGGCTCTCCTCCTGGTGGAACCACGCGATGAACTGCGAGATGCCGGCCTGGGCGACGAGCCCGACCTGCGAGCGCTCCTCGGCCGAGAGGTCGCGGTACCACCGCAGGTGCTCCTCCATGCGCTGGGCAGCCAGCGTCGAGAGCTCGCCGGCGCTTCGCTCGACGGCGCGCGACGTCGCCTCGCTCGGGTGCTGCCGCGGTCCGCTCACGGGCCCAGCCTAGGTGTCCGGCTGCCCCGACTTTGTATGCCGCTCACAAACGGTGGGTGCGCACCTGACGGTCGTGGCCGGGGGCGGGCCACCGGCGGGAGCGGGTCAGCGGGCCGACAGGACGGCGGTGTGGCCGGCATACGTCCGCGGACCCTCGAAGTGGGGGAGGGAGGCCGCGAGGTCGGGGGAGAAGGTGGCGAGGTAGGCGCTCGCGGTCGCGTGGTCGGCGAAGGTCGCGCGGGTCTCGACGTCGCGCTGGACGACGTGTTCGAAGTGTCGACCGAGCACCTCGGCGGCATTCTCCGACATGAACTGGGTGACGAGCGCGTCACCGCCCGCCTCGCGCAGCAGCCCGGCGAGGTGCTCGCGGCCGTTCGTCGCGACGTAGAGCGTGCCCCCGTCGCGCAGGACGCGGCGCACCTCGCGGAGGGTGCCGTCGAGGTCGGGCACGTGGTAGAGCATCCAGGCCGCGACGGCGGCGTCGCACGAGCCGTCACCGAAGGGCAGGACGTCGGAGGACGCCACCTCCGCGGTGACGCCCAAGGCTCGGGTCGCCTCGACCATCGCGGGGGAGAGGTCGGTCGCGACGTAGTCGACGTCCGGGGCCTCGTCGAGGACGGAGCGAGCGAACGCTCCTGTGCCGCAGCCGATCTCGATCACACGCCTGGGCTGGGACGAGACGACGAGCGTCCGCAGCACGTCCACGGGGGACACGCCCTCGGGGCCCGGGCGCCACACGTCACGCCGCGTGCGGAGGTTGTCCGTGGAGGCGTACTGGCGGGCGACGTGGTCGCTCTCGGTGAGATGGGTGCTCGAGTCCATGACCGGCCACCCTAGCGGCGGCCACGGGGAGACCCCCGGACCGCCGACGGGTGCGTCGGTCAGCTCGAGACGGCTGACGCGAGGTTGCCGAGGCTGTCCTCGAGCTGGCTCTTCGCGACGAGCGGGAAGCTGACCTTGGACAGGATCTCCTTGTCGGTGACGTGGCTCCAGTCGTAGGTCAGCGTCACGAGGGTGGCGTTCGGGCCCTCCGGCGACAGCTCCCACATCCACTCCCACCCGGGCGGCGGCGTGTCGGCCGGCGCCGTCTTCCACGCGAGCAGGGAGTTGTGCGAGTAGCCCGAGACCGTGTTGTCGGTCTGGTACTCGCCCCCCATGTGGTCACCGGCCATGTTCATCCGGAACACGTCGCCGACCTTCTGGAGGCGCTCGGCCTTCTCGTCGGACCGCACGAAGCCGGACCCGTCGAGCTGGGGGTGGCGCTTCGGGTTGCTGAGCACGTCGAAGATCTCGGCGGCCGGGGCGTCGATGGTGCGCTGGACGGTGATTCTTCCGTTGTCGCTCATACAGGGCCCCTACCCGATCGGAGTGCTCGCAGGACCGCCTCCTCACCGGGTCGAGGGGTTGCCCGCGGCCCGGCCTCCATGGCGGCGCGGTCGAGCGCGTCGTCCTCGTTGTCGACGCCCACGGCAGCCGGGTTGGCCGAGATCGCGGCCGCGCCACCCGGCGTCAGCTCGCCCACGAGCTCGCGGGCGTCGGCGCCGAGAAGGCCCTGGGCGGCATACAGCTCGAGCTTGGCGCGGGAGTCGGCGATGTCGAGGTTGCGCATCGTCAGCTGGCCGATGCGGTCGACGGGACCGAAGGCGGCGTCCTCGGTGCGCTCCATCGAGAGCTTCTCGGGGTGATAGCTGAAGGCCGGCCCGGCGGTGCCCACGATCGACCAGTCGTCACCACGGCGGAGGCGGATCGTGACCTCACCCGTGACGGCCGAGGCGATCCAGCGCTGGATGGACTCACGGACCATGAGCGCCTGCGGGTCGAGCCAGCGGCCTTCGTAGAGAAGGCGGCCCAGCTTGCGGCCCTCGGCGTGGTAGTTGGCGATCGTGTCCTCGTTGTGGATCGCCGCGACGAGGCGCTCGTAGGTGATGTGGAGCAGCGCCATGGCGGGGGCCTCGTAGATGCCGCGCGACTTCGCCTCGATGATGCGGTTCTCGATCTGGTCGCTCATGCCGAGGCCGTGGCGGCCGCCGATGCGGTTGGCCGCGTCGACGAGGGCGACGGGGTCGGCATACTCCGTGCCGTTGACGGCGACGGGGCGACCGCGCTCCCAGCGCACCGTGACGTCCTCGGTCTCGATGGCGACCGAAGGGTCCCAGAACTTGACGCCCATGATCGGCTCGACGACCTCGATCGACTCGTCGAGGAACTCGAGGGTCTTGGCCTCGTGCGTGGCACCCCAGATGTTCGCGTCGGTGGAGTACGCCTTCTCGGCGGACGCCCGGTAGGGCAGCTCGCGTGCGGTCAGCCACTCGGACATCTCGTGCCGGCCGCCGAGCTCGGTGACGAAGTCGGCGTCGAGCCACGGCTTGTAGATGCGCAGGCTGGGGTTGGCCATGAGGCCGTAGCGGTAGAACCGCTCGATGTCGTTGCCCTTGAAGGTCGAGCCGTCGCCCCAGATCGAGACGCCGTCGTCCTGCATGGCGCGCACGAGCAGGGTGCCGGTGACGACCCGGCCGAGCGGGGTCGTGTTGAAGTACGTCTTGCCGCCGCTGCGGATGTGGAAGGCGCCGCACGCGATGGCGGACAGCCCCTCCTCGACGAGCGCGGCCTTGCAGTCCACGAGGCGGCTGATCTCGGCGCCGTACTGGCCGGCGCGGCCGGGGACGGAGTCGATGTCGGGCTCGTCGTGCTGCCCGAGGTCGGCCGTGTAGGTGCACGGGACCGCGCCCTTCTCACGCATCCAGGCAACAGCCACAGAGGTGTCGAGGCCGCCGGAGAAGGCGATGCCGACACGTTCACCGACGGGGAGCGAGGTCAGGACCTTGGACATGGATGTAAGTATATGCACAGCAGCGCATACCTATCCAATCGCGCGGATCGCCCCGACGGCGTATGCCGTGGGACGGGTGGGCGGGTGTGCGTGTGGCCCGGTCCTTGGGCAGGGACCGGGCCACACGGCATACGTCAGCCGGGGAGCGTCAGCTCTCGCCACCCGCGTTGCCGGAGGTGCCGGCGGTGACGTCGTCGAGCTGGTACTTCTCGGCGGCGCGACGGGGGACGTCGGCGTCGACCTTGCCCTCCTTGGCGAGCAGCTGCAGCGTCCGCACGGCGACCGACGGGCCGTCGATGTGGAAGAAGCGGCGGGCCGCGGCACGGGTGTCGGAGAAGCCGAAGCCGTCGGCGCCCAGGGTGGCGTACGTGCCCGGGACCCACTCGCGGATCTGGTCCTGGACGGCCCGCATGTAGTCGGAGACGCCCACGACCGGGCCCTCGGTGCCCTCGAGGCACTGGGTGACCCACGGCTTGATCGGCGGGCCGTCGGGGGAGAGGAATTCCTGCTCGTCGGCCGCGAGGCCGTCACGACGGAGCTCGTTCCACGAGGTGACCGACCAGACGTCGGCGGCCACACCCCAGTCGTCGGCGAGCAGCTGCTGCGCCTCGAGCGCCCACGGCACGCCGACGCCGGACCCGAGCAGCTGCGCCCGCGGCGCCTCGTGCGTCCAGCCCTCGGTGTCGGCGACCGAGATGCGGTGCATGCCGCGCAGGATGCCCTCGACGTCGACGGCCTCGGGCTCCTTCGGCTGCTGGATCGGCTCGTTGTAGACCGTGAGGTAGTAGATGACGTTCGACTCCTCGGGCGTGTTGCCCTCGCCGTACATCCGCTTGAGGCCGGCCTGCATGATGTGCGCGATCTCGTAGGCGTAGGCCGGGTCGTAGTGCACGACGGCCGGGTTGGTCGCGGCGAGGAGCGGGCTGTGGCCGTCGGCGTGCTGGAGGCCCTCACCCGTCAGGGTGGTGCGGCCGGCCGTCGCGCCGATGAGGAAGCCGCGCGTCATCTGGTCGGCGGCCGCCCAGATCGAGTCACCCGTGCGCTGGAAGCCGAACATCGAGTAGAAGACGTAGATCGGGATCATCGGCTTGCCGTGCGTCGCGTAGGACGTGCCGGCCGCCGTGAACGCGGCGAGCGAGCCCGCCTCGTTGATGCCGAGGTGCAGGATCTGGCCGCTGACGTTCTCGCGGTAGGCGAGCATCAGCTCGGCGTCGACCGGCGTGTAGTTCTGCCCGTTGGGGTTGTAGATCTTGATCGTCGGGAAGAACGCGTCCATGCCGAACGTGCGCGCCTCGTCGGGGATGATCGGCACGATGCGCGGGCCGAACTCCTTGTCGCGCAACAGGTCCTTGAGCAGGCGGACGAACGCCATCGTCGTGGCGACCTCCTGCTTGCCCGAGCCCTTCTTGACCTGGGCGTACGCCTCGTCGCCGGGCAGCTTGACCGGCTCGAAGTCGACGCGCCGGCTCGGCAGCGTGCCACCGAGCTTCTGGCGACGGTCGATCGAGTACTTGATGACCTCGCTGTCGGCACCGGGGTGGTAGTACGGCGGCTGGTAGGGGTTGGCCTCGAGCTGCTCGTCGGTGATCGGGATGCGGAGGCTGTCGCGGAAGGCCTTGAGGTCGTCCAGCGTCATCTTCTTCATCTGGTGCGTGGCGTTGCGGCCGGCGAAGTGCGAGCCGAGGCCGTAGCCCTTGATCGTCTTGGCGAGGATGACCGTCGGCTGGCCGGTGTGCTGGCGCGCCGCCTGGTAGGCCGCGAAGACCTTGCGGTAGTCGTGGCCGCCGCGCTTCAGGTCCCACCACACCTGGTCATCGGACCAGTCCTCGACCATCTTGGCCGTGCGCGGGTCGCGACCGAAGAAGTGGTCACGGACGTACTTGCCGTCGTTGGCGCGGAAGGTCTGGTAGTCGCCGTCGCTCGTCTGGTTCATGATGTGCACGAGTGCGCCGTCGCGGTCGGCGGCGAGCAGCGGGTCCCACCCGCGGCCCCAGACGACCTTGATGACGTTCCAGCCGGCGCCGCGGAAGAACGCCTCGAGCTCCTGGATGATCTTGCCGTTGCCGCGGACCGGTCCGTCGAGGCGCTGCAGGTTGCAGTTGATGACGAAGTTGAGGTTGTCGAGCTCCTCGTTGGCCGCGAGCTGGAGCAGGCCACGCGACTCGGGCTCGTCCATCTCGCCGTCACCGAGGAAGGCCCAGACGTCCTGCTGGCTGGTGTCCTTGATGCCGCGGTTGTGGAGGTACTTGTTGAACTGCGCCTGGTAGATCGCGTTCATCGGGCCGATGCCCATCGACACCGTCGGGAACTCCCAGTAGTTGGGGAGCAGCCGCGGGTGCGGGTAGGACGGGACGGCCTCGACGGTGCCGTCGACGCGGTGGCTCTTCTCCTGGCGGAAGCCGTCGAGCTGAGCCTCGGTGAGGTGGCCCTCGAGGAAGCTGCGGGCGTACATGCCGGGGGAGGCGTGGCCCTGGAAGTAGATCTGGTCGCCGCCGCCGGGGTGGTCCTTGCCGCGGAAGAAGTGGTTCATGCCCACCTCGTAGAGCGTCGCGGCGGACGCGTACGTCGAGATGTGCCCGCCGACGCCGATGCCGGGGCGCTGGGCGCGGTGCACCATGATCGCGGCGTTCCAGCGGATGTAGCGGCGCATCTCGCGCTCGACGTCCTCGTCGCCGGGGAACCACGGCTCGCGCTCCGGCGGGATCGTGTTGATGTAGTCGGTCGCCGTCAGGGAGGGGACGCCGACCTGCTGCTGGCGCGCGCGCTCGATGAGCTTGAGCATGATGTAGCGCGCCCGCGTCCGGCCCTTCTCGTCGAGGACGGCGTCGAGCGAGTCGATCCACTCCTGCGTCTCGTCCGGGTCGATGTCCGGGAGCTGACTGGGGATGCCGTTGAGGATCGGTCCGGCCTCGGATGCCACGTCGTGGGTCCTTTCTCGTCGCGAGGCGGCGCCCGCGGCCGGTCGGCCACGGCGCTGCACCCACCCATCCTCTACCAAACCGTGGTGGCCGTCACACTCGGGTCCAGCCCCGGGACGGCCACTGCGGCGTCTCCGCCGTCCCACCCGCTGGTATGCCGTGTGCTCCCTCTGGCGCGGCGTGCGCGTTGCGCACCCACCGGGTCGGGCTTGCGCGATAGCGTCGGAGCCAGTGCACTGATGTCGTGGCACCACGCCATGACACGACGCGCCAACGATCGAGAGGACCGGTGACAGTGAGCGAGACCGCGGGAGCGGCGTCCTTGAGCAAGCTCGGATTTGCCAAGGGGCAGATCGTCCAGGAGTTCGGCTATGACGACGACGTCGACGACGACCTGCGGTTCGAGCTCGAGGACGCCATCGGGACCGAGCTCGAGGACGAGGACTTCAACGACGGCGCGGACGGGGTGCTGCTCTGGTACCGCGACGGCGACGACGACCTCGTCGACCTCATGGTCGACGGGCTGACGAAGCTCTTCGACCAGGGCTTCATCGTGCTGCTGACGCCGAAGGCCGGACGGCCGGGCCACGTCGACGCGAGCGAGGTCGAGGAGGCCGCGTCCACGGCGGGGCTCACGACCGGTGGGCAGGTCAACGTCGCCGCCGACTGGGCGGCCACCCGGCTCATGCCCCCGAAGGGTCCGCGCCGCTGACCCACGCCTGACGTCCGGCCCGGGACCGGCCCGACGGGCCGGGGCCCCGGCCCGCTGTCGAGGGTGGCGGCGACACCCGGGCAGTGGTGTCACACTTGCCGCCATGACGAACGCGCACCCGACCGAGTCCCCGGTCCAGGCGTCCGCCCCGCTGGGCGTCGGCGCGCTGGCGCCCGACTTCACCCTCGTCGACCAGTACGGCGTCGACGTCAGCCTGTCGGCCGTGCGCGACGTCAAGAACGCCGTCGTCGTCTTCTACCCGGCTGCGTTCTCGGGCATCTGCCGCGGCGAGCTGCGCGAGATCCGCGACGGGCTCGAGGACTTCCAGGACGACGACATCCAGGTCTTCGCCATCTCGTGCGACTCGATGTACACGCTGCGTGCGTGGGCCGACGCCGAGGGGCACTTCTTCCCGCTCCTGTCCGACTTCTGGCCGCACGGCGAGGTGGCGCGGCGCTACGGCATCCTCAACGACGAGGACGGCTTCGCGCTGCGCGGCACCTTTCTCGTCGACCGCACGGGACACATCGTCTGGACCGAGGTCCGCGGCATCGGTCAGGGACGCGACTTCGTGGCCTACCGCGAGGCGCTCGCGACGCTCCGCGCGACTGGGCGCGATGCCGTAGGCTGACCGCCGCCTGCCGGTGAGCCCCGCGTGTCACCTGTCGGCGCGTGAGGGCCTGTAGCTCAGTTGGTAGAGCACCGCGTTTACACCGCGGGTGTCGTCGGTTCGAGCCCGGCCGGGCCCACGTGGACGACCTCGCCCCGACCCTAGGCCTCCGTGACGTCGTCGCGGCGCTCGAGTCGCTCTACCCCCTCGAGAACGCGGCCGACTGGGACCGCGTCGGCCTCGTGGTCGGCGACCTCTACCAGCCGGTACGCCGCGTCCTCTTCGCCCTCGACCCGACTCTCGCGGTCATCAACGAGGCACGGGAGTGGGGCGCCGACCTGCTCGTGACGCACCACCCGCTGCTGCTGCGCGGAGTGCACTCCGTGGCGACGTCGTCGGCCAAGGGCGCCTCGGTCACGGCGCTGGTCCGCGCCGGTGTCGCGCTCTGGGTGGGTCACACGAACGCCGACGTCGCCGACCCCGGCGTCTCGACGGTCCTCGCCGACGCTGTCGGCCTCGCCGACCAGCGCCCCCTGTCGACCGAGGGCGCGAACGCGATCGGTCGGGTGGGCGTGCTCGCGTCGCCAATGACGCTGGTCGAGTTCGCCGAGATCGTTGCTGCCGCCCTGCCCGACACGGCCGGGGGCATGCGCGTCAGCGGCGACCCCGACGGGGTCGTGAGGACCGTTGCGGTGATGGGCGGCTCGGGCGACGACCGCTTCGACGAGGTGCGTGCGAGCGGCGCCGACGTCTACGTCACGGCCGACCTGCGCCACCACCCGGTGCTCGAGGCGCGCGAGGAGGCGCGGGGCGGCACGCCCTACCTCATCGATGCGGGCCACTGGGCGACGGAGTCGCTGTGGCTCGCCAGCGGCCGCGAGCGGCTGATGACGGCGCTGGAACAGGTCCCCGGAGCGACTAGGGTCGAGTCCAGAGTCTCAGCCATCCGCACCGAGCCGTGGACGTTCGTCGTCGGTGCGAACGCCGCCCGGGTCGACCGGGCGGCTCCCGAAACCGGAGGTGTGTCCTGAAAGCCGACCCGTCCCGCCAGTGGCGCCTGCTCGACCTGCAGGCCATCGACACGCGTCTCGACCAGATCACCCACGCGAAGGCGACGCTGCCGCAGACCCCTGCGGTCGAGGCGGCCCGGGGCGAGCTCGCTGCGCTGGAGACGGAGATCGTCAACGCCCGCACGGCTGCCGGGGACGTGCAGCGCGAGCTGACGAAGTCCGACCAGGACGTCCAGCTCGTGCGTGACCGCGCCGCACGCAACCAGGCGCGGCTCGACGCCGGCCAGGGCAGCGCCAAGGACCTGCAGGCGCTCCAGCACGAGCTGACGTCGCTGGCGCGCCGTCAGGCCGAGCTCGAGGACGTCGAGCTCGAGGTCATGGAGCGGTCCGAGTCGCTCAGCGCACGGGTGACCGAGCTCGAGGCCGCCCGGGTCGAGCTCGCCGCGCGCGTCGAGACCCTCGAGTCCGAGCGCACCGCTGCCCTGACGACGCTCGACGCCGAGGCCGAGAAGGTCGGCTCCGGACGAGCCGACATCGTCGCGGGTGTCGGTGACGAGCTCATCGCCCTCTACGAGAAGATCCGCGCCAGCAGCGGTGGCATGGCCGCCGCAGAGCTGCGCCACCGCCGGTGCGGCGGGTGCCGGCTCGAGCTCGGCAACGTCGACCTCTCCCGCATCCGCAACGCCCCGGAGGACGAGGTCGTGCGCTGCGAGGAGTGCCGTCGCATCATGATCCGCACGGGCGAGTCCGGTCTGTGACCGCTGCGTCTCGCGGGTCGGGACGCCGGCTCGTCATCGAGGCCGACGGTGGGTCCCGGGGCAACCCGGGGGTGGCCGGCTACGGCGCCCTCGTCCGTGACCCCGCGACCGGCCGGGTCCTCGTCGAGCTCGCCGAGCCGCTCGGCAAGGCGAGCAACAACGTCGCCGAGTACTCCGGCCTGCTCGCCGGCCTGCGTGCCGTGCTCGACCTCGACCCCGGTGCGTCGGTCCGCGTCAAGATGGACTCCAAGCTCGTCGTCGAGCAGATGTCGGGACGGTGGAAGATCAAGCACGAGGACATGCGACGTCTCGCGCTCGAGGCCCGGGACCTGTGCGCCGAGATCTCCGACGCCGGCGGCAGCGTCGACTTCGAGTGGATCCCGCGGGAGAAGAACAAGGACGCCGACGCCCTGAGCAACGACGCGATGGACGGCAAGAGCGTCCACCGGGTCCTCGCCGCCGAGGGTGACGGCGAGACTGACTCGATGACCGACGCGGAATCGCTTGCGGCTCAGGGCATCTCCGACGTGTCCACTCCTCAGCCAGGAGTCCGCCCGCTGCGCCTCCTGCTCGTCCAGGAGCCGCACGACGCAGGCGCCGCGCCTCGCATCGTCGCGGCGGTGCGTCGCCTCGTCGGCCCCGGCACGCGGGTCGTCGGCGCCGA
Source organism: Terrabacter sp. P2_E3 (assembly GCF_056403915.1). Lineage (NCBI taxonomy): Bacteria > Bacillati > Actinomycetota > Actinomycetes > Micrococcales > Intrasporangiaceae > Terrabacter > Terrabacter sp. P2_E3. Next base: position 147,526 of record NZ_JBFUEN010000009.1, read on the forward strand.
CGACGACCTCGCGACGCGCGTGGCGGCCGACCTCGCCCTGGCGCTCGACGTCGAGGCGGACACGTCGGGGGACTGGTCCGGCCAGACGCCCGGCGAGGGTGCCGACGAGAGGGTGCGGACGGCCTACCACTCGCTCGCCGCGACCGGTGGCACCGTCGTCGCGGTGACGAGCAGGCGAGGCGTGCTCTCGGTGCTCAGCGACGTGCTCGGCACGCCCGTCGGACGCTTCTGGGCCCTGGCCACGGCGGCCGGCAGCCTCACCGCCGTGGAGGTCTGGGAGGACGGGTCGGCGTCGGTGGCTTTCACCAATCGGACCGACCATCTCGCCTGACGGACGCTGTGCGATATTCGGGGCATGAGCTATGCCGGTGACGTGACCCCCGAGCAGGCCTGGACGGTCCTGCGCGACGAGCCCGGTGCGGCGCTCGTCGACGTGCGCACGAGGGCGGAGTGGTCCTACGTCGGACTGCCCGACCTCGGCGGGATCGGCAAGGACGTCGTCCTCGTCGAGTGGCAGACCTATCCCGAGGGCGCGGTCAACGAGCGGTTCACCGCCGACCTCGAGGCCGCCGGGGTGCCCAAGGACGCTCCCGTCTACTTCCTCTGCCGCTCCGGGGTGCGCTCCGTCGCCGCGGCCGAGGCGGCCACCCGCAACGGGTGGTCCCGGTCGCACAACGTCCTCGAGGGGTTCGAGGGACCGCACGACGAGCAGCGCCACCGCGCGGTCTCCGGGTGGAAGGTCGCGGGCCTGCCGTGGGTGCAGGGATGAGCGACGCGAGCCAGCAGTGGCGCCCCGACACCCTCGCCGTGCGGGGAGGCCTGTCCCGCAGTGGTTTCGAGGAGACCTCGGAGGCTCTCTACCTGACGTCCGGCTTCGTCTACGACACCGCGGAGGACGCCGAGGCGGCTTTCAAGGGTGACGTCGACCGCTTCGTCTACTCCCGCTACGGCAACCCGACGGTGGCGATGTTCGAGGAGCGGCTGCGCCAGATCGAGGGCGCGGAGGCGTGCTTCGCCACCGGGTCGGGCATGTCCGCCGTCTTCGTCGCGCTCGCGGCGCTCCTCGGCCAGGGCGACCGCGTCGTCTCGTCGCGGGCCCTCTTCGGATCGTGCTTCGTCATCCTCGACGAGATCCTGCCGCGCTGGGGCGTCGAGACGGTCTTCGTCGACGGCGCCGACCTCGACGAGTGGCGCGAGGCTCTCGCCGAGCCCACGACCGCCGTCTTCTTCGAGACGCCGAGCAACCCGATGCAGGAGCTCGTCGACATCGCCGCCGTGACCGAGCTGGCCCATGCCGCCGGCGCGAAGGTCGTCGTCGACAACGTCTTCGGCACGCCGGTCTTCTCCAAGCCGCTCGACCTCGGGGCCGACATCATCGTCTACTCCGCCACGAAGCACATCGACGGCCAGGGCCGCACCCTGGGCGGCGCGGTGCTCGGGCCCAAGGAGTTCATCGACGGGCCGGTCCAGAACCTCATGCGGCACACGGGGCCGTCGATGTCGCCCTTCAACGCGTGGGTCCTCGTCAAGGGGCTCGAGACGATGTCGCTGCGCGTCGAGCGGATGGCCGACAGCGCCCTCGAGGTGGCGCGTTTCCTCGAGGCGCACCCGAGCGTCCGCCGCGTCGTGCACCCGTTCCTCGAGTCGCACCCCCAGCACGACCTGGCCAAGCGCCAGATGCTCGCCGGTGGCACCGTCGTCACCTTCGAGCTCGACGGGGGCAAGGACGAGGCGTTCGCCCTCATGAACGCCCTGCAGGTCATCGACATCTCCAACAACCTCGGTGACTCCAAGTCGCTCATCACGCACCCCGCGACGACGACGCACCGCCGCCTGACGCCCGAGGCGCGGGCCGCGGTCGGCATCACGGACGGCGTGCTGCGGGTCTCGGTCGGCCTCGAGGACGTCCGCGACCTCGTCGACGACCTCCGTCGCGCCCTCGGCTGACGCGAGCGTCTGCACCCCTCGCGGTCAGCCGCACACCGCCCAAGGCGTGCGCCTGGCCCGAGGGTGTGGGGTCGACGGCATGGCGTATGCCGTCGGCCCGGTCGGCCGGTCAGGTGGTGGCGGCGAGGGCCAGGGTGGCGGCGGTCACGACCGTGACGGCGCACAGGGCGCCCGTGCGCGCGATGCGACCGACGTCGACCGCAAGCTCGGCGGACCGGCAGCGCGAGGCCCAGAGCAGCGTCGCGACGGAGCCCCACATCGTGACGATCGGCCCGGCGTTGACCCCGATGAGCAGGGCGGCCAGGCGGGCGGGGGCGTCCGCCACCGTGGGCTCGAGCGCGAGGTACGCCGGCAGGTTGTTGATGCCGTTGGAGGTCAGCACGCCGAGACCGCTGACCCTGAAAAGGTCGCCGAGGCCGGTGCCGTACCCGACGATGGTGCGCAGCCACGCCTCGAGCCCCAGGCGCAGGGCAGCGTCGATGATGAGGAAGAGGATGCAGATGCCCATCACCGTGAGCCACGGCATCTTGATCCGCCGCAGCAGCTCGGGCGCACGCCAGTAGGTCGCGGCAAGCAGGACGAGGGCGGCCGGCACGGACGCCAGGGCCGGCTGGACGCCGACGACGAACGCCGGGGCGAGCAGCACGCAGACCCCACCGGCGACCTGCATGAGCACCCGGTCGTGAGGCTCGGCCGGCGGTGGCGTGTCGTAGGTGCTGCGGAGGTCGCGCCGGTGCAGCAGCCAGAGCACGGCGACGGTCGCGACGATCGCGACGACGGCCGGCACGGCCATCAGCTTGATGTAGCCCAGGGTCCCGACCCCGAGCGCCGCGAACGGGTGCAGGGCCAGCAGGTTGGTGAGGTTGGAGACCGGCAGGAGCAGGGAGGCCGTGTTGGCCAGCCAGAGCGTCGTCATGGCGAACGGCAGGGGTGGGGCGCCGACCTGACGGGCCACCGTGATGGCCACCGGGGTCAGCAGCACCGCGGTCGTGTCGAGGCTGAGCACGACGGTGCACACCACCGCGAGCCCGACGATGAGCAGCCAGAGCACGAGCACGCGTCCCTTGGCGACGCGCGCGGCGTGGTGCGCCAGGACGTCGAAGAGCCCCGACAGGTCGCAGATCTCGGCGACGAGGGTGATCGCGACGAGGAAGACGAGGATCGGCGCCACGCGCTCGACGAGCAGGCTGAGGTCGAGCACGTCAGGCCTTCGGGGTCGTGGCGAGCTGCCACGGCCGGCCCGGACGCGGCGGGGGCGTCAGCTCGACGTCGAAGCGCTCCGAGAGCCGCTCGGCCAGGGCCTGCGGCGTGCGCGGCGCCTCGGCCTGCACGAGCTCGCGCGTCACGAGGCCGCGGGTGTGCTTGGCCATGTGCGAGGCGCCGGGGACGGTGACGTGCACCCAGCGCTCCGCGCGCTCGCCCGTGGGACGCCACACTGCGGCATACGTGCTCGACCGGCAGTCGACGACGAGCTCGCGCGGCTTCACCGCGGCGTCGAGCGCCGACGGCAGCTCCTTGCGCCACTCGTGCGACAGGTAGCCGACGCCGGGGAGGGTGCTGCAGATGTTGACGCGGTAGGCCGGCACGCGGTCACCGAGCCGCAGCGCGCCGAAGAGGGCCGACACGACGACGACCCAGCGGTTGGCGCGGCGCTTGGAGGCCGCGTCGAGCGAGTCGACGTCGAGCGCCTGGTAGAGCACGCCGGTGTAGACGTGCGAGGCGGTCGCCGTGGGAGCGCTGCGCAGGACCGTGTTGCGCTCGAGCTCGGCGACGAGGTTCGGGTTGATCTCGAGGACGCGCGCTGCGTCGGGCTCGCCGCTCAGCCGCTCCACCGTCTCGACGACCGACTCGCGCAGGGGCGTCAGCTCGGGGAACGAGAGGCTGCCGAGGTCGAGCGACCGCCCCCGCCGGGGTGAGGTCTTGCCCTCGGACGGGGGGAGCAGGATGAGCACGGGGGTCAGCCTAGGCAAACGGGACAGTGATGTCTCATCCCCGCGCGTGTCGCGGGCGACGAACGATCGCCCGGCCCGCCGCGGAGTGGCGCGGGTGCTCAACCTCCGGCGAGCACGTCGTGGTGCGTAGGGTGACGCCATGGCCCAGCGACACATCGTCTTCCGCCCGGCGACGAAGCCCGGCGACGTGGCACGGCAGCTCACGGCGCGCTTCGAGGCGGTGCGTCGCGAGTTCGAGGTGCCGGGCCGGTTCCCGCCGGAGGTGCTGGCCGAGGCCGCCGCAGCCGCCGGCGCCGCGACCCTGCCGGAGCGGGACGAGACGGCCGTCCCGTTCATCACCATCGACCCGCCGACGTCGATGGACCTCGACCAGGCCATGTCGATCGAGCGCAGCGGCGACGGCTACCGGGTGCGCTACGCCATCGCCGACGTGCCTGCCTTCGTCCGCGCCGGTGGCGCCGTCGACGCAGAGGCGCGCGGCCGCGGCCAGACGGTCTACTGCCCCGACGAGCGCGTCCAGCTGCACCCCTCGGAGCTGAGCGAGGGCGCCGCGAGCCTGCTGCCCGACCAGGTGCGTCCTGCCTTCGTCTGGGACATGACCCTCGCCGCCGACGGCGAGGGCACGGCGGTCGAGGTCTACCGCGCGATGGTGCGCAGCGTCCGTCGCTACGACTACGAGCAGGTGCAGAAGGAGGTGGACGCCGGCACCGCCGAGGAGTGTCTCGTGCTGCTCAAGGAGGTCGGCGAGAAGCGCGTCCTGCTCGAGCGCCAGCGGGGCGGGGCGACCCTGCCGATGCCCGAGCAGGAGGTCGAGGAGGACGAGGACGGCGGCTTCCGGATCTCGTTCCGGCCGCTGCTCGCCGCGGAGGACTGGAACGCCCAGATCTCGCTGCTCACCGGCATGGGCGGGGCCGACCTCATGCTCCGGGGCAAGATCGGCATCCTGCGCACCATGCCGCCGCCGGACCCGCGCGACCTGGCACGCTTCCGCCGGCAGGCCAGGGCCGCCGGTGTCGAGTGGCCGAAGGACCTGTCGTACGGCGAGCTGCTGCGCACGCTGGACCGCAGCAACCCGCGGCACCTCGCGCTCATCCACGAGGCGACGTCACTCTTCCGCGGCGCCGGCTACACCCCCTTCGACGGCGAGGTGCCAGCGCAGCCGACGCACGCGGCCGTCGCCAACCCGTACGCGCACGTGACGGCTCCGCTGCGGCGCCTCGTCGACCGCTTCGGGCTCGTCGTGTGCGAGGCGCTCTCGGCGGGGGAGGAGGTGCCGGGCTGGGTCCGTGAGGCGCTGCCCACCCTCCCCGAGATCATGGCGACCTCCGACCGGCGTACCAACGGGGTCGAGCGGGCCTGCACCGACGCGGTCGAGGCCGCCGAGCTGCACCCGCTCGTCGGGAGCACCGTGCAGGGCGTCGTCGTCGACGAGAACGACAAGGGCGTCATCGTCCAGCTCATCGACCTCGCCGTCGTGGCCAAGGCGAGCGGGTCGGCGAAGGCCGGTGAGACGGTGACCCTGCGGGTCGACGCCGCCGACGTCGGGACCGGCACGATAACGCTCTCGGTCGCCTGAGGACACCCCGTCGGCGCGACGGAGCCGGCCGAAATCCATTGGCTCGGGGCTGCTCAGCGCTCCTAGCATCGTCGGCATGCGGGTGCGCTTCGTGAGGACCGGTGAACGGCGCTACGAGGTGTGCGTGGAGCGTGACCTCGCGACGGACCTCGTCATGAGCCCGGCGCCGGGGTGGAGCGACCTCGCGCCGCACGACCTCGTCCACCTCGTCGTCGAGCACCGGTTCGGCCTGCGCGACGGCATCTTCGGCCAGCTCGCCGCAGGCGGCAATGCGGGCACCTTCGTGCCCACCCAGGAGACGCGCACGAAGGCGTGGGCGCGCCGGGTCGAACGACGGAACAAGGCGCGCGGCACGCAGATCGGCCGGTCGGAGCAGCTCGCGGCCGCCGTCTACCCGGCGTGGCTCCGGCAGCGCGGGATGACGCCCGACCTCCACCACGAGCGGGCCGAGGCAGCAGCCACCGACCTCGGCGCCCGCGAGCTCGCCGCGGTGTTCGCCGACCTCGACCGGCTCTCGGAGCAGTGGTCCGGGCTCGCGGTCGGCGGGTCCGTCGACGTCGACTGGCCCTGGCCCGAGCGACGCTGAACGGCGGGGCCGCCTCGTGTGCAGCCAGCGGCGTCAGGACCCCACTGTCTGCACACGCCGACCGGCCAGAGACGACGTATGCCGTCACGCCCGGTGGGGCGGACGGCATACGTCAGCAGGTGGCTCGGATGCTCAGGGAGCGGTGACGGGGGCGCTCGGGGTGCTCGCGCCCGGGTCGGGCGTGGCCGGGGTCGTGGGCGCGGCCGGGTCGGTCGATCCTGTCGCCCCACCGGGAGTGGCCGGGGTGGCCGGCGTCGCGGGGGTCGTCGCGGACGGTGTACCCGTGGAGGTCGCCGGACCCGCCGTGGACCCGGCGGGCGCAGTCGCCGCGCCGGTCGGCGTCGCGGGTGCGGTGGGCGTCGTGTCGAGCGCGCCGGTGTCGGTGCGGGTGCCGTCGCCCGCGGCGTCGCCCGTGGTGCCGGCGGGGCTGTCGACCACGGCGCCCGCGCTGGTGCGGCCTCCGAGGTCCGTCCCGGTCACCTGGGCCCCCGTGGCGAGCTGGAGGCCGGTGAGGAAGGCCGCGGCGAGGGCGAAGACGGCCCCGGTCGTGACGAGGACCCGTCGCGTGGTCACGCGATCGGGACGGCGCCACCACGTCTCCCGCACGACCTCGAGGTCCACGCCGTCGGGCCCCCGGCGCGAGCGCACGAGCACGACGGCCTCCTTGGCTCGCGCCATGGAGTTCGTGTAGAGGCTGGCCGCGATCGCCGAGATGATGCTGAGCACCGCGGCCCCGGCGATGGTGCCGACGACGCCAAGTCGCGAGCCGAGGGCTGCTGCCGTGGCCGCCGCCATCGAGCCGCCGAGCAGCTGGGTCAGGGAGAGATCGAGCAGCTTCGCTCTGGGCCGTGCGTCGGGCTCCGCGTCTGCGGAGGCGCCGGGTCGGGTGTCGGGCAGGTCGTCGGTCAGCGGTTCCGTCATGGTCCTGGGGTCGGTTGCGATCGTCATCTCCCATGCACGACGAACGACGGCCGTGGATCGTTGACGGGATCGGCGAGGTGTGACTCGGGTCACCTCAGGCCGGCGGTCCGGCGGGCGGTGCCGATTCGGGCGATCGGGCCCGACGGTGACAGACTCGGGGCGATCACTGGAGGACCATGGACGCCACCGCCCTGCACGACCGCGAGCTCGCGGACCGCCGAGACCCCGACGGCGCGGACCACCACGGGGGAGCCGTCGCCGAGGAGGCGGCCCGACGCCGCACCTTCGCCGTCATCTCGCACCCCGATGCCGGCAAGTCGACCCTGACCGAGGCCCTCGCGCTGCACGCGCGCGCCATCGGCGAGGCCGGCGCGGTGCACGGCAAGGGCAACCGGCGCGGCGTCGTCTCCGACTGGATGGAGATGGAGAAGGACCGAGGCATCTCGATCACCTCCGCCGTGCTCCAGTTCGCCTACGACGGCACGGTCATCAACCTGCTCGACACCCCCGGTCACGCGGACTTCTCCGAGGACACCTACCGCGTGCTCGCAGCGGTCGACGCCGCCGTCATGCTCGTCGACGCCGCCAAGGGCATCGAGCCCCAGACGTTCAAGCTCTTCGAGGTCTGCCGGGCCCGTGGCGTGCCCGTCATCACGGTCGTCAACAAGTGGGACCGGCCCGGCCTCGACGCGCTCGCGATCATGGACGAGCTGACGAACCGGATCGACCTGCACCCGATGCCGCTCACCTGGCCGGTCGGCGTCGCGGGCGACTTCCACGGCGTGCTCGACTGCGCGACGGGCGACTTCGTCCAGTTCACGCGTACGCCCGGCGGCGCCACCGAGGCCATCACGACGCGGATGCCCGCCGAGGAGGCCGAGCAGCTGCTGGGCTCGGTCTGGACCGACGCGGTCGAGGAGTACGACCTGCTCCGCTCCTCGGGCCACGACCTCGACCTCGAGCTGTTCCTCTCGGGCGCGGCCTCGCCCGTGCTCTTCGGCTCGGCCGTCCTCAACTTCGGCGTACGCCAGCTGCTCGACACGCTCGTGACGCTCGCCCCCGCCCCGGGGGCCCGACCCGACCGTTCCGGCGACCCCCGGGCGGTGTCGGCTCCCTTCTCGGGCTTCGTCTTCAAGATCCAGGCGGGCATGGACAAGGCGCACCGGGACCGGCTCGCGTTCGTCCGGGTGTGCTCGGGCCGCTTCACGCGCGGAATGGTCGTGATGCACGCTGACACGGGCCGTCCCTTCGCGACGAAGTACGCGCAGAGCGTCTTCGGCCGCGACCGGTCGACGCTCGACGAGGCCTTCCCGGGCGACGTCATCGGCCTCGTCAACGCCAACGCCCTCCGGGTCGGCGACACCCTGTTCGCCGACGAGAAGGTCGCCTTCCCCCGCATCCCGCTCTTCGCTCCGGAGCACTTCGCCGTCGCCCGCGCGGCGGTCACCGGCAAGCAGAAGCAGTTCCGCAAGGGCATCGAGCAGCTGGGCGAGGAGGGCGTCGTCCAGGTGCTGCACTCAGACCGGCGCGGTGCGCAGGCGCCGGTGCTCGCGGCCGTCGGTCCGATGCAGTTCGACGTCGCCAAGCACCGGATGGAGCACGAGTTCGGCTCGCCGATCCGCCTCGAGCCGCTCGGCTACTCCGTGGCGCGTGCCGTCACGGCGGCCGCGATGCCGATCGTCGACAGCCGGCCCGGGGCCGAGTCGCTGACGCGCGAGGACGGGCTGCACGTGGCCGTCTTCGCCGACAAGTGGCGCCTCGCGTCCGTCGAGAAGGACCTGCCGGCCGGCTCACTCACCCCGATCTTCGGCTGACGTCGTGAGCCGGCGCTTCGAGGAGATCGACTGGCAGCAGACGCCGATGGGCGAGATCAGCCTCCGTCGCCGGCTCGAGCCGTCGCTGCTCGTCGACGTCTACGAGGTGAAGCTCGGCGAGGAGTTCCTCATGTCGAGCCTCTTCACGGTCGCGGAGGTCGAGCTGGCCCGCCTCGGGCTCGCCGCCGTGGGGGAGGGCGGTGGCGACGACGAGAGCCTCGACGTCGTCGTCGGCGGGCTCGGTCTCGGCTACACGGCCGTGGCGGCGCTCGAGGACGCCCGGGTGCGTTCCCTGACCGTCGTCGAGGCGCTCGGACCCGTCATCTCGTGGCACGAGCGGCAGCTGCTCCCCGACACCGCCTCCCTCACCGTCGACCCGAGGACCACGCTGCTCGAGGGCGACTTCTTCGCCCTGGCGCGTCGGGGCCAGGGCTTCGGGGACGCGCCGGCCCTGCTGCACGCCGTGCTGCTCGACGTCGACCACACGCCCCACCACGTGCTCCACCCCAGCCACGCGGACCTCTACACCCGGGACGGCCTCTCGCGTCTGGCGGCGACGCTGCACCCCGGTGGGGTCTTCGCGCTGTGGTCCGACGACCCGCCCGAGGACGCCTTCACGGCTCTGCTGTCAGAGGTCTTCGCCGACGTCGCCGCGCACGAGGTGTCCTTCGCGAACCCCCTCACGGGAGGCACCTCGTCCAACAGCGTCTACGTGGCGACCACTGCGGTCGAGCGCCAGACCACCGGCTGAGCCACATCTGCTCCCACACCAGCCGAAGTCGTCCTAACGTAAGGGCGAGGACACCGACGTCCACAGGAGGTTCGATGAGCGTCACGGTCTCGGTCAACGGCGCCGTCACCACAGCCCGGCTCGCGGGCGAGATCGACACGTACACCGTGCCGGACGTGCGGGCAGCGTTCGAGGAGATCGCCGTGGCACCGGGCGCCGCGGTGGTCGTCGACCTGCGCGCCGTCACCTTTCTCGACTCCTCGGGCCTCGGGGCGATCATCGGGCTCTACCACCGCGTCGTGGCGGCGGACGCCCGGCTCCAGCTCGTCTGCGGCGAGATCACCCTGCGGCTCGTCAGGCTGATGCACCTCGACCAGGTCATCGACGTCGTCGAGGCGCCCGACGTCGACGTCGCGCCTGTCGAGGTTGCTCCCGCAGAGACAGCGGACGGCGTGGACCCGGACCGGGTCGACGCGGACCGATCCTGACCTGACGGTCCGCCCTCCCGGGACCCCGTCGGCTCAGGACGCCAGTCTCAGGTGCACGCGGATGCGCGTACGCGTGGGGAGGGCCTCGATGGTCAGCCGGTCGCTCAGCCGCTGCGCGATCCACAGCCCGCGGCCGCTCGTCGACTGGTCGTCGAGCGCGAGGACCTCCGGCACCGACCCGGTGCCGTCGTCGTCCTCGACCGTGAAGACGAGCGAGTCGGCCGTCTCGTCGATGAGCAGGACGCCGTGACCGCCTCCGTGGACGATGCTGTTGACCGCGATCTCGTGCACGGCCAGCACGGCGTTGTCGGCCCGGTCCGGGATGCGTTCGCCCGCGATCGCCCGCACGATCTCACGCACGCGACGCAGGTCGTCAGGGCCGAACTCGACACGACGGAGCTCGCGTCCCCTGGCCACCCCTTGACCCCTCACCTCTGCATGCTCCCACTTCTGCGGCATCCGTGGTTGCCCAAGCCCTTCGGCTGTCAGGATGACCCCATGAACGCGCCATGGCAGAGCCCGGCGGCGAGCCGTGCGTCGGTCGCCCCGAGGCTGGCGGCGTTGGCGGGCATCGCGGCCCAGGTCGCGGCTGCCACGACGCTGGAGGAGCTCACCGAGACCATCACCGAGCGTGCGTCGACCGTCATGGGCGCCTCGCGGGCCGTCCTGGCGGTCCAGGACGGCCCGACGCGTCTGCGCACCATCGCCACCCACGGCCTCACCGCGTCCGAGGCCCGGCAGTGGGCCAGCCTCGAGCTCGACGCCCGCTCGCCGCTCACCGACGCCGTCCGGACCACCCAGATCGTGTCGGTCACGGGCCGGGCCGAGCTCCTCGAGCGCTACCCGGAGCTCGATGACGGCACGGAGCGGTCGTCGGTGACGCTGCCGCTCATCTCCCGAGCCGACGGCTCGCCCATCGGGGCCGTCGGTTTCCGCTTCGACGGGCTCGTCGGACCGGTCGACCCGGATCTGGTGTGGGTGCTGGGCGTGCTGGCGGACATGTGCGCGCAGACGATGCTGCGCCTGCGCGCCGAGGCGCAGAGCGCCACCCGAGCCGCCCAGCTGGAGTTCCTGGCCGATGCGTCGCAGGCGCTTGCCACCACCCTCGACTACCGGCAGACGCTGCGCCAGGTCGCGTCGCTCGCCGTGCCGACGCACGCGGACTGGTGCTCGGTCCAGATGGTCGACGACGGTGTCCTGCGGACCCTCGCCGTCGCGCACGTCGACCCCGACAAGGTGCAGCTCGCCAAGGAGCTCGAGACCCGATGGCCCTCTGACCCCGAGCGGCCCGGAGGGGCGGCCCAGGTGGCGCGCACCGGGAAGAGCCTGCTCATCGACAACGTCACCGACGAGATGCTCGTCGCCGCGGCCCGCGACGAGGAGCACCTCCGGGTGGCGCGTGAGCTCGGACTGCGAAGCGCCATGACGGTGCCGCTCATGGCCAAGGACCGGGTGCTCGGGGTGCTGACCTTCGTGGCGGCCGAGTCCGGTCGCCGCTACACGCGCGACGACGTCGCCTTCGCCGAGGACCTCGCCCGACGGGCCGGCCTGGCCATCGACAACGCCGACCTCTACTCCCAGACGCGCCGTGTCGCGTCGGTGCTCCAGGCGACGCTGCTGCCCCAGGACCTGCCCGAGATCCCCGGCTGGCAGATCGGGACGGTCTACCGACAGGCGGGGCGCACCGACGTGGGTGGTGACTACTACGACGTCAGCGGGCTCGACGACGGCCGGGTCACGGTGGTCCTCGGTGACGTCATGGGCCGAGGGGTCGACGCGGCTGTCGCTGGCTCGCGGATGCGTTCTGCTGCAAGGGTGCTGGCGACCCAGGATCCGGAGCCCCAGGCGCTCGCCGGTGCGATGGACCGCTTCATGGCGACCGAGCCGCCGACCCAGATGGCGTCGTCCGTCTACCTGCTGTTCGAGCCGGAGCGGGACGACCTCGCCCTCGTCGTCGCCGGGCACCCGCCGCCGCTGCTCGTCCAGGGCGGTCTCACCCGGTTCGTCAGCGAGGACGGCTCGCCGGTCCACGGCCTCGGTGAGGTCCCCCGAGCCTCGGCCCGGGTGCCCTTCGAGGTCGGTGACCTGCTCCTGCTCTACACCGACGGCCTCGTCGAGCGCCGCGGAGAGAGCATCGACATCGGGCTCAAGCGCCTGCAGGCTGCCGCCGAGGAGCTTTTCACCGGCGCCGACGACGACACCGACCTCGACGAGGTCCTCGACCAGCTGACCGAGGCGGTCTCCGACCCGGACCGGCACGACGACGTCGCCGTCCTGGCGTTCCGCCGCGTCGTCTGAGCGGACGTCCGGTCCCCCTCGGCGCCGGGGGGGTGGCCGGTTCGAGCTGCCGGCCGGGGGAGTGGCTCGCCGGTGGGCGCGGACGCAGCGGACGGCATACGCCCCTATGCTGGTGCGCGGATGAGTCGGCCAGACGGTCGCGTCAGGGCCTCGGCCCTGCCGAGGAACGTCCGGGCTCCACAGGGCAGGGTGGTGGCCAACAGCCACCCGGGGTGACCCGCGGGACAGTGCCACAGAGAACAGACCGCCGGCCGCTTCGGCAGCCGGTAAGGGTGAAACGGTGGTGTAAGAGACCACCAGCGCTCCAGGTGACTGGAGCGGCTCGGTAAACCCCACCCGGAGCAAGTCCAGACAGCGTATGCATGGCGCCCTCGGGCGCCGAGGAGACCGGCCCGGTCGAGTGCGCGGGTAGGACGCTCGAGCCGGCCAGCAATGGTCGGCCTAGATGGATGGCCGTCGCCACGTCACCGGTAACGGGGACGCGGAACAGAACCCGGCGTATCGGCCGACTCATCCACTTTTAGGCCTCTGACCTGCGGTGATGTGTTTAGTCATCCCCGTTGGTCCGCAATAAGTCCGCAAGATTTCACGCCGCCCCTCCGTCGGGCCGTGGCCTTGGGCCCGCGGTGAGCGTCCTGCTTCGCCACATGAGATCCCGCCTCTGGCTGCTCACGGTGAGGCACTGCCCAGGTGCTCGACGTTCGTAATCCCGACGGGCAACTGCCGGGTGCCTCTTGGAGTGATTTGCGCACCAGCACAGCAGCTTGACGGCGTCGCCACCACGCACCCCACCGCGGCGGATAACGCCCGTCTGAACTGGTCCTGGCCAGCCCCGAACTGATAGCCAGAACCCCGACGTGGTCGACCACCGATCCTAAGAAGCCGGCATGGCTGCGAGGCCAGCTTTTGGAAGCGCGGCGTTCAGCTCTCTTCGGGAACTCACGCCGATCTTCGCGAAGACCTTGCTCAGATGCCACTCGACGGTGCGTGCGCTGAGGAAGAGACGTGCCGCGATCTCCGTGTTTGTCAGGCCGCCACCCGCGAGCTGGGCGACCTGTGCCTCCTGCGCTGTCAGGCGCTCAGCGGCCTCGTTGGCACGGCTACGCACCTTCTCGCCAGTCGCCAGAAGTTCAGTTCGGGCTCGCTCAGCAAAGGCTTCCATTCCTATCGTGGTCAGCATGTCGTGGGCGGTGCGAAGTTGGTCTCGTGAGTCCAGGCGTCGCCCTTGGCGCCGCAGCCACTCACCAAAGAGCAAGTGGGCTCGTGCTAGTTCAGGGCGGACCGGCGTCAGGCTCAGCCGGTCGATCGCCTCACGATAGAGGGACTCGGCGCCCTCACCCTCGCTGACCAAGGCGCGGGCTCGTGCATGCATCCCATGTGCCCACTCAGATTCGCAGGCCTCAATGTGTTCGCCGAGTCGATCCAAGGCATCTCGCGCGAGGTCAGGGTGATCGGTTCGCGTGGCGGCCTCGATCAGCTCGCTCAGAGCCCATGAGGCTATGAACAGCTCAGGTGTGTGCTCGGTGGCTTCCACGGCTGCGGCGAGCGCCTCCTCGTACCGGCCGAGACCGTTCATGAGCACGGAGTTCGCCCACCAGGCGTACTGCACTGCTGTGCCTTGGCCACCGACCGTGGAGTGGGCGATCACCTCAGTGATCAACTGCGAGGCGCCGGCCTCGCCGCCGCGAAGTCCCGCGAGGGCAAGCGCAGCATGCGGAGCGATGCGGGTCTTGGTGGACTCTTTGAGCGCCGCTACTTCCGCCATCAGCAGCGCGGCCGTCGTGAAGTCACCGCCGACTGCGGCTGCCTGCCCACAGGCGTTGTCAACGACGGCGAGAGCCTCCAAAGCTCCTGACGCGCGCGCGAGCCGAACCGCGCGCATGCCGATCCTGAGGCTTTGCTCGTGGTCCCAGATCATGTTGGCTGCTCGAGAGGCGAGCCAGCCCCAGCGCAGGATCTCCTGGTCGGAGACCTCGGTACTCGCAAACGCCGCGACGGCGCGCGCCAGGGCGGGTGCGGCTGCGGGACGCCCGGCCGTGAACACCAGCGACAAGGCCTCAAGGAGGAGATCACAAGGGAGGCGGGTCTCTGGCTCGGGCGCTGTCCGCACCGCCTGGGAGACGTCCAGCAGACTGCCGCCGTGACCTGCCAGCCGGCCCGAGAACAGCGCCGCTGCCCACGCGTCGAGGTAGGTGTTCCGGGACTGACGGACGTCGAGCCCCTCTAGTCTTCGGGCGGCCGCGAGCAGCAGGACCGGGGCTTCACCGCCTCGGTTCTGGGCAAATGCGATCTCCGCACGCAGTCGATCTACGCGAGCTCGACCGAGATCGTCGAGCGGCCCGTCCTCGGCTGAAGCCACTAGCGAAAGGGCCATGTCAAAAGCGCCGGCCTCGAGGCTGGCCTGACCGGCGTCCAGCGCACGTTCGACTCGTTTGCCAGGATCCTGGGTCAACGCCATGGCGCGTTGCATGAACGCGGCGGCCGCGGCGATACCGCCCCTGGCCTGCGCCCGACCGGCTGACCGGTCGAGCTCAGCGGCCACAAGGTCATTGGGACCAAGCACGGCCTGAGCGCGGTGCCAGGCACGTCTATCCGGGTCGATCTCAGGATCGGTAGCTGCCGCAAGGGCCCTGTGGACGTTCCGGCGCTCGGCTGGCGAGGCCGCTTGGTACACGGCCGAGCGCAGCAGAGGGTGTCGAAATGCCACTCGTGTATCGATGTGAAGAAGCTCGGCGGCCTCAGCGGGGGCCGCCGCGGCCAAAGGGATTCCGAGCTCAGACGCAGCACGCCAGAGCAAGTTGGGATCTCCAACTGGGTCCGCGGCCGCCAAGAGCAACAGACTCTGGGTCTCGATGGGTAACAGCGACACTCGGCCGCCGTAGCTGGCTTGTATGCGACTGGGCAGCGGCAGCATGTCGGGTACGGCAAAGCCGCCGGCAATGGCTGCCGACGTGTGCCCGCGCGGCAGTTCGAGCAGAGCCAGCGGATTGCCACGGGCCTCGGCGATGATCCGCCCGCGAACCGACTCATCAAGCGGTCCCAAGTTCGTCGACGAAATCAGCTCGGAGGCGTCTCCCTCCGTCAGCCCGCGCAGGCGCAGCTCCGGAAGCCCCTCGAACTCACTGGGGACATCCCCGTCGCGCTCGGCTAGAACGATGACGACCGACTCGACTTGAAGTCGCCGCGCCACGAAGGACAGCACTTGCGCGGAGGATCGATCGAGCCACTGGGCGTCGTCGATGAGGCACACGAGCGGGTTTGCTTCGGCGAGGTCCGAAAGATGGCTCAGCAGAGCGAGTCCGACGAAGAAGCGGTCTGGTGGTGGCCCTGAGGTGAGACCGAAGGCGGTTTCGAGGGCGAGACGTTGCGGTGTCGGTAGGCGCTCAAGATCGTCAAGAAGGGGACGAGAGAGTTGGTGTACCGCCGCGAATGGAAGCTCCATTTCTGACTCGACCCCAACGGCGCGGACGATCCGGCAACCGTTGCTGTGAGCTGCGACGTACTCCAGAAGTGCGGTCTTGCCGATGCCGGCCTCACCGCGAAGCACCACCGTGCGGCTGTGGCCTGACCGAGCCGCTTCCACGTGCGCCTCGAGAAGGGCGCACTCGCTCGTTCGACCCCGCAGCGTGGTGCTTGGGTCCCTGTGAAACGACATCCGCCACCTCCAGGCAGCGCCGTGGAGTACGCGGCGCCGTGGCCCAAATCATAGACCTCGCACTACGCGCGGCCTAAGGGCTGTACGGCCTTGCCTCACGGCCGGCCGTACGTCTCCAGGAGCCGGAGCCAGACCTCGCTGAGGGTGGGATAGGCGGGGACGGCATGCCACAGCCGCTCGAGGGGGACCTGGGCGACGACGGCGACGGTTGCGGCCTGAATCAGGTCTGAGACGTCCTGACCGACGAACGTGACCCCTAAGACGACCTGCCGATCCTCGTCGACGACCATGCGCGCCTTACCGACGTATCCGTTGGCGTGGACGCCGGCCCCTGCGACGCCACCAAGGTCGTAGTCCACCACCCGGGCTCGGAACCCGGCTTCCGAGGCTTGGTGCGAAGTCAGCCCGACGGAGGCGACCTCGGGGATGGTGAAGGTGACCTGCGGGACGGATGCGTGGTCGGCCGTGGCGACGTGCTGCCCCCACGGCTCGTCAAGCAGGCGCTTGCCCGCCGCACGAGCGGCGATGACGTCCCCCGCAGCCCTGGCTTGGTACTTACCCTGGTGGGTGAGCAGCGCGCGGTGGTTGACGTCCCCGACGGCGTACAGCCAGTCGTAGCCGCGGACGCGCAGAGTGTCGTCGGTGGGAAGCCAGTGGCCGGGGATGCCACCGATGGTTTCGATACCGATGTCGGTGGTGCGTGGTGTGCGCCCCGTCGCGATGAGCACTTCGTCAGCGACGATCAGCCCGGCCGTGGTCTCGACCTCGACGCCGCAATCGGTGCGGTGGATGCCTGTGGTCGCGGTCTCGAGGAGCACCTCGACTCCCATGGCCCGCAGAGAGGTGGTGACTCTCTCGCCGGCGAACGGTTCCATGGACTCCAGCAGCCCGTGCCGAGCGATGACGTGCACCTGGCAGCCCAGGCTCGCGAACACGGTAGCCATCTCCGCGGCGACCACGCCCCCGCCGACGATGGCCAAGGACGTCGGCACGTCCTTCACGCTGGTGGCATCCCGGCTGGTCCACGGGTCGGCGTCTGCGAGACCCTCGATGTCAGGCAGGAAGGGGTCTGAGCCCGTGGCGACTGCCACTGCGTGACGGGCGTTGATAAGCACCAGGCCGTCCTTCCTGGTCACCGTGACTTGCTTGTACCCCGTGAACCGGCCATGGCCGCGGACCAGATCGATGCCCGCGCGGGCCACCCATCGCACCTGTCCGCGGTCGTCCCAGTTGCTGGTGAAGTAGTCGCGGTGCGCGAGCACTGCCTCCACATCAACGGCCCCGACGACAGCCTGGGCAGCACCAGGGACCTGGCGTGCTGCATGCAGCACTTGCGCGGGGCGCACCAACACTTTCGACGGCATGCATGCCCAGTACGAGCACTCCCCGCCGACCAGTTCGCGCTCGACCAGCGCAACCGAAAGACCGCCCTGGACTGCTCGGTCCGCGACATTCTCACCGACAGCGCCGGCGCCCAGAACGACCAGATCATAAGTCAACGTCTCCATGCTCAAGCCCTCCACTGTGCCCGTGCGCTCATGCTCAATGTCGACGCTGCCGCGGCGAAGTTTGTGGGCCGCGAGAAGCGCTGCACCCCACGATCGCCCTGAGCGCTACTGCTCGCGCCCGTAAGAACGCCCGGCTGGGGCACCGGCCGAACGCCCGTAGACCAGCCCGTGGTGTTTGCGGGCGCGCACAGGCAGGGGCACCGGGCAGGGTTGTGGCATGCCCGGGCCAGACATCAATGCAAGCCACGAGGCAAGGGACGTCACCCGGGCGGGAGGCCTTATCCGTATCCGGTTTCAAGCTCGTGACGCCCATCTGGTCCTGTCTTCTCAACCCGGATCTGGCTCTGTCGCGTTCCGAGTACTGCTTGACGATCGACCTCCCGGCGCCTCCCACGGTCTCGACGTGGATGTGGACGGTCGCGGTGTGCTGCGCGATGGGCGGCTCTATCAGCTGGTGCGATCCGCCGGCCCGGTGCGCGCTCGGACACTGTCCATCACGTTCGACGGATCTGGTGCCGAGGCGTACGCGTTCACGTTCGGTTAGGCAATCACTCGCAGGCAGATGACGACGAGTTGGTGGCGGCGCCCTCCGACCAGTGCTGCAACCCGTAGCTTCTCGGGCGCGAGCGTTTTGGCTGTGTCGGAACATTGGGTGTTGCCGGCGCAGCTGCGGTGTCCACCATCGGAGACCCGCACAGAGGCTGCGATGAGCCACATGAGAAGGGATGAACATCATGGACGTGTCAGTTCTCGCGGTGCTCCTGCGTGAGGCCGAGGAGCACCACGGCCCGTACGAGGCGGCAGCGCCCAAACATCACTGGTCCGACTGGTACGCGGCGTACATCACAGCTCGGCAAGGCGGCCGGACGACCGACCAAGCCGTCGACGAAGCAAGTCGGGCGCTGGAGCGGCTGCTCGGCGGCCGGTAACACCACCGCGTAGGGCGGCGTCGTCACGAGTGGGCGACGCCGTCGGCGTACTGCGCGATCAACGAGGAGGCCACCCGATCCGCCCACCCGAGATCGATGGCCGGTGAACCTTCCGAGGCGCTGGCCGCTACGCGCGCCAGCGCCTGGGACAGAACGTGGGCTGATGCGAACGTGACCACACCGACGGAGACTCTGCCGGGAAGGCGGGTCGTGATCTCCTGGACAATCCAGGTGTTGCCGTCAGGGTCGGGGAAGCTGAAGAACGACCCGTACGTGGCGCGGTCTGGGTGCGGCCCGGGGAGCTGTTCGTCGTTGCCGGGAAACCGGCAGGCGAAACCGCTGGCGCAGTGGAACACCGGTCCCACGTCTACTCCGCGTCGAACCAGATCATTCCGCACCGCAGGAACGTCGGACACGACCAGGTGCAGGCCCTGCGCGGACCCAGGGGCGGCTCCGGTGAGCCCGGTCCCGAACTGGACGGAGCAACACGACCCCGGGGGAGTGAACTGGACGAGACGAAACGTGTGCCCGCTGGTCTTGTCTGCGTCCAGCCTCCAGCCCAGCCGCGCGTAGAACGCCTTGGCTGCATCGACGTCCGCGACGGGGATGACCACGACCTCCAGCTTCATCGCGTAGGAAGGTGCAGATTCGGAGCTCACCTCGCCGGCCGGCGGGTGATCAGGTTGTTCCATACTGGTCTCCAGTGCCTCTAAGTTGCGTTCGTTACCTCGACGTCTGGCGGTCCGGACTGAGTCCGCCTACGGGCTGCGCCGTCGGTGGCGGATCATCATCTCCGCACCAACGTTCGTCGGTGGCGCACAAGGCGAATGCCCGCCGCCCGTCGCGATGCCGGCGTGGTGGGTGCGGAAGCAGTCCGTGTTTCCTCTTTTCACACCAGTGAGCGGAACGCACGAAGTCGGGCGGTGCCATTCGCATAGCAACCGCCCGACCCCGCTCCTCCACGACCGCCCAGAGCGTTGCTGCGCACGCATGAATAGGGGGACGCCTGCTCCTAGCCCACGGCCGCCCGGTACGGGGCGAAGAACGCCTTGAACTCCGTCACCAGCGTGGACGGGGCCTGTTCGGCGACCCAGTGCCCAGCGCCGGGAACGGCAACGGTCTGGATACTGGTCGCGAGACCATCCAGGTGCTCGCCCACTGCAGTGCCCCACCCTTCGACCCCACCGACGGCCAGGACGGGCATGGGTAGCGGCGTCTTGGCGCGCTCGTCGTTCTGGTCCAGGGTTCCATCGAAGTCCCGGTAGAAGCCGAGGCTGCCAGACAGGGACACCGGGTCGGAGACCAGGCCGATGTAGTAGCTGACGAGGTCGGCGGGCAGGGTGCCGCCCTGAATCTTGAACTCGTAGCCGAAGAAGATGTCTTCGCGGCCGGTGATGAGCTGCTCGGCGGTCTTGCCGATGCGGTTGAAGGGGATGTGCCACAGCTTGTTGTTGGCGGGCCCAGGCAGGAACGCCGGCGGCGACGCCACGCGCGAAGGCGGCCCGGGGACCTCCATCAGGGCGACCCGCGCCACCCGGTCGGGATAGTCGGCGGCCAAGGCGTAGCTGGCGACCATGCCGGTGTCGTGGCCGGCGACGGCGAACTTGGCGTACCCCAACGAAGTCATGAGACTGGCCAGGTCCATGGCGATGTTGCCGTTGTCGTACCCGCCTGCCGGCTTGTCACTGAGCCCGATCCCGCGCTGGTCGACGGCGATCACTGTGTAGCTCTTGGCAAGCTCCGGCATCACGAAGCGCCAGGCGTACCAGGTCTCCGGCCAGCCGTGGACGAGCAGCAGGGGCGGCCCGTCGCCGCCGATGACGACATGCTGACGCACCCCGTTCGCGGTCACGAACCGGCTCTTGAAGGTCTTGGCGAAACCCGTTGGAAGACCGGGTGCGTTCGCGGCAGTGCCCAGTCGTGCAGTCGGGCGCCGACCGCTCACTGAGGCGACGGCCTGCGAAACGCCAACCGCGGTCAGGACCGACGCAGCTGCAGCGCCGCCGGCGAAGGTACGGCGCGACAGACCACGCCGGGTCGAGGGCTTGGCAGCGCGCTGGTCACTGTCACCGGTGGGTGTGGGGTTCATGTTCGTGCCTTTCAAGGGCCCGACCCTCGATGCGGATTCGGGATACGTACGACCTTGCTCGTGGCGTGGGGATACCGCGCCCGTGGAAGCACTGGTCCGCATCACGGGCTGATGTCGCACGGGCCAGATGACGCGACGACGAGAAACCGGCGAAGGGACGGGTTTCGGCAGATCTGCCCCACCTGCTGGTGCCTTCGGTCCGTGGATGCGGAACCCCGTTCGTGCCCTGCTCGACGTCCGTCCGGGACGCGTCCCCGGGGGCGAGACGTGCTTGACCCGTGTCACTCAAGGGGAGTTCACGGGGGCGCCCGCCGCACGCGAAGACGAACACTCGAGTTGCCGATTCCGGCCCCACACCCAAACCAGGAGGGCAAGACCATGACCAGCACTGAAGTGGAACCGGGCACAAACGCTACGTGCCCGGGGCCGAGCGGAACAACGTTCCGCATCGAGGTCGTCATCATCCCGGTCGCCGATTTCGACCGCGCCAAGGCCTTCTACACCGGACTCGGCTGGCGTGTGGACGCGGAAGCGAACTCGCCGACCGGATACCGCCTGTTGCAGGTGACTCCTCCTGGGTCGCCCGCATCGGTCATCTTCGGCACGGAGGTCACCACTGCACAGCCTGGGTCGTCAGACGTCCTGATGGCAGTGGCGGACATCGACGCCGCTCGCAGCGAGCTCGTTGCCCGCGGTGTCGACGTCAGCGAGGTGTTCCATGACGCCAAGGGCGGCGTCGGTGGCGGCTTCCACCGAGGCACCGAAGGACGCGCCAGCGGTCCCGATCCCGACCGACGTTCCTATGCCTCGTACGCCTCGTTCCACGACAGCGAAGGCAACCGCTGGATCCTGCAGGAGCTCACCACCCGCCTGCCCGGTCGAGTCTGAGGGGACGGGCCGATGTCCACAGCAGTCGCCAGCACCGACACCGCCTCATCGTCGTACTTCGCCGACGAGGCAAAGCGCCGCAGGGAGGCGCCGACCTACCCGGTGCCCGACATCGCCCAGGGCCCACAGATCCCGGACGCCGGATACGCCCTTGAGGAAATCGCCGATGGGATCTTCTGGATCGGCGATGGTAGCTACCAGACGATGTTCGTCGTCAGCGACGAGGGCGTCATCGCCGTCGACGCGCCTCCGACCTTGGGGCACAACATCCTTCGCGCCATCAGCACGGTCACCAGGAAGCCCATCACGGAGGTGGTGTACAGCCATCACCACTCCGACCACTGCGGGGCCATGTCCATCTATCCCGAAGGCGTGCCCAGGTACGCCCACCGCGCCACGGCGCAACGTCTGGAACTGCTCGGCGACCCGCACCGGCCCCGTGCCACCCACGTGTTCGACCACACGGCGACCATCGAGGCGGGCGACCACACCTTGGAGATGCGGTACCCCGGACCGAACCACAGCGAGGGCAACAGCTTCATCCACGCTCCGGGGCAACGGGTGCTCATGCTGGTCGACGTCATCTTCCCCGGATGGGTGCCGTTCTCCAACCTGGCCCTTTCGGCCTTCGTGCCCGGGTTCGTCTCGGTCACCGAGCAAGCCCTGAGCTACGACTTCGAGCATCTGGTCGGTGGTCACGTCACCCGCCCCGGAACGCGCCACGACGTCCACGTACAGGTGGAGTACCTGGCCGACCTGAAGGCGACTACCGAGTCGGCGCTCAGCGCGGTCGACCTCGCCGCCACCATGTCCAGCATCGACACGGGCAACAACTGGGCGGTGTTCCGCGCGTACCTGGACGCCGTCGCGGCTCAGGCCACTGACGAGCTAGTGCCCCGCTGGAAGGACCGTCTCGGGGGCGCCGACGTCTTCACCCTCCCCAACGCCTGGGCGATGGCCGAGACGCTGCGACTCGACCTCAACTCTCTCGGTCCGTTCGGCACCGTCCCCTGATCCGACACCGAGCAGGTCACGGCCCTCGCCCCGTGCACAGAGCGCGGACGGGCGAGGGCCGCGGCCCTCGGATCGCGCATGCCTGCCTCTTTCCCATCACGCACCGGAGCCCGTCATGAGCCACGCCACCCGCATCAGCTCTCGCCGCGTTGGTAGCCCTAGCATCACCCTGTTCGCGATGTGCCTGACAGCAGGAATGACGTTCCTGGAGATCACAGCCACCATCGGCACCTTGACCGCCATCGGCAACGACCTGCACGTCTTGCCCAGCACCCTGGTGTGGGTGGCTAGCTCGTACACCCTCCCGGTGGCAGCACTGATCCTGAGCGCCTCAACCCTGGGTAGCCTCTATGGGCGCAAGCGCCTCTTGGTGTGCGGTGTGGTCGTGCTGGCTCTCGGCAGCCTGACCGTCGCGACGGCACAAGACGTCTCCCTTCTCCTGACCGGGCAGGGAATCGCCGGGCTCGGCGCCGCCCTCATCCTGCCCAACAGCATCGCCCTGATCACCGTGACGTTCACCGACCCGCATCGCCGCACTGAAGCCATCGGTCTGTGGGCCGCAGCGTCAGGCATCGGATTGGCCGCCGGCCCCGTCATCGCTGGTGTGCTACTCGAGCACTACAGCTGGCACTCGGTGTTTCTCACGAATGTTGTCTTGGGAGCAGTAGCCCTAGCGGTCACGCTCCCGTGGGTTGTGGAGTCTCGCCAACCCGGCCAACGGCTCGACCCGGCCGGACTGGTCCTCGGGACCTTGGCCGTCTCGTGCGGGGTATTCGGGATCATCGAGGGCGGAAGTCGTGGTTACGGAGATCCTCGGGTCGTCGTGTCCTTCGCCGTGGCCGCCGTGGCTGCAGCAGCGTTCGTGGGTGTCGAGCTGCGCGCGCGAGACCCCATGGTCGACGTCCGACTGTTCCGCTCGCGGTCATTCTCGGTAGTGATGGTTGTCTCCGCCGTCGGCCTGTTTGGCTTCACCGGCGTCACGTTGTTGGTCGTCTTGTTCTTCCAGCGCGTACTGGGCCTCACGCAGCTCGCCACAGGGCTGAGGTTGCTGCCAGAGATGCTCGCGTTCATCCTCGCCTCGGCTGTCACCGCGAAGCTCGTCCGCAAGATCGGGTTCACCATTCCGATGGTCGCCGGGCTCAGCCTCAGCGCGGCGGCGAGCATCGTCATGCTCTCTGCTGACGCCACCACCTACCACCTGTCTTTGGAACTCTCGTTGGCCTTGTTCGGCGCCGGCCTCGGCTTCGTCGTGGCCGCCAGCACCGCCGCAGCGCTGACCAGCGTCGCGCCCGTACACGCGGCGATGGCATCCGGGCTCGTCAACACCTTCCGGCAGGTCGGCGCCGTCATGGGCACGGCCGTGCTAGGCACCATCCTGACCAGCGGCGCCACCAGTCGCCTCCCGGCGGCACTGACCACCTCGGGGGTGACCGGTCCGCTCCAGGACGACATCGTCCTCGCGTTCTCCAAGGGCACGCTGAACCCTCGTTCGCTACCTGCGCCGGCGCGGACCGCGCTGCAGAACGCCCTGACCTCCGGCGTGCATGCGGGACTGATCGTCAACGCCGGACTGTTCGCCATCGCTGCCCTCATGGCCGCAGCCCTCGTTCGCCATCAGCATCTCGGGGGAAGGCCAGTGTCGGCCCAAGCTCCTCCGGTACGGACCCCGTAGATGCCAGGACCTGAAGCGTCCGCGCTGACGCCAGCGGTCCTGCCCCGCGACTACTAGGCCAGCGACGTGCGTCGTCCAGCTGCATACCCGAGACAGGAGTTCTCATGCCCAGAACAGCAACTGCCAGCGGCCGCCGCGTCGGGGTCCCCGGGCTAGGTCAGGACACCCGTCGTCCGCTCGGGGCGCAAGTGCAGACGTTCGATCCAAAGGGTGTGTCTTGGGAGCAGATCGTGCTAGACCACCATGCTTTCGTTCTTCGCCAAGCGCGGGGTCTGACCCGCAACCAGCATGACGCTGAGGACCTCACGTCGGACGTATTCGTCCGTGCCTTCGGTGCACTGCACTGTTACGTTCCGGGGGGCAGCTTTCGCGGGTGGCTGGCCCGGATCACCAAGAACCTGTACATCGACCAGGTGCGGCGTCGTAACCGGCTCCGTTTCAGCCCAATGTCCGAGTCTCAGGAACGCCTGTTGCGCAGCAGCGAGCTGGACCCGGCCGACGCTGTCACCGCCACCCTTCTCGAGCCCCGACTGCAACGAGCCCTGGACACCTTGCCGCCGGCTTTTCGAGAGGTCATCGTTCTGCGCGACCTTCGCGGGCTGAGCAACGAAGAGGTCGCCACCGAGCTCGGCCTCAAGCAGGCCACCGTGCGAACCCGCATTCACCGAGGCAGGGCCCGGCTGCGCACCGCTCTTGCCTCGCCGGGGTCAGCAGTGCAGAGGCCGTTGGCCGTCACACCCGCTAACAGATGAGTCCGGCATGTCTCCCCAGCAAGGACCAGTGCCTGACCCGTCGTGGCGTCACGGCCAGGCTGCCCTGTTGCCGGTACCGCCGAGAGAACTGATCGTCGGCGTGGCTCACGACGCCCGCAGTGGCGCCGCCTTGGAGTGGGCGGCCGCGGAGGCGGCGGCCCGCAACGTTCCGCTGCGCATCGTGCACGCGTTCCGCCTTCCGACGCTGACTGACGCGTGGGCGGCGTTGAGCGTGCCAGCTCAGAGCGCCGTGGCGTTGGAGGCTGCGCAGCACGTCCTACACGATTCAATGTGCCACGCCTTGAAGGTTGTCCCGGACCTCGAGGTCTCGACCCACCCTCATAACGGGTCGGGGATCGACGCCTTGCTCACCCAAGGGACCACGGACGCACTCCTGGTAGTAGGGGCCGGCGCGCAGCAGACAGCGTGGGCACGGTTGAGAGGCTCGACCGCGACCAGGATCGCCGAGAAGGCGCGCACCCCCCTCGTAGCAGTGACTTTGGCCGAGCGGCCGTCACCGGGATCATCCCAAGGCCGGGTCGTTGTGGGTGTCAGTCAAGTGGGCAGTCCCCTTGACGCGTTGGGGTTCGCGTTCGATGCGGCCCGGCGCCGCAGCACCGGTCTCACCGCGGTGCGCGCCTGGTCACCGCTCACGCCTGATCTACGGCGCGGCAAGAATGCCATTGCTGAGCGCGAACAACGTGAGCACCTCAGGCGCCTGCTGCGCCCGTACGAAGAAGCGTTTCCGGACGTTGAAGTGCGCCATCGCGTGCTGCCAGTCGGAGCAGTAGAGGCCCTGATGAACGAGGCCGGCGGCGCCAGCCTGCTTGTTCTAGGTTCTAGGGGCCACCGGGGACTGCTGGGCGGAAGCTCTGGGCATGTTCGCCGTGCCCTGCTGAGTCAGGTACACACACCGGTGGCCATAGTGCCCGCCCGTCGCGCAAGAGGTACACGACCTGGCTTGGTGGGGTCGCGCAATCACTAGGCGATCAACATCTCGCAACGCGAGTCATCACCTCCACCTGGCGCTAGGGCACCTTGATGCACCTCTTCAGCCGGTCAACCATTCGCGCGCGCCCTGCCGCCGTCTGTGGTGATGAGATCGTCCGGTTCATAGGGGCATCGCACGCCGCTGACCTAATCGCATACCGACGGGCTACAGCTCCAAGGACGTCCACTTCACGTCCATACGTGAGCGGGCGTCGAAAACGCAGTCGCCGCCGAAGCGGCCGACCCAGGATTGCTTCTCGCCCCCGAAGGCGGCGTGGACGTCGGCAGGAACCGTCGCGTCATTGACGTGCGTCATTCCTGCCTCCACGCCGTGAGCGAAGCGGACACCACGTTCGATGTCGCCGGTGAAGACCGCGCTGGACAAGCCGTAGCTTGTGTCGTTGGCGATGCGAAGGGCGTCCAGTTCGTCGTCGGCCGCGCTGATAGCTGCCACTGGGCCGAAGATCTTCTCGGCTGGTCCTGTGACTCGGGACGAGCAGCCGGGCTTCTCGCGTGAGGTGGTCCGAGCGGTGCTGGCGGTGCCCGACCGCTTCGAGCGTCGGCAGCGCTGACGACTGCCGGGGGGGCGAAGGGCAAAGCTCCCTTCCCGCGGTGAGGTGACGGAATCGGGTCGCCCTGGCCGGCCTACGGGTGTCCGTGAGGCGTCACGTCCACAGCGCCGGTGTCGATGACGTCGAGGGCCACGTCGTGCAGCTTGCGGTTCGTGTTCTGGCTGGCGATGCGCAGCAGGTCGAATGCCTGGTCGCGGGTCAGCCTGTGCTGAGCAACGAGGACGCCCACGGCAGTCCCGATGTCCCGGTTCGAGTTCAGGGCTCGCTCAAGGTTCGCAACCCTGTCGCGTAGGTGCGCCGCCGCGACGGCTTGTGCTCCGTGGGTGGTGAGCAGGAGCCCCTCAGCGAGATCGTGGTCGTTGAATGCATCTGGCTCGTCGGCATAGAAGTTGAGCCCAGCGACAATCCCGGCCATCTCGAGGTTCATCCGGAAGGACAGCATGCTGCGGAGACCCAGCTCGGAGGACACGCGCCGACCGTAGGCAGGCCACCGTTCGTCCGTCGCGAGGTCTCGAGGCTGGTAGATGGTGTGCTCGACGATGGCGTCCACGCACGGTCCCGAGTTGAGCTCGTACTGGATTGCGTCCGCTTGTCTCGCCACATCGTCGGATGCGGCAGCCGTGACGAACCGGTCATGGCTGAGCGTGGTGATGCTCACTGCTCGCGCTCCGGACACCCGCTCGGCCGCGAGTCGGGTCAGTGCGGCAAAGGCGTTCTTGGCGTCGGTTCGGCCGAGCTGTTGTCCAAGGCGTTCGAAGTCCTCGGCCACGGCGCGCAAGCGCTGGGGGAGGTTCTGGTCGGTAGGGGTGTCACTCATGAGTAGCTCCGGTCTCGACCGCGTTGAGCGCGAGCGAGAGACGTAGGGACGGGATCGCCGGAGAGCCACTGACGACAGTGGCCACCGGGATGGAACGGCAGCTGCCGAACCAAGACGTCTATACCCATCAGCGTGCGAGAACTACGCCGGGACCTCCAGGCTTGACCCATGAAGCCCTACGACAACCTCTATGGGTCTGACCGATTCCTCTCACGTCGGGGCTGGACTTCTCGACCTCTTCGGTGCCCGGGCGGCGGAAAGGTGGCCAGTACCGATCTCGTTCCGGATTCCTCAGGCACTCCTTGCCCACTCGACCACCGTGTTGTTCGGTGAACAGCCGTCGAGGGACCAGGTCGGACGGGCCGATGAACGGCTCGAGGCGGGCGCCAGGGGGAAGGGCGACAGCCATGGGTACGTCGACTGCATGACGGACACGGTGATCCTCGACGTCGACGGCACACTCGTCGACAGCAACTACCACCATGCGCTCGCATGGACACGGGCGTTCGCGCACTTCGAGCTGTTCCCGCCTGTGTGGCGGATCCACCGTGCGGTGGGGATGGGGGGCGACAAGCTCGTCGCACACGTTGCCGGTGCCGAAGCCGAGCAGCGCCTCGGTGACGCGTTGCGTGATCGGTGGACACAGGAGTTCGACAGGCTCATCGGGGAGGTCCGGCCCTTCGATGGGACGCGCG
The DNA here is from genome assembly GCF_056403915.1 of Terrabacter sp. P2_E3. NCBI lineage: Bacteria > Bacillati > Actinomycetota > Actinomycetes > Micrococcales > Intrasporangiaceae > Terrabacter > Terrabacter sp. P2_E3. The sequence continues at coordinate 175,419 of NZ_JBFUEN010000009.1, forward strand.
CGCTCCTCGAGGCGGTGAAGAATCGCGGCCACCATCTCGTCCTGGCCAGCTCTGGACAGCAGCAGCACGTCGAGACGCTCCTGCGTCTTTTTGACGGCCAGTCCCTGGCGGACGCATGGACGACCGCGGATGACGCCGACGAGAGCAAGCCGGCCGCCGACCTGCTGCAGGTGGCACTGTCGAGGGTCGGCGGTTCGGCCGGTCTCATGGTCGGTGACGCCACGTGGGATGCTCAGGCTGCGCAATCCGCGGGCATGCCGTCGGTCGGCCTCCTCACGGGTGGCTTCAGTGAGGCTGAGCTGCTCGATGCCGGAGCGGCCCACGTATTCGAGGGTCCGGCGCAGCTGGCGCAGGCCGTCGCGGATGGGCTGATCGAGCGCCTCCCGTCCCAGTCTGCGCAAGACCTCTGATCAGGCGGGTCGCCGACTCAGGCCTCCAACGCGGGGTGAGCGACGGCCGAAAATGGCTGGGGTGCACAAACAGCTCTCGGTCTCGCAGGCAATGCCCGGGATCGACTTTGCACAGTCCGGACGGCTCGTCTACGCCGTCATCCTCCAACGCATGTTCATGGCCCAGCGGCCCCCGGAGCGTTTGGGATCCTTTGTGCCGCCGTCATTCTCGCGACAGCGCTAGGTCGCTCGCATGACGCGGCAGACGTCGAATCTGTGGTCGGGGGTACTGCCAGTGAACCGGCTGACATACCCGTTCCAGACCAGTTCGCACCCACGTGTCCGAACGTGCTTGGGAGGCCTTGGGCTGGGTATCCGGTGACTAGCAACACCGGCTCGACCGGGCAGCTCGAGCAAGGGGCCTGCCCAGTCGCGCGACCATGGAAGGAAACCAGACCCATGACTGAACGACCGTACGAGACGACCGTGCCGGACGACCTGACCGTCGGCACCACGTCGCCCTCCACCGCTGATGGCGGCCAACACTCCGGCGCGACGTCAGCGTCCGGGGGTTTCACCGGCGGAGACACGAGTGTCAAGACCGAGGCCAAGTCCGTGGCCGCAGACGCTGCGGACAGCAGCCGTCACGTCGCCGACACCGCGGCATCGGGCGCCAAGGACGTCGCATCGGAGGCGGCCACACAGCTGCGCCAGCTCTTCACCCAGCTTCGCGGCGAGCTCGACGACCAGGCCTCCGTGCAGGGCGAGCGAGCGGCGAGCGGGCTGCGTTCCCTCGCGGACGAGCTGCGGGAGATGGCCTCTAGCTCCTCGCAGAAGGGGGTGGCGGGGGAGGCGGCCGGGCAAGCCGCGGACCGTGCTGCGTCGGCCGCCGACTGGCTCGAGAACCGCCAGCCGGGTGACATGTTGGAGGAGTTGCGTTCCCTGGCGCGTCGGCGCCCTGGCGCCTTCCTGCTCGGTGCCGCTGTCCTTGGAGTCGTTGGCGGACGTCTGACGCGGGGGCTCACCGCCGAGAGCGGTGGCGGATCCGGCACCGAGACCCCGACGCGGTCGACGACTGGCGCGAGCCCCGCGACTCCGCCGCTCTCGTCTGGTGTGTCCCCGACGGCGGCGGCCTCGCTTTCCGAATCGCCAGTGCGGCGCGAGCCCTACACCGTTGGTGTACGCGACAGCGACACGCACGCGGTGACCTCTGTGACGGGGGGCGTGACGTCCGACCCGCTCGATGAGAGCTACACCGAAGGCCAGAGCGGGGTGCGCTGATGAGCACGTGGCCGGAAGGCGGCTCGGGGAGGGATGCGGGCCCGTCCGGCGCGTCCGCAGCGGCCCCGTACGCCGGCGCGGACCCCTCGGTGACCACGACGGACCCGTCGTTCACCCGTGCCCCCGGCGACACCGCATACGCGACCTCCGGCGCCGCCTACGAGAGCTCGCACGAGAAGGCCGAGCACGCCTCCATCGGCGAGCTCGTGGCTGACATCAGCCAAGGGCTCAGCACGCTCCTCCGCCAGGAGGTGGAGTTGGCCAAGGCCGAGGTGCGCGAGTCCACCTCGCGAGCAGGCAAGGCCGCCGGCATGTTCGGTGGCGCTGCCCTCTCCGGCTGGATGGCGCTCCTCTTCCTGTCGCTGGCCGTGTGGGAGTGGCTCTCGAGGGCCCTCGACCACCGAGGCTGGGCTGCGGTCATCGTCATGGCCGTTTGGGCCGTCGTCGGCGCGGTCCTCGCGGCGATGGGCAGGCGCACGACCAAGGAGATCCAAGGACTACCGCGCACGACGGAGACCGCCAAGCGGGTGCCGGACGCGCTGAAGGGAAACGAGGAACGATGAGCACGAACTACCCGATCAACAACGACCCGGACGCGATCCGGGCGGACATCGAGCGCACGCGCGAGAACCTGAGCCGCGACGTCAACGCTCTGGGTGAGTCCGTCAGCCCGGGACAGGTCGCCCACCGCCAGGCCGAGAAGGTCAAGGGAAGTGCCGCGGCCCTGCGAGAGCGGGTCATGGGGACCGCGACCGACGCCGGGGACAGGACTTCGGGTCTGGCCCACGGTGTCGGTGAGGCAGCGAGCGATGCTGGCAATACCGTGCAGCGCAAGGCGCGGGGCAACCCCCTCGCAGCCGGGGTCATCGCGCTCGGCGCCGGATGGCTCCTGGGGTCCCTGCTCCCGGCGTCCGAGAAGGAGCGCCGCCTCTCTGAGACGGTCAAGGAGAAGGCCGAGCCGGTGGTGCAGCAGGCACAGACGGTGGCCAAGGACGTGGCGAGCGAGTCGGCCGAGCACCTCAAGCAGCCGGCACAGGACGCCGTGCAGTCGGTCAAGGAGACGGCTCAATCGGCCGCCCAGGACGTCAAGGACGAGGGCGCGCACGCCGCCGCCGACGTGCGGGAGAGCGCCTCCGAGTCCGCCGACGCCGTCAAGAACCAACCGCAGGGCTGATCTCCAGAACTGTCAGCGTGCAGGGGGCGGCCGGTGACCATCGGTCGCCCCCTGCACCTGTGCAGCAAGGCGAGCGGCGGCTCCGGCTCGCCCACGCACGGACCCCATGATGAATGCGTTCGCAGACCCCATCGCGTACGTCTCTACCGAGGCGTGCGGTGCAGGTCGACTATCCACCGGCAATGCAAGGAGGCGTCGTCGCACCGCGGGAGATCACACCCCGGCATCAGCGCGGCTTGCCTGCGCCCCTCACCCACCGCAGCGTCGATCGCTGCGCTTGGACCGACGGGGGTCTAGTCCACGTCGGCTCGGTGGGTCAGGACCGTGTGCTCGCGTGGACGACCTGTGTGTACGCCTACTCGTCGGCCGGCGATTGCGCGCCCGGTCCGGTCGCTGACGGGCTACCCGCATGTGAACGTTGGGAGCCGACTGTGGTCGGCGTGCAGGCTCGTCGCCTGCGGCCTTCCCGTGTCGACCTTCAAGGGGCGGGGACCGCACTTCGGGAGATCTCATGCTGGGCGCCGAGCCACCCCTTACTGTGTCGCGGATCCGTGGACGTCGGCGGCTACTGGAGCCACAACCTCGCCCTGCCCGGCCGTCTGGGCGGTGCGACCGCTGCGGCGGACTCTCAGCTCTGCGAGCAACGCACGCTCACGCCGCCTGAGAGCGGCCTCGCGGCTTACTTGGCCCGGAAGGGGGTTTGGCCCAGCGTGATGCGCCTGATCCCGGAGCCTGTCCTCAACGCGGGCCAGCTCGGCTGCAAGCTCCCGAATGGTGAGTTCATTCACGGGGCGGTACTCGTCAGAAACCACATGGCTTCGATACCCGATCTCACCATCGTCAAACACCCTCGCCCGAGGTCGTGCGAAGCGCAGCCGAGCCAGTGCCTCACGCGCGGGACCGTGGGTAGTTCTCGGTGCTCCCACGTCGACATCACGTCGAGGCCGCACGTCTCGCCGAGGTCCGGCAGGACCTGGTGAGCCTTGCATCGCTCTTCTGCCGGAGGGCTACGAGCGCACTCGAACGTACCCAGCGTCCTCCAGAAATGCTGCGGCGGCCGGTAGCCGCCTGGATTCCGTTGCGGCGCCAGGCGGTCACGATCGCGGCCGGTGCGGGTTTGGATGGGCGGCCGATGGGCACGTGACGGACAGGTGCGCGTGAGGCGCGCCGCGGGCGATGACGTCGAGGACGCAGGAGGTGACGGACGGCGATGGAGCCGATACCCGAAACGGATGAAGCCCTGTCGGAGCTGGAACGGTTCGGAGACAGTGACCTTCGTGGGGACCTGGCGGAGGTGGCCGCGACGGCGAAGGAGAAGATCCCGACGCTGGTCGGTCTGAGTCTGACACTGGTGGCCGAGCAGCTCGTACTGACGTATGTCGCCACGGGTCTGGAGGTCGCCGTGATGGACGCGGTCCAGTACGTCGACGGGGGGCCATGCGTCAAGGCCGTCGCCGACGACGAGATCGTGGGGACCGATGTCGAAGACCTCCTCGACGAGGGGCGCTGGCAGCTTTTCGCTCAGGCGACCGCGGCGGCAGGTGTCCGCAGCACCCTGTCAATCCCCTTCGGGGAGGAGGGGATAGTGACGGGAGGTGTCAATCTCTATGGCGGCCACGCCTCATCCTTCCAAGGACAGGAGAGTGAGCTCGCGAGGCTTTTTGGCGGTTGGGCTCCGGGCGTGGTGTCCAACGCCGACCTGTCGTTCTCGACCCGACTCGAAGCAGTCCGGAGTCCGGAGAGGCTGAAGGGCCAGGCGTACGTCGACCAGGCCGTGGGCCTGCTCGTCAGTTCGCGCGGGATCGAGGCCCACGTCGCAGAGGAACGCCTGTACCGGGCTGCCGCGCAAGCGGGTACGAGCGTGGTGGCATTGGCTCGGGCGATCGTCAGTGCGTTCACCGGTGAGGCATGAGCCACGACGGCGGCTCGTCCGCATCACGACCGGGGCTTCGCAGGTGATGAGCCTGCACAGGCAGCCCTTGGATTGCATTCCTGGAGTAGTAGGTCTGGAGCCGCGACATCGATGCCACGCCGGACGGTCTGGGTCAATGACGGCACCTTCAAGGCGCGAGGGAAGCCACCCGTCACGGACGACTCCGGTCATCTGTATGTCCATTTTCCCGAGTTGAACACCGCTAGCGACCGCGCGATGCCCCCGCATGACAACCTCGTGAGGGGCCTGAAGTCGCTGCACGGTCGGGCAAGCGATCGGGATCCTCATGGAGCGCTACCAGATGGCTCCTGACGCGGCATTTGCCTACCTTCGACGGCTCTCACAGGACGGCAACATCAAGTTGCACGACATCGCCGAGGTCCTGCGCGTCACCGGGCGACTCCCCGTGGAGTGCGGGCGGCGTCGCGAGCAGCCTGCGGGTGCGGACCAGCCGGAAACGAAGGCGCCGGGCGGGAACTGACGCGTTGTCAGCCGGCCCGACAGATCGTCATGCGGCGTGGCTACATGTTGAGCACGTGCAGTCCTCACATGAGCACGAGTCACACGTGCAGTCCGCAGGGCAGTTGTCGCAGTCGCAGGGACTGCTGGGTTCGGTCTCGATGGGGACCGGGGGGATCTGGCCGCTCATGGACTCTCCTCAAAGGCGGACTTCTCCGACGTTCGCTCAGGTTGCGTCAGGAGACGACCGCGTCGATGGCCTTCTTCATCGCGCTGGGCTGCTCGGGACGGCGCGGCGCCTTCTTCCGCGCTGCGAGCAGCTCCTCACCGAGCTCCTGCAGCTGCTTGCGCCCGAGGCCCTCGCGGACCTTCGGGAACCAGTCCTGCTCCTCCTCGGCCATGTGGTGCTCGACGTTCTCGATGAGCACCGTCGTCTTGGCGTCGAACCGCTCGTCCGTCGCGTCCATCGCCGCGAGCTCCATGCAGAGCACGTCCGCGACGTGGTGCTCCTCGTACGACTCGAGCACGTCGTCCTCGAGGTCGGGCAGCAGGTCCCGCACGCGGGGGTACATGACCTCGTTCTCGATGTAGGTGTGCACGGTCAGCAGCTCGAGGATCGTGTCGACGATCTTCTGCTTCTGGACCGGGGTCTGGTCGGGCTTGCGGAAGTCGCGGAACTGCTCGCGCACGTCCTTGTGGTCCTGCTTGAGCAGGACGATGGCATCGGTGGACACAGGCGCTCCTTCGAGCAGCGGGGGCGGGGGACGACCGGCAAACTGTGCCGTCCAGCCGTTTCGTACCCATCGCACACTGCCCGAACCACACGGGTGCGCGTTATGTCCTGTGCCACACCCACCGGCGCTTGGAACGCCCTCGGGACGGGCAGGCCGACGCGTCTCATGCCTAGGCGCCCAGTGAAGATCTGCGAGTCACCTGTCAGGTCTGGCGGATTGGCCGGCTCACGGGAGTTCGGCCAATCCGACCCTGGGTACGTCCTGGTTGGCGGCGCCGTCTCCTCGACCTCCCCTGTGGTCTGGGAGGCGGCGTCGTCCGAGCGATTCCTTGCTCGAGTCCCTCGGACGCTGCGGGGCGCAGCCTCGAGGGCGCACCGCCGTAGGCCAACGGCTCGCCCTTGGCCGCGAGATCAGTCAGCCCAGAAGCCGGACCGGTGTTGACGACGTGCACGCGTAACGGCATAGAGCGGAGCCGAGGTGTCTCGGGGTGGGAAACGGGTACGGCCAAGTCCCCACCGAACACCGCGCCGCGTGCGCCAGATGCACCAGGACTTCGCATGACGGCATACAGCACCTTCGTTCGTGCCACGCACGTGCTCACCAACGCAGCATGGTTCGGCGGCTCCTTGGCGGGCGCTGTCGCGCTGCAACCAGCCCGCCGCAAGAGTGACGACGCCCGCGACCCAGCCGAGATCGCGGACGAGGGGTGGCGCCGTTGGGGTCCAGTTCAGGGTGCGGCTATCGGCCTGCACCTCCTGAGCGGCCTCGCGATCTTGGCCGATAACCGGCGCCGCGTCGTCGGTCACCCTCCTACGGCGGCGGCCGTCATCCTCAAGACGGCGCTGACAGGGACGGCGATCATGGTCAGCGCCGAGGCTTACCGATCCAGTGCCGAGCTCGACGATGCGCTCGAGCACGCTCAGGGGGATCCTGCGGTGGAGGACAAGGCCCACCGACTCACACAACGCATGAGCTGGCTGCGATGGGCCACCCCCGTGGCCACCGCGGGGCTCCTCGTGCTCGATGCCTACCTCGGCGAGCAGCAACGCGGCGTCGCAGGGCTCCTCGACCCGCCGTCCAGCTTGCGGCGCACGACGTGACTCGCGAATTCGAGTTCGCATTCGAGGGTCGCTACCGACTGCCCGCGCTCGCGTTCGGGATCACTCCGGCCACCGCCCAGGTCGTCGTCACCGCGCATGAGCTGCTTGTGAGGTTCGGGCCCTGGCGACTGCGGACGGCGCTCGCCAACGTCGCCGGCACCGAGGTCAGCACGCCTCTGACACACAACCGTCTGGTGCGCCCTGGTGATCCGGGCGCGGCTTGCGTGAGGGGAGACGGTGCATCCCATCTCGGGTCTGGCACGGCGGTGCCGCCCGATGCATGGCTGAGACGGCGAACGCTGACCAGCTTGGCGGTGACGAACGGCTGTTGGGTTCCTGTCGCGCGGAGACAGGTGGGTGCGCGGCTGGGAGATCTCTGGCAACCCGGCGCCGGTGCCTCACGTGGACGCGTCAAGACCGTAGGGTCGCGCCATGACTCGTCTTCGCGTGCCTACCGTGTTGGCGGTGTGCGCCTGTTTGGCGTTGGCAGCCTGTTCCGGCGACAGCTCGCCCGCGGCGACGGATGCCGCTCGGGCCGCCACCAGCTTCACCGCGTCCGTCGACGCGCAGCCAGAGGCAGCCTGTGCGCTGCTGGCTCCACAGACCCGTCAAGAACTCGAAGACTCCTCGGGTCCGTGTGCCCAGGGGATCAAGGATGCCAACTTGCCGAGCGCTGGGAGGGTGATTTCCGTGGACGTGTTTGGCCAGGACGCCATGGTGCGGCTCGAGCACGACACGCTGTTCTTGGCACGGTTCGGCTCCGGCTGGCGTGTGACTGCTGCTGGTTGCACCCCCCAGGAACAAGATCGTCCCTTCTCGTGTGAGCTCAAGGGAGCTTGACCGTGCGCGCTGCATTCATCGCCATCCTCGTGTTCATTGGGGTCGTGCTGGCTGCTTGCATCTTCGTCGGGCTGGCGCAGCGATGAAGCGGGTACGTGAGCAGGGCTTGACCTTGGCGTTCACGGCCCTCTTGGTCGCGGCGCTTGTCGGGCAAGCGCTGACGGGACTGGCTTCCTACAACCGGCAGGCGGCCGACGCCGGCCTTCCGTTGATGACGCTTCTCCGGTACGTGACCTCCTCGCAGTTCGCCGTCGACGTGGCCGAGAACTGGCAGTCGGAGTACCTGCAGTTCCTCCTCTTCATCCTGCTCACCGTCTGGCTGGCCCAGAAGGGCTCTCCCGAATCGAAGCCGCTGGACACGCTGGGTCGGGAGTCGGACAAGGACCAGAAAGTCGGCCGGTACGCCCAAAGGGACTCGCCAACCTGGGCGAAGGCCGGCGGGTGGCGCCTGCGGCTGTTCTCGCGGTCGCTCGGACTGACGATGGCGGCCATCTTCTTGCTCTCATGGCTGGCCCAGTTCATCGCCGGACGCTCGGCATACAACGCAGATCAGATCCAGGACCTCAAGGCCCCTCTCGACTGGGCTCAGTACGCGGCTGCCCCGGATTTTTGGAACCGCACGTTTCAGAACTGGCAGTCCGAGTTCCTGGCCGTCGCGAGCATGGTCGTGCTGAGCATCTACCTGCGAGAGCGGGGCTCGCCCGAGTCGAAACCCGTGGGGCAGCCGCACGGCTCGACCGGCGTCGACGGCTGAGCGGTCCGCGGGCCCACAGGATGAGCCCGGCGAAGGTGACGATGCCGCACGTGGCGTGTACGACGGGCCGCGTGTGGAGTGTCGTCGAGTGACCTGGATCCTGGGCTCAGCGACGCTCTGAAGGGACGATGTGGTCCTCGATGCGTTGCATGACGAGCATCAGCGCCAGGCCGACCAGCGGAGAGGTGAGGGAGAGGGCGAGCATGAGTGCCTTTCAATGGTGCCGGGTTCCGGCAGACACGGCCCCGACCGTGTCGTCGTTCAGACCTGATCCCCACAAGCGCACTCCGTCACACTGCTTGTCGTGACGGACCGCGTCCGGGGCGCCGGAGGGGCTCCGGTCCCTCGCCGGACCGGAGCCCTCCTTCCCGAGCGAGATCAGACCCGGGAGTGCAGCGGGGCGAGCTGAACCGCGTCAGAGACCAAGGAGGCGGTTGAGCAGGTTGGCGAGCCCATTGATGCCGTTGCCGTCGAGGAGTCCAGCCACTGCACACAGGAGGTTGCCGAGCAGGTTGCCGGCGCCCGACTGGGCCGTGATGTTGAGGACCACCTGGTTGAGATCGACGGCGAGGCCGAGCACGTTGAGGTGCAGCGGTCCGAGCACGAGGTTGAGGATGTCGCACGTGCCCGCAGCGGTGGCGTTCGCCACCGTCGTGGTGACCGTCCGGGTCACCGGGATCGTGGCACCGGCGAGGGTTGTCAGGGTGCCAGTGACGATTCCGGTCACGGCTAGCTGACCGTTCTGGTTGCTGAACGACGTCGGGGCGAACGAGCCGGTGAACGTGCCCACGCCGGCGACGACCTGGTTGATCGTCGACGAAGCCGTCGTCCTCGGTGTGGCGGCCGCGGGCGCGGCTGCGGCAGCGGCAGGCGCCGCGGAGGCGCTGGCAACCGGCGCGAGGCCCAAGGCCGCGGTGGTGGCGAGGGTGACTCCGGCGGCGCAGAGCTTGTAGGTGAGCTTCATGGGTGTGACTCCTTCATCGGCGTACGGGCGGCCTCGTGGGCCGTCGGTCACCTCTGAAGAGCACGCCTCACGCATCACATGATGCGAGCTGACAGGACCTATGGGAGATGCCCTGCGCAAAGTTCGAGCACGAACTGGTCCGATCAGTCCGGATATCGGCTATGGATCCCGCGTCATGCGATCGCCGTCAAGGCGTCCGGTCGTCGTGTCGAGGCTCCAGGACGCTGCGGTGGCTCATGTCGTATGCGGCCAGCACCTCCAGCAGGAGCTCGCCCGAACGCTCGGCTACGTCCACTCGATCGTCCGGGCCGGTCTCGCGCAGGACCTCGATGGCGACGTTCTGATGGATGCGCGTCATGACCAGCAGGCTGATACCGCCCGTGAAGGCGTGCCGCCCCAGCTCGTATGCCGACTCCCGGGCGGCCTCGTCGCGGCGGGGCAGGAAGCGCCGCAGCGTCGCGCGGTAGTCCTGGGTGAGGTCGTCGACGACGAGCCGCGCCGGCCGATGGGGGCTCACGTGCGTTTCTGGGGCTGGGAGCCAGAAGAGGGGAAGTTCCGTGTCGCGGCAACCTCCGCGAGGAGCTGCACCCCTTCCTCGAGATCGAGGGCAGTAGGGATCTGACCCGTGCCCATGCCGAGCCGGACCATCGCGAAGGCTACCTCCGGCTGGATCCCGACAAGCACGGTCAGCGCGCCGCGCAGTCGTGCCATGTCAGCGATCCGGCGCAACGTCAGCGCGGCGAAGGAGTCGATGACGTCGAGAGCTGCGACGTCGATGATGACTCCGCGCGAGCGGTGCTCCCCGATCTGTTTGACGAGGTCGTGCTCGAAGCGGACCAGCTCGGAGTCGTCCAGGGCAGTGTGGATCGACGCGATCAGGGTCGATCCCTGCCGCATGATGGACACGAGCGCTGGTCCGCCGTTCACGAGGTCGAGTCGACCTCCTTCCGAGTCACGGCGTATCCGAGGAGCCTCTCGGCCTCTTCGAGCCCACCTTGCAGGTCGCCGATGGTGTTCATCTTGCTCAGGTCGACCCCGATCGTCACGAGGGTCTGCGCGATCTTGGGGGAGAGCCCGGTAATGATGACGCTCGCACCCATCAGGCGTGACGCGTCGACCGTCTGCACGAGGTGGTTGGCGACCGCCTCGTCGACGTCCGGGGAGCCGGTGATGTCGATGACGACCACCTTGGCGCGGTGCTTGCGGATCCCTGAGAGCAGCTGCTCGGTGAGCTGTTTCGCGCGCTCGCTGTCCAGCACCCCGATGATGGGCAGGATGAGGAGCCGCTCGCGCACCGGTAGCACGGGGGTCGAAAGCTCACGGATGGCGTCCTGCTGCTGGCGGATGACGCGTTCCCGCTCATCGACGAAGCTGACGGCGACGGTGTTGGCGATGCGGTTCGCCGCCGGTTCGTAAGCGTCGAGCACCTCGTTGAGCATCGAGAAGTCACGCTGGTACTTCTCGAAGAGCGAACGCGCCAGGACGTCGCGTAGCAGCAGCACGATCCCGACGACCTCGTGGGTTTCGACGCCGCGCGGAATGATCCGCTCAGAAAGGTCCCTCGCGTAGTGCTGCAGCGCCTCGACATTCCCCGTCTCGAGCACCTCGACGTAGTTGTCGTAGACCGACGTGGTCTCGGCGGCCATCTCCTGAGGAGTCATCGCCGTCAGCAGGTGGGCCTGCTGGATGCGTTGTGACCACTCCTCCTGGAGCCGGGTCCGGTGCTCTCGCAGATGCGCCACGAGCTGCGACAGAAGGTGGCCGCTCGGTCCGGACCTGGCGGAGTCGTGCTCGGGTGCGGCGTGCACCGGCTGGTGGTCGGTGGTGCGGTCATTCATGGTCTGCCTTCTCCCATTTCGTCATGGTCACTGTGGTGCCGTGGCCGGGCTCGCTCGCGATGGCGAACTCGTCCATGAGGCGACGGACGCCCGGGAGGCCCAGGCCGAGTCCGCCGTACGTGCTGAACCCGTCGTCGAGCGCGCGTTCGACATCGGGGATCCCGGGTCCGCCGTCGCGGGCGACGATCTGGATGCCGCGGCGCGGGACCTCGAGCAGGTTGACCACGACCTCGCCGGTGCCGGCGAAACGGACGATGTTGCGGCATACCTCCGACACGGCGGTGGCGATGACCGTGAGGTCGGTGGGCCCGAAGGCCAGGCGCGACGCGAGCTCGCGCGGCCCCACGGGCCGTGACGATGTCGGGGTCGGTGGTGACCGGGATGGTCAGACGGTCGTCGCGTGGCTGGCCCCGCTCGAGCAGCGGCTGGCTCAACCCGGCACAGGGCTCGCACTCGAGCAGGTGCTGCGCCGCGTGAACCTCCCGCTGACGTCGCTGGTCGCCGCTGCTGAGCGCCATGAGGACCGCCCGGCACTGCTCGGTCGGAGGATCGATCTGCGCCGCAGCCAAGAGGTACTCGACACGAAGCCGAGCGCGCGTGCGGTTCAGCTGGGCTGCCACAGCGCCTGCCGTGCTGCCCTCGCGCGCGGCGAGAGTGCGCGTGTCCGTTCCCTTGACCTCGTGGTCCAGCAGGGTGCGGCGCTCGCGCTCGGTCAGGCGGGCCAGCGCGGTAGCCATCGCGGACTGCTCCTCGTCGAGCAGGACCTGCGTCTCCGGAGGATCGGGGGTGCTCAGGTCGACGACGCGGTGCTGGTTTCGATGCTTGCGGTCCACGTCGCGCCACATTGACGCCACGACGTTGCGGGCTGTCACGATCGCGTACGGCTCGAGCATGCCCGGTTCGATGGTGGGGCTGGCCGCCAGGACGCGGGTGAGCGTCTCCTGGACCAGGTCCTCCGCGGCCGGGTGAGAACCGACGCGGGCGTGGACGATCCGGCGGACCATGGGTATCAGGTCCGCGACGTCCTCAGCGCTGTGACCGGAGCGGCTCCCTGCGCGTTCGGTGGCGCTCACGCGCTCTACGTACCCAACCTGTGCCTTCCACCCGACCCATGCGTGGGGAGCGGGCGTCCGGGCGTGGGTGGGACCATGCCTGCGCCTGCCGGGCGTTCGCGACGCTGTACGCAGCGCTGATGGTCGGACGGTGTTGCCGGGCTGGAGTGAGCGTGTCTGTGGAGCATCCGCCCGCCCCGACGGACCCCACCGGTCTGGCGCTGCCAGGCTCGGTGAGGCCCGGCGTGCTGCGTCCCATCCGTCGAGGGCGCTTGGTTGGTGATGTCTGGCGAGGCCCCGGGAGCCGTCAGGCCGGCCCGGGGCCCCCGACGACGGTGTAAGGGGGAGGGGGATCGCCGTCGTCACCCTCGTAGACGCTCGAAGGCTGAAAGCATGACGCGGTCCAGGCTCCAGGCGGTCGACGTGCTCGGTGCGGCGACTACCCGTGCCGGACCGTGGTGGATCTCCGCGGACGGTTCGAGGGCGGCGGGTTGATGCCCGCTACCGCCACTGTTCGTCCCGGACGCATTCGTACCGCCGCCAAGTTCCCTGTGGTGGCTACGCCTGAAGGCGTTTACAGGAACGGGATAGCGGGCACATGGAAGCTATGCGTCTACGCGACCACGACAAAGGAGACCTGGCCCTTACGGCTCTGACCCTGGCGGTCGCCGCGGCGGCAGCCGCGAGTGGAGCCGCTCGGTGGGCCAGCCGCCGCCATCGCCGACGCCGCGACTGCGTGCACGGGCAGCATTGCGAAGTCGTCTCAGCGCCTCATCTCAGGATGAGCCGCTCGTAGCGGCTGGCCAGTTCGCGTTCCTTGTCTCGCCCGACGCGGAGCCGGCGGTTGGGGCCTTGCCGTGGCCCACGGCAGTGGGGTCGTCAGCTCGGAAGACTTCGAGCGCGCGTCGAGTTCAGGTACTGAACCAGCCGGCGAGACCGCGTGAGTGGGACCACGCGCATCGCGGCAGATGTGCATATGACTCACGGTCGGTGCCGGCTCGGGCGCTGCGTGGCATGGCAACATCGTGGTGTGCCATTGGAGGGGATGCACCAGGACCGAGGCCGCGCGGAGTCGTTCGGCTCGGCAGCGGAGGCCTATGACAGGTTTCGCTCCGGCTATCCCGACGCGCTCATCGACGATCTCCTCGTCGGCCGCCCCTCAATCACACTGGATGTCGGGTGTGGCACCGGCAAGGTGGCGGCGGCTATCGCCGCCCGCGGTTTCCGCGTCGTGGGGGTGGAGCCGGACCAGCGGATGGCCGAGGTGGCGCGCGCGCGTGGGTTGGAAGTGGATGTCGTCTCGTTCGAGAACTGGGACAGCCGTCGTCAAATGTTCGATCTGGTCACCTGCGGTCATGCGTGGCAGTGGATCGATCCGCTCGTCGGGGGGAGCAAGGCAGCGTCGGTTCTTCGCCCGGGCGGAGTCATCGCGTTGTTCTGGAACTACCACGTGCTCGACGACGCCCTGCTGGCGGAGGTTCGAACCGCCTACGAGACGTATGCGCCTGACCTGTCCGTCGTCGGTCAGGATCCCAGCGGGCTCCAGGACGCGGACCCCTTCAGTGGCCTCCCATCGTTGTCGCCGGGAGAGACGCACACCTACCGATGGGTCCGCGAGTTCGAGGGCACGGACTGGACTGGGATGTTGGGCACGTTCAGCGACCATCAACGGCTGGGGGAAGAACGCCTGACCGCCTTGCAGCACGCCGTGCGCCGCATCATCAATCGGCACGGCGGACTGATTGCGGCGCAGGGTGGCACCTACGTGTGGTCCGCGAGAAAGGTGTCGAGCTGAGCTGGGTGACCCCCACTCAGTGTGCGGTCGAGGAGATCCCTCGCGATCACGGAGTCCTCGTCCCCTGCGCGACGATGATCGGTGTTCCGTCGGGGCCGTGTGCGGTCACGGGTACTCCAGCCTCGAAGGGCAGCGTCCTGAGGAGGATCACTGCCCTCGGCGTCCCGGCGCGGATCGGAGAGGACGAGACCGCCGGCGAAGGCGGCCCCGCGGCAGAACCCGACGAGGACGACCGGGCGGCCTTCCGGCGCGACGGAGTCGAGCCACTCGGTGAACGAGATGAGGGTCTCGGAAAGTCACTCCGCCACGGGCCGGCCGATCCCAGGGTTGGCGAACCACGCGAAGCCCCTGCCCTCCACGATCGGTGCCCGGACCGCGGCAGGCACCGGTGCGCCCCAGCCGACCCGCGCCGAGGCGGCCGCCGCGAAGGCCGTCGTCGAGCAGGCCACCAAGGCCGTCGAGATGTTCACCGCGCCCGGCAGCCCACTGAAGGGAGTCGGAGGCCTCAAGGGCCGGATCGTCTACTACGTGCCGGCCACAGGCACTGCGGATGATGACCGGGCGCTGCGGCCACCACGAACGTCGCCTTCCCCTACCGGCGCATGGTCACGGCGGGGAACGTCGGCGGTCTCGAGCTCACCGCCCAGGGGGAGAAGTCCGGTGCCTGGTACGGCTCGACCGACTACCGGGACGGGTTCCGCAAGCACTGGGGTCTCGCCGGCTGACCGGCCGTCCCGAGACGTCCGTACGCGCGCACGCACACGACCCCTCCACGTCGGCACGTGCAGGGGTCGTGAGCGTGTTCGGCCCGTGTCATCGACGAAGCGGCGTCACCAGAGGTAGGAGGTGCCGTGGGCGATGTTGTAGTACATGCCGATGTGTGTGTAGAAGTTCATCGCGCCGAAGAGGAGGAACACCGTGCCACCGACGAACCAGGCGCGAGCGGCCCACAGGAGCAAGGCGGCTCGGTCGGTCAGCTGAGCCACGGCGAAGAGCAGGGCTCCGAGCGCGACGATGCCCCAGAGGCCGCCGAGGAACAGGGCCTCGAGCAGTGGCAGGTGGCCGAAGCGTCCGCTGATCGGCTCCTCGGGCGGAGCGGCGCCGAGCTGGAAGCGGACGAACGAGATGGCCAGGACCCCCATGGCCAGGCCGAGGGCGCCGACGAAGACCGACACCGGCTTCAGGGCGCGTAGGGCGGTTTCGGCGGCCGTGTCGGCGTCGGCGGCGAACAGTGCCCGATGACGCCACAGGTAGACGGCGGCGAACAGCAGGAGTGCGCCGAAGCCGGCCGCCGGCTGGCCGAAGGCGATGTTGGCGTACTCGAAACCCTTGCCGCCGAAGGGCCAGGTCACCGTGGTGTGCAGGCCGAGCACGAGCAGGATCAGGCCGGTCACGCCGAAGAAGCCGGCCCACCCTTCGCTGTCGATGTGTCTGCCGCGGATGAGGTGGACGAGGAACCAGGCGAAGCCCAGCAGTCCTGCCCCTGCAGTGATGGCGACCAGCTCGTTGTAGACGACCACGTCGTCTGCCCTCCTTCTTCGACGGGCTCGGGGTGGCCGGGCCGTCAAGTGTGTGTCTGTTCGTGGTGATGGGTGGGACGCCACGGTGCTGCCGGGGCGTCAGGGTCCATGCCGCTGCTGTGTCAGCGGCGCTCGGGGAGCCGCTGCTCCGAGGTCTCTCGCGAGGTCGGGTCTGCTGGGCGGGTCGACGGATCGTCCCGGGTGCTGTCGACGATGCCGAAGACGAACCACGCGACCACGAAGAGGATGGCGATGGCCGCTGGGACGAGTGCGTCGCCGGGCGTCATGATGGGTTCCTTTCCAAAGAGGCTGTACCTGCTGATTATCGCTACATTGTGTGTAGCGATAATCACCGTCGTTTTGTTCCCGGAAGGAGCGACATGACACCTGAGCGAGGTCGACCCCGTGACCCCCGGACCGACGACCGGATCGCCGGCGCGGCCATGGAGCTGTTGCGCGAGCACGGGCCAGGTGGTGTCCACATCGACGCGGTGTCGTCCCGGTCCGGTGTGGCGCGCACGACGATCTACCGCCGCTACCGGGACCGGGGGGCCCTCCTGGCCGCGACCCTCGAGAAGCTGGGGGACGAGCCCTTCCCCGCACCCGAGCTGCCCTTGGAGGACAAGCTGCGCTGGGTGCTCGAGCAGGCCCGCACGCTCATCGAGGAGCAGGTCGGCCGTGGAGGTGTCGCGACCGTCCTCGCGGGCACCGACCCCGACTTCAGCGCGGCCCTGCAAGCCCGGATCGTGAGTCGACTGAAGGCTCTGCAGGGGCAGATCGACGCGGACATCCGCTCGGGCCGCATCCGTAGCGGTACCGACGCCGAGACCCTCGCCGGACTCGCCTTCGGTGCCTGTCTCGGCGAGCTGCTCCAGCACGGCCGTGTGCGACGGCGATGGGCCGACTCCCTCGTCCCTCTGCTGCTGCACGGCACGAAGCCCCGCGCCTGAGCCTCGAGCACGCCCCGACGCCGCCCGATGTCGGACGGGGCGTCGGTCCCGGGCTCAGACGCCGGACGGAACGGTGACCCGGGCGACGAGCGGCTCGAACATCGGCGGCTCGCCCTCGGGCACGAGGGCGGTCGCGCCGTAGAGCCAGTCGACGAAGGCGTAGTCCCGCACGTCGCGCGTCCGCATGACGTCGTTGCGCCACAGCCGCTCGTCGCCGGTCAGGTGCCAGAGCGCGCCCCAGGCGCGTGCCGTCGTCAGGACGCGCCGGCAGTGCTCGGGGCGCACCGCCTGATAGGCCGCGAGGGCGGCGTCCCAGTCGAGGGTGACGCCTTCGGCGCCGGTCGACAGCTGTGCACCCACGTGCTCCGAGAGCACCCAGGCGTCCTCGATGGCCATGACGGCACCTTGAGCAAGGTATTGCAGGGGCGGGTGCGCGGAGTCGCCGGTGAGGGCGACGCGTCCGACGACCCACTGGTCGATCGGGTCCCGGTCGTACATCCGCCACCACTTGTCCCGCCACATGAGCGGCAGTCCGGCCCGGACGTTCTCGCACGTCTGGTCGAAGGCGGCGTCCAGCTCGTCAGGGGTGCCCCAGTCCTCCTCGCAGGCGAGAGCCTTGGCGGACTCGAAGACCGCGACCTGGTTGAACATCTCGCCACCCCGCAGGGGGTACTGCACGAAGTGGCACTTCGGCCCGACGTAGACGACGACGTCGTCGAGCGCGATGTCGAGCTGCTCGACCTGGCCCATCGGGACGGCGCCGCGGTAGGCGACGTACGCCGACGACACGGGCTGGTCGTCGGAGACGAGCCGCCGTGCGACGGAGTGCAGCCCGTCGGCCGCGATGACGACGCGGGCCGTCTCCCGGCCGTTGCCGTGGACGACGGTCGCACCGTCGACCTCCTGCTCGTAGGCGGTGACGGCCACGTCGGTGACAAGGTCGACACCGGCACGCTCGCACGCCCGCAACAGCGTGCCGTGCAGGTCGCTGCGGTGGATGACGACGTACGGGAATCCGTAGCGAGCGCGTGCGTCGGCCAGGTCGAGCCGGGTCAGCTCGGAGCCGTCCACGGCATCGCGCATGACCAGGTTCTCGGGTACGACGCCGAGGGACACGACCTCGTCGAGCAGGTCCCACTGGTCGAGGATCCGCGTGCAGTTCGGCGCGATCTGCAGGCCGGCTCCGACCTCCCCGAACTCGGCGGCGCGCTCAAGCACCCGAACGCGAAGGCCCTTGCGGGACAGGGCGAGCGCGTTCGCGAGGCCGCCGATCCCGCCGCCAACGACGATGACGTCAGGGTGGCCGGCGAGGGGCGTGAGGTCGGCGACCTCGGCGACGTCCTTGCGGTGAGCGGTCATGACGAGTCCTTTCGAGAGCTTCCGCGGTCAGAGCCAGCGGGGGAGGGTGGGGACGGTGCCGCCGTCGGCGTGCAGTCGGGTGGCCGGTCGGCCGGAGAGGTATGCCGTGAGCTGCGCGAGCGGCCCCCGGATGGTGGTCGGATGACCCGCCCCCATGGCGGCCCAAGTTCGGTCGTCGTCGGTGGGTGCCAGCTCGAGGGCCGGGCCGTCGGCTCCCGCGGAACGCCTGGCGGTGGTGTCGTCCAGCAGCGCAGCGATGAAGCCCGTGGGCAGGTCGTCGAACGTCACGACCCCGCCGAGGTCGACGGCGTGAACCATGACCTCGCGCGACCGCATCCACGGGATCTCGCTCGCGGGGACGGTGCGACCCTGGGCGGTGCGCACGTGCCTGGCCCACTGCTCGGGGCTGAGGGCGTCGAGCGAGCCCGCCAGTCGGGCTGCCGACGAGGCCATCCCGTGCCGCAGCTCGGTCGCGGGACGCTGCGACCCGGTCTCGATGTCGGCGTCGCGCTGCTCAAGGGAGGAGTACATCGTGGTCTCCTCGCCCGTGCGTGCCCAGTGGACGAGGTTGCCGAGCGCGTCGGCGTTCGCGGCGACGTGGGCGACGACGTGCCTGCCCGTCCAGCCGGGCAGGGTGCCCGGGGCGGCGAGGGTCTCGTCGTCGAGGCTCTCCAGCGCCTTGAGGAAGAGGTCGGTGCCCTCCCGCATCCACGCGAGGGTCTGCTCGGGGGCGGTGGACATCAGCCGCGCCCGTCGTCCACGACGACGTTCTCACATCGGCCGAGGCCCTCGACCTCGGTGACGACCTTCTGCCCTGCCATGAGGTAGCGAGCCGGGGTGCGGGCGTGTCCAACGCCGCCGGGGGTCCCCGAGGCGATGAGGTCGCCGGGCTGGAGCGTGATGATCGTCGAGACGTACTCGACGAGGGCGACCGGGTCGAAGAGCAGGTCACCGGTGTTGTTCTCCTGCACGACCTCCCCGTCGACCTCGGTGCGGATCGCGAGGGTCGGACGCACCCCACCGGGCAGCTCGTCGGGCGTGACGAGCCACGGGCCGACGGGGGTCGTGGCCTCCCAGTTCTTGCCCTGGAGCCACTCCTTGGTGCGGAACTGCCAGTCGCGGGCGGTGATGTCGTTGAGCGTCGCGAAGCCGGCGATCGCGGCCTCTGCCTCCGCAGTCGTCGCCCGCCGCACGGGCGCACCGATGACGATCGCGAGCTCGCACTCCCAGTCGAGCTGCTCGGTCTCGGCGGGCCGCTGGATGTCGTCGTGCGCGCCGATGAGGGTCTCGGCGTACTTGCTGAAGAGCGTCGGATAGTGGGGCAGGTCGCGCCCCATCTCGAGGATGTGGTTGCGGTAGTTGAGCCCGACGCAGACGACCTTCCCCGGTCGGGTCACGACGGGGGCGTATGCCGCCGCGCCGAGGTCCACGGTCGCGCCGGCTGCCGCTTCGGCCGCCTCGCGCCAGTCGGGCTGTGCGAGAAACGAACCCACGTCTGGGGCGCCCAGCCGCGTCGCGGTCGTGCCGTCGATGCGGACCGCCTCGGTCGTGCCGTCGGCGTGGCGGAGGGTGGCGAGCTTCATCGGGGAAGTCCTTCTGTGACGGGGGCGGAGACGGAGGTGCGGGCGAGGTTGAGGGCTTCGAAGATCGGGCTGTCGCTGAAACGGAAGAGATCGAGCGCGCCTGAGTCGGAGTCGGCGGCGGAGGCCTCGGAGCGGATCGACAGGGGCTGCCACGACGGCACGACGAAGAGGTCGCCACGGGTGACGCTCCAGCTCGTGTCGCCGACGGTCACGGTGCCGGCGCCGTCGAAGACCTGGAAGACGGACGAGCCGACCTCCTGGCGGGGGGCGGTCTCGGCGCCGCTCCGCACCCGGTGGAACTCGGTGCGGATCGTCGGCAGCACGTCACCGCCGTTCGTGGGGTTGGTGAAGCGGACGGCGGCGTGCCCCGGCTCGACCGTGGCGGCATACCCCTCGTCCTCGAGGTCGAGCTGGTCCTGGAGGGCGAGGTTCGTGTCGGCCCAGCGGTAGGCGAGGAGCGGGCTGGCCGGCGTCGGGCCGGGGACGGAGACGGGGCGCAGGCCCGGGTGACCCCAGAGCCGCTGCGAGCGCGAGCGCTCAGGCGTGGCGCGCTCGGCGTCGGAGATCTCGTCGCGTCCGAACTCGAAGAACTGGGACTCGGTGTAGTACTGGAACGGGATGTCGAGCCCGTCGATCCACGCCATCGGCTTCGCGGCTGCGTTGTGGTGGGCGTGGAGGTTCCATCCGGCTTGGGGGAGGAAGTCGCCGCGACTCATCGGCACGGGGTCCTGGCCGACGACGGTCCAGACCCCCTCACCCTCGACGACGAAGCGGAAGGCGTTCTGGGTGTGGCGGTGCTCGGGGGCGTCCTCTCCCGGCATGAGGTACTGGATCGCGGCCCAGAGCGTCGGGGTCGCGAAAGGGCGACCGCGGAGCGAGGGGTTGGCGAGGGCGATCGCCCGGCGCTCGCCGCCGCGACCGACGGGGACGAGGTGGCCGGCGCGGTCGGCGAGCTCGAGAAGGGTCTGCCACTGCCAGCGGTGCGGCGTCGCCTTGCTCTGGGGGTGGGCCGGCATGAGGTCACCGATCTCGGTCCACAGCGGCACGAGGAGCTCGTCCTCGAAGCCGCGGTAGAGGGCCTCGAGCTCGGGCGAGGGGGTCGGCTGGTCGGGGGAGTCGACCGCCTCGATCTGCACAGGGGAGGTGGCTGCCTGGGTCATGGTCGTTCCTTTCATCAGTGGACGAGGACGTCGGCGACGGAGCGTGCCCGGACGGCGGGCTTCGTGACGACGGCGGTCACGGCGAGGAGGACCGCGGCGAGTCCGGCCGCGACGGAGAAGGCGAGGAAGTTGCTGCCGACGCCGAGACCGGCGTCGAGGAGGAGGCCGCCGACCTGCGGGGCGAGCACGGCACCGAGGCGGCCGACGCCGAGCGCGAAGCCGAGCGACGTGCCGCGCAGGGTGGGCGGGTAGTGACTCGCGACCGCCGCGATGATGAGGCACTGAGTGCCGTGGGTGCCGACACCGGCGAGGATGAGGGCGGCGTAGATCGGGGTGGCGTCGCTCGGGTAGGTGAGCAGGAACGCGAGGGCGGCGGCAGCCACCGCCGCGGCGACGACCGCGCTCCGGAGCGGCCCGAACCGCACTCCGGCCCAGGCTGTGACGACCGAGCCGAGCACGGCGCCGAGGTTGAGGGCCAGCAGGAACGTCAGGGGCTGACCCATCTCGAAGCGGGGGTCGGAGCCCATCAGCTTGGGCAGCCACGTGCCGAGGCCGTACCAGGCGAAGAGGGTGGCGACCGTGGCGGCGGCGAAGAGCACCGTCGGTCGGAGGAACCGCCCGCGCAGGATCGTGCGGAAGCCGGGGGCGTGCGTCTCGGTGGTGTGTTCGCTCTCGTCGTGGACGAGGCCGAACTGCGCCTCGACGGCCTTGCCCTGGGCTACCCGGCCGTGGGCTCGCAGCCACGTAGGCGACTCGGGGAGCAGGAGGTAGCAGAGCGGCAGGAGCACGAGCACGGCAGCGAAGGCGACGGCATACATGGAGCGCCAGCCGTGGGCGGGCAGAAGCCAGAGGCCGAGGACCGCGGCGACGGAGCCGCCGATCGGTACTCCCGACATCATCATCGTCGAGACGGTCGAACGGTGCTTGCGCGAGACGAACTCCGCCGTCAGCGCGTTGGCCGACGGCACGAGGCCGCCGAGGCCGAGACCCGCCAGGAAACGGAAGCCACCGAACACCTCGGCATTCGGTGCGAGGGCACAGAGGGCGGTGAAGAGCGAGAACCACAGGGTGGCCCAGAGGATCGTGCGTCGTCGTCCGAGCTTGTCGGAGAGCAGTCCCGCGCCCAGGGCACCGACGAGCATGCCGGTGAAGGCGAGGCTCCCGATGAAGCCGGCGGAGGTCGGAGTGAGATCCCAGCCCTTCTCCTCGAGGAGGCTGGGGAGGGTCGTCCCGTAGACGATGAGGTCATAGCCGTCGAAGACGACGATGAGCCAGCAGAGGAGCGTCACGAGCCACGCGGGCCGACGGGCGGCCAGGGGCCGGTTCTGGGTGGGGGGCGTCATTGCCATAGGCACGACTGTGGACTAGGTTCGCCATGACGGAACAGATAATTCTTCTATGAGGAATCAATGGCCCCGGATCGCGCCCAGAAGAACCGCCCCCAGTACGCCCTGACGAGCGTCGACCACGCTCTCCGGCTCGCCGTCATGCTGCAGGTCGAAGGCCCGGTCACCGTCTCCGACGCCGCCGAGCGGTTGGGCGTCGCCCGGTCGACGGCCCACCGGCTGCTCTCGATGCTCGTCTACCGCGACTTCGCGCGGCAGGCTGAGGACCGCCGTTACCACGCCGGACCCGTGATCTCGTTGACGGCGGACTCGCAGTCACGCACCGCGCTGCTGCGCACCATCGCGATGCCCCACCTGCACGCCCTCGTGGGCCGCCTCGGCGAGTCGGCCAACTTGCTCGTCCTCGCGGGCGACTACGCCCGCTTCATCGGGTCGGTCGAGAGCAGCCAGGCCCTGCGGGTCGGCAACCGCGAGGGCATGGTCTTTCCTGCCCACCTGACATCCGGCGGCAAGCTCATGCTCGCCGATCTCACCGTCGAGGAGCGGGCCGAGCTGTACGCCGCCGACCGCTGGGACGGACGCACCGACGAGCGGCCCGACCTGAGCGCGCTGGGCCAGGAGCTCGACGTGGTGCGCGAGCGCGGTTTCGCCATCAACAAGGACCGCACGGAGAGCGGGGTCACCGCGGTCGGCCGGGGCGTCCGCGTCGGCGACCGGGTCACCGCAGCCGTCACCGTCTCGATGCCGACGGTCCGCTTCGACGAGTCCCGGCTCGTCGACGTCGTCAGCGCGCTGGCGCTCGCTGCCCGCGATATCGAGCATGACCTGAACGCGGCCCTGCGCGTCGAGAGCATGGCCGCCGTCGTAGCGCCACATCCGGAAATGGCGTGAGCTTCGGAACCCGTAATGGTCTCTGAGTTCCTCATTGTGGGCATGGCGAAACGGTAAGGACCCCCGCCACGACCTGTGCAGACCCGGCGGCGCAACGCGGGATGGTCGGGCGTCATGCCCTCAACGCGGCACGAGGGACATATGGGGGTGAAGTGACCCACTCTCGGCCGTTGTGCTGCGCAGCGACCCGATGAGGAGTACGCCGGGACCTTGGGCTTTCGAACGCACAGAGTCCCAAGTGCTTAGTCAGCCCGTCTGCAAAGCTCGTACTCGGAGGAGGGCAAGCCATGATCAAACGCTTATCTGCCACAGCCATCGCCGGAGCATTCGCGATGATCGCCTTTGCGCCCGCAGCGTCAGCGGATCCCAAGACCACGACGATCCCGTTGACCTGCAACAACGGTCAGACGCTTGAGGCAGCCTTCAACGGGAACGGGGACTTCACTCCCGGGCACGTGGTCGGCAGCACGCAAACGTTCGTCATTCAATCCCTTCAGGCGACAGCGACGTTCACGCCCACCGGTGGCGACCCCGTCGTCGTGCAGCAGCTCGACACGTCCAAGCCGCACGTGCACGGAGATCTCGTGACCTGCCATTTCGACTTCGTGCGGGAGACCGCAACAGGGTCCTTCCACGGGGTCGGGACCTCAGTCGTCTTCATCACGCCGGCTTCGTAGCGGACATACGAGGGTGCGCATCGGTCGAGCTCCGAGCTTGACTTGATGCACTACAGCGCGGACTCCGCGCTGCCCCATGAGGAGGGGCGACGAAGCTCGCGGTCTACGGCATGAGCGCGTATCCCACTGGTCGCAGGAGGCTGGGTCTGGACGATGTCCCGTGATCTGGCCGGCGTCATGGGCGTCATGTCGCTGGCCGAGTCAGACCGGAGTCCGGCGCCGCGATCAGGTGGCGGGCTCTCAGGGCAGCGGACCCTTGGGTCCGTGGTCCCTCTGGAACTGCACGGCCTCCTCGATGGCGTCGTCCGTGGCCTCCCGCGACGACGGGGCGGAGCCGTCGTCTGAGCCCGAGTCCGATGATCCGGACACGGCCGAGGTGACCTTTGAGGTCGCCGTCCTCGCGGCATCGGCCACCTTGTCCGCGACGACCGGCGCCTGTTCGCGCACCAGCTGTGCACCCTGGTGTGCCTTCTCCTGCACGCGGGGGTCGTCCTTCAGCTGGCCGATCGCGCGCATGAACTGCTCGTAGGGCTCCCGCCCGGCCCGCGAGCCGAGCAGGAAGCCGACCGCGCCGGCGGTGACGATGAGCAGTCTCTTCATGAGGGGCCTCCGTTTGTCGGGTCGTCGCCCTAGGTCGGGCGCCGACGGTCTCCATGACGCATACCCACCACCGCCTGGTTCGGCATCAACGCACGGCCGGTCGCGGGTCCCGTTCCACCTAGGGTTCGGCTCTCGTTGGTGGATGCATGAGCCCCCAGATGAAGCGATCTGCGTCGCTTGAAGCGGCTGAACAAACTGGCCCACCCTGGTGACAAAGCGCCTTACATTGGCCCGACCGCGCGGCGGCATGGTCTGACGCCCCGTCCTCAAAGCGGCTACTCAGGGCGAGTCCCGGTGGGGGGTCGCGTTCTTGAGCCCGGACCTCTCAGAGGTGGTCGCAGCCGTCGCTCTTGTCGGGCAGCCTCCGGAGTCATAGGTCGTTGCATCCGCTCGTCAGCGCGACCGATCTGCGGCAAATCCGGTAGTCGTCTCAGCCGCTGGCGTGGCCTGCGCGGGAGTGTCATTGGCAACTGGCAGGCTGCGCGGATGAAGATCTACGTCTCTGGCCCGCTCAGCGATACGGTCACGGTCCAGCAGGTCCAGGACACCGCCCTTGCCGCGGGCCACGAGCTGACTTTGGACTGGAGCGCGGATGTGTCCTTCGCTGAGGGCTACGCCACTCAAGCGGAGCGGTCGGCCCGGATGGCGCAAGACGAACTCGAAGCGGTGATCGCGGCGGACGCCGTTCTTGTCGTGGCCTCTCAGCACGACGGCAGGGGCATGTTCGTCGAGCTCGGCGCAGCACTCACGCGAGCCAGCCGCGGTGAGCTGAACCACGTCGTACTTATCGGCGAGATCCATCACGAGAGCGTCTTCTACTTCCATCCGCTCGTGCAGCGCGTACCCACCGTTGAGCACTGGCTCGCCCAACTGCCGTGAACTACTGGCGGCAGGAGCGGATGACTCCTCAGTCGTAGTGGAAGCGGGCCTGAAGGACGACCAGGTCGTCGCCGTCGATGAGGTAAACGAGCCGGTGCTCTTCAGTGATCCGACGTGACCAGGCGCCGGCCAGCATGTGCCGCAGCGGCTCGGGCTTACCGATGCCAGCCACTGGGTCGCGAAGTGCGTCATCGATGAGCCGGTTGATCCGTTTGAGCATCTGCCGGTCAGCAGCAAGCCAGTACGTGTAGTCCGCCCATCCGTTCGGTGTGAAGACCAGCCTCATCGCGCCAGGTCGTGCTCGTCCCGCTGCCCGGACCGTGCCTGCTGCAGGCTCTCAAGCAGGTGTCGGGCATTGGCTGGGACCCGCAACAGATGAGCTGTCTCCTCGAGCGCGTCGTAGTCTGCGCGGGACATCAGCACCGCGTCGCCGCGGCGGGAGGTTATCTCGATCGGTGTGCGGTCCTCGTTGACCTGCTCGATCAGCGGAAACAAGTTCTTCCGGGCCTCGCTTGCAGTGACAGCCATGACATCTCCTACTGGTACAGGTTCTTGTACCAGTGTGTCACGATCGGCGTCCGCCGACAAACGTCCGCCATTCTCGTGACGGCGCTGGGTTTAGGTGCCTGAGGCCATGTAGGCGGCGAGGATGTAGTTGGGGTGGCGGTCGAGGTTCTTCCGGGCCCGGTCGTAACGCATGGTCGTGCGCGGGTCGGCGTGCCGGGCGGCGATCTGGACGTCGCGCAGGTCAACGCCGGCGTCGAGCATGGTCGTGACGAACGTGTGGCGCAGCATGTGTGGGTGCATCCGGGCGACGTGCACGCCGCCGACTTCGGCGAGGTGGTGCAGGCGTCGAGTGGCACAGTGTCGGTCCATCCGGGTGCCGCGGCCGGTTCGCAGAGTCGGTCCCGAGGTGCGGGCGTCGACGGCGCGGTCGATGGCGCGGGCTACCGCCGGTGGCAGGGTGTCAGGACTACCTTGCCGCCTTTGCCGGTCACGCGTAGGACGCGGTGGCCGTGTTCTTCGCCAAGGTCGGAGATGTCGGCGCCGCAGGCTTCGAAGATCCGCAGCCCGAGCAGGCCGAGCATCGCGACGAGGGCGAAGTCGTTTACGTTGGTGGAGGTGCGGGCGGTGGCGAGCATCGCTTCGAACTGCAGATGGGTCAGTCCGAGGGTGGGTGACTCGGCGGGCACGTTCGGGCGCCGAACGTGCTCGGCCGGTGACTGCGCCAGGACGGCGTCGATGACGCAGGTCCGGTAGAACCCGGCGACGACCGCGACGCGGCGGCTCACGGTCGAAGGCTTGTAGCGCCGGGTCTCCTGCATCCACCGGATGTAGAGCTCGATGTGCGGTCGTTGCGCGGTCAGCGGGTCCAGGCCGTGTCCGCGTCACCAGGTCAGGAATGCGCGCAGGTCGGACTCGGTGTGAACCCGGGACTGTCCTTCGAACCGGGCCAGGTAGGCGGCGACCGCGCGTCTGAGCGTTTCCGATTCTGGAGGCAGAGGGATCGGGACCAAGACGTTCTCGTAGGTAGTCATCTTTGCAGGGTGAACGGAGTCGGCCGACCCACGAAAGCGCCGCCATCATCCCGCAGCAGCGCGCGCAACCTGCAGGACGGCACGATCGGGGGACTCGAACGGTCACCGTCGGCGGCCGGTTCCGCGCTCCCACCACTGACTCGGTGCCCGCTCCCGAATGTCTTGTGCCACCCACTCGACATCCACGCCATTGCAGAACTTCCACAGCTCCTTGGCGGCACGTGAGTACTGGAACAACGCTTGGTCCGCCTCGAACGCATCCAGCTCACCGGCGCGGAACCGGTCGATCTCGAGCCCGACCCGCTCCACGAGCTGGGCCAGCTGCGCCTCGTGGAAGGCACTCACGGTCGCCGCGGCCGCACGACGCTCAGCACTCGGGGACATGAGTCTCAGGCTAATCCGGGGACCGATGTCATGTG
The DNA here is from genome assembly GCF_056403915.1 of Terrabacter sp. P2_E3. NCBI lineage: Bacteria > Bacillati > Actinomycetota > Actinomycetes > Micrococcales > Intrasporangiaceae > Terrabacter > Terrabacter sp. P2_E3. The sequence continues at coordinate 202,654 of NZ_JBFUEN010000009.1, forward strand.
TCTGTCACTGCCGCCCCTAACCGCGGCCGCGTCGACGGCTGGCCCGCATGCGGCATGTCCGGAAGCGTTCAGGGCTCGTACTCTCCCTCGACGTAGAGGAAGCGGCAGGCCCCAAACTGGAGCTCGTCGCCGTGTCGAAGAAGGCCCTGGTCCACCAGTCGGTGATTCACCCAGCAGCCATTGAGGGAGCCTTCATCGACAAGTTCGTAGCCCTCTTCGCGCCGCATGAGCGTCGCGTGATGGCGTGAGACGTTCGCAGGAGATAGCCACACGAGGCACTCGTCACCCCGGCCAACGCGAACCTCCTGACGCCACAAGAGAAAGCGCGAGCCAACCACTGGACCGCCAATCCCCACGAGCATCGCGGTGCCGTGACGCAAATCTGCTATGGCCTGTAGGTCCACAGCGGAGAGATGGTGCACGCCGGCGAGCGCTCCAGTAAGCCAGGACTGCGTGGAGTCTTCACCGTTACCACTCGTGTCGTCCATGCGTGACCTCCCGGCACTCGCTTCGGCGCCGCCAGTGTGCTGACCATTGTCGCCCGACCTGTAGGCGGGCGACAGGAACGCACCTGCTTCGCTCACTCCCTTGTCGCCGCGATCGCCCGGAGAGCGGCATGTGCGGAGTTCAACAGTCTCAGCAAACTCCCAACGGACATACAGGCAACACGGAGGCTTCGTCAAACTTCTGCGCAGCATCTGGATGGGGAGTATGCCGGAAAGAGGGCCATCGCCGAATGGCCCAAGACATCCACCCCAGGAGGTGGCCTCATGACCCGAACTCGCGGCATGACCCTCGCAGCAGCACTGATGGCCGGATTGGCCGTTCCAGCGTTCTCGCTGGCGGCGCCGGCTTCCGCGGCCCCCGCCGGAAACGGCCCATGGCACACCGAGTTTGACGAGCCGTTCACCGACGTTCAACAAGACTTCTGCGACGTTCCTGGCCTGACGGTGGGGTACACGTTTGGCGGAGTCAACCAGGTCCGGACGGCTCGCACCCTCGGCCCCGACGGCTTCCCCTACTCCATGGGCTACTACACCGCCAAGGAGCTCTACACCAACGTCGCCACCGGGCAGACAGTCACTGATGAGATCTCAGCCAAGAGCCAAGACGTCCGACTCGTAGACAATGGCGACGGCACGTTCACGCGCTACGTCCACAACCCTGGCACCCACGTCCTGCGTTCCGACGACGGCGTCGTGCTCGCCCGCGGAGCCGGCCTTTTCAGCTACAACGTGGTCTACAACTACGCGGGCACCCCCTCCGATCCGTCTGACGACTTCAAGGTAGGACGCCCCTTCAACATCAGGCAGGTGGGTCTCACCATCGACTTCTGCGCCGTCATCGTCGGCGCGATCGGCTAGCCGAGCGTCATGGCCACGGCGTGGGCCCACGTCGGCTCTCCGCGCGGTGCCCAGCCAAAGGTTGAGGCCGGCGTGTCTCCACCGCCGGGGCTCGTGGCGACGAAAATGCCGTTCTCGAACCCCCGGACATCGGCATGTGAGTGCGCCACACCAATCCGTACCTGTCCTGAGTCTTCGCCGGCGAGGGGGGGTACCGCCTCCGGATGGTGGTGGTCGGCGCGCAACTACCGTTCCGGGCCGCTCGAGCCATTGACCGAAGGGGTCGCCTTGCGGACCCTCTGTCCGGGTCCACTGGTCGGCAACCGCTTGAAGACCGAGTGCCACGACTCCGGTCTCGGCTGGAATGATGTCCCACCTTTCACGGCACCACGAGCGATAGGCAGCCAACCCCGGGTCGTCATCCTCCGGAGGACTGGCCCAGTCCTCGTTCCAACACGGCTCTGGGTAGCCGACCGCCAATAGGCGTAGGACGTGCAGGGCGGAGGGCAGCACCGCGAAGAGGATTGACCCCGAACCCGACCCGTGGTGGACCACCTGTTGCTGCCCCTGGTCATCCAGCCACAGGCACACTGAAGACCCATCTCCGCCCGTTCGGAGGACGAACCACAGTCGGTCCGGGTCGGTCAGATACCCGCTCCAGCCGACGCGTGCAGGGTCGCCGATCTCGACGAGCGAACGCCCGTCCTGGCCGGGGTCGACCAAGGAGCCGTAGCCGTTGCGCACGTACCTGACCCGCTCCGCCCACTCGGCGAGCTCCAGGAACTCCATCGGCATCTCGAAGTGCGCTGGCATTCCGGCCACGAGGTCCAATGCGGGCTGAGTCATGAGCACATCTTGGTGGTTCGAGTATGCCGATTGTCCGGTATTGACGACTGTCTGGCTGCAGGGTGGGACGTCCGTCCTCAACGCGGCTACATGAGCGTGCACCTGTTGAGCCCGGACTCAGCGAGTGTGAACCGGCTCGGAGGAGGGCTGCCAGTCCCGCCTGAGCAATCCGAAGACCCAGGAATCAGAGACCTCGCCATTCACGACGCAGTCTTCACGCAACCGCCCTTCGCGCACGAACCCAAGCTTCTCAAGCACACGGGCGGATGCGATATTGCGCGTATCTGCCTCAGCCTGGACACGATTCAGGTCCAGCGTGTCGAACGCCCACCCGAGCAGAGCACGCGCGGCCTCCGTCGCGTAGCCGTGGCCCCACGACGCCTCGGTGAAGCAATAGCCCAGTGAGGCGCTCCGGTAGTCCGGATCCCACTTGCTCAGGTGGCACCACCCGATGAACGCTCCGTCGGAGTCGCGGTCCACGGCTACTCGCGCCCCTGTGCCCTCTTCGGCCATCTGCCGGCAAGCCTCGATGAAACGCTCGGAGCGCCCGCGATCGCTCCAGGGCGGCGAGTCCCAGTAGCGCAGCACAAACGCATTGCTCTGCAACTCGAAGAGGTCGTTGGCATCCGTGTCGTCGAAGGGACGCAGTCGAAGGTGACGAGTCAGCAGTGTGGGGGTCGGCAACATTTGCGTCAGGTCCCTCTCCGGTCGTTGGGCCAGTCCACCCAACATCTCGGTATGCCCGTTCGCAACGCATTTTCCCGGCCCAAGACAACGAGAGCGCTCATCGGCACGACCGATCGGCGGCATAAGCGCGTGTCTCGCCGTTGCAAGCAGATTTGCGTTGGCTGCGGGGCGTCCGGAGGCGTTCATGTATGGACTCGTTTGAGGCACATCGACACTACATCGGCATCTGAGAGGTGTCTGCATTACTCATGCGGGCGAAGACGCTGGCCCTGTGCACCTCACGACTGCATGCAAACGTGTCCGCGTTGATGCGTTCGTTCTGAGCGAGAACGAGCATCCCGATGCCAAGGTCTGCAGCACGCCGGATCGTGGATCCTCGAAGTTCGCGCAAGGTCGTTCGCCGCGTGCCATCCTGAGATAGGACCGGTTCCGAGGGATCATCAAATGGCCGAGGACAACCGCACGTGGCTTGTGCGAGCGATCGTGCAAGGGGTATTCATCACGCTCCTTGCCACCGCATTGGGCGCCGTCTTCAGCGCCAGAGTGACGGAGGCCATCGCTCCACCGACCTGCGATGCGACCAAGGACCTCGCTAGCCTCCGCCCAGCTGACCAAGAAGCGAGCTCGTCGCGCGACCCCGAACATGACTCGCAGGGACGAGAACTCACCTACGGAGCCGACCGGGTTGTCGATGGTGACACTGCGACCGGTTGGGCTGAGGGTGCCCCAGGGCTCGGGCTGAACGAGTCTCTAACCTTTCATTTCGACCATCCTGTGGCCTTGTCTCTGCTGTGCATCGTCAACGGATACGGGCAGTCCTGGCCCCTCTACACCCGCAATCCACGAGTTCGCGCCCTCGCCGTCACCGCGTCACAGGACGAGGATGTCCTTGCGGCCGCACCGGGACAGCAACGCGTGCTCCGAAACGTCCCAACCCAGGCTGGCGACACGACACCGGACGGCGCGGCGAACCGTCTGCTGACGCTCACCGATGCTGGGACTCAAGATCACGTCGCCGTATTCCAGACGGCGGAAGTCGACTTCACAGACGTGCGGACACTCACGCTGCGGATCGTGAGTGTCTACTCGGGCGTGACCGTGGACCGCTTTCCTGACACCTCGATCTCCGAGATCGAGTTCTGGGGATCGCCATGAAGGGGCCCCTGCCGGCAGACCGGGTGATTCTCAGAGTAGGACGGTCAGCAACATCGAGAGCGCCATCACGCGGTGACGTGCGACCTGAGGTCAGCAAGAGCGGCTGGGTTCGACTCCATGCCTCGGTCGAGGCGAATACTTCGAATCTGTTGCTCCAATGAGCGAGGGTAAGGCCTGAGGGCTTCCTTCCGTGCGCGCACCTTCTGGAACTCTTCGATAGCGCCGTCCACCTCCGCCGCCAGTTCCTTCGGAAGCACATTGGTGCGGTGGCTCGCGTGCATATGGTCCATCGCTCGACGCAGTCTCACCAAGACCTGCCCGTAGTCGCTGGCCAAGGCCGCGGACTGCTTCGAGCATTCTGCGTAGCCTGCCGTGCTGGGCCACATGGCCAGCCCGGCCGAGGCGACGGCCATCGCCGTGACGACGAGCTGGGCCACCACTCCTTGCGACTCGCTCAACGTCGTCCACACAGCGGCGCCGGTCAGCGCACTCAGCAGTGCTGCCGCGAGCGCGAAACGGTTCGCGCGTCGCGCCATCTCACTGCCGTAGCCGCCGAGTCGCTCGCTCCAGAACAAAGCGCTGTGAATCTCGTACTCGATCGTCGTTGAGATCTGGCTCATCAGGATTCCTCCTGCCTTCCATCTCCATTCTCTCGCGGTAACAGTTCGTGGACCCTGTCTCGTTGGTCACGACACCTCCGTGAGCATGTCGCTGCTCCAGCGGTCATGACAGCGTCAGAGGCGGGGCGATCCTCGTCGACGCACGGCATGGTCGGAAGGGCGTCCTCAACTCGGCATCACAGGAAGACTTCCATCCGCGACGAGAAGTGGGCGAGCGGGCCTGGGTCGTGTGAGTGGCGGGGGAGTGCGCGACCCCGTCCCGTCCCGTCCGAATCTAGTCCGCAAAAGTCCGCAACGTCTCCGAGCAGGGCCCTGTCGAGCCATCGCACCCAACAGTGCCAAAAGCGCGTTTGCGCAGGTCAGAGGCTTGGGACACCACCCGCAGCACGTAGCGACTGGGCCGTTTCAATCACCGGCGTATCGGCCGACTCATCCACTTTCGGCCTCTGACCTGCGGTGACGTCTCCGCAAGTGGCGGAGGACTCCGGCCGTGGCTTTCGCCTCCCGACAGGGGCAAGAGGCATCCGGCCCCGGACTGCGGCCGCTACGTTGGCGTATGGCCACCTTCTACAGGTACAGCGACCGCATCGGCGAGATCACCGGCTACGCCATCTGGGCCCCGGCCTACCGACCCGAATTCGAGGTCGACGCCGGGGCCGCCGCCCAAGCACTGGACGTCGTCATCGGATCAGATCCGAGCGGTCTCTGCGCCATCTCCCCGGGCACGTTCCCTGGCTCGGCGCACGGCGAATGGGGCATCTGGGTGCCCGAGCAACTGCACCCAGCGTTCGAGACCGAGCTGGCGAAACACGGGCACGACGTCGTGGACGGCTGACACTGAGGGAGCCCATCTGCGGTTGGGCGTCCAGGGGCACGCCAGCCGCGCCTCGACGTGGAGGGTGGGCGCGCCGCCGTGGCTCACTCCGAAGGGGCTTCGGAGGGGTCATCCATCAGGGTGACCAGCCAGTCACCCAGGGCCGCCAGCGTCTCCTGGGTGATGGTGTGGCCCCCCGCGTCACGCCGGGAGACGACCACAGCGCCGGACTCGCCGTGGAGGTAGGCCCACGTGCGGTGGAGGAGGTCCCTCGGGATCACGAAGTCCTGGTCACCCTGCGCGACGAAGATCTGTGTCCCGTCGAGGCCGTGTGCGGTCACGGGTACCCCGGCCTCGAAGGGCAGCGTCCCGAGGAGGATCGCTGCCCCCGCGTACCGGCGCGGATCGGACAGGACGAGACCGCCGGCGAAGGCGGCCCCGCCGCTGAACCCGACGAGGACGACCGGGCGGCCTTCCGGCGCGACGGAGTCCAGCCACGCGGTGAACCAGGTGAGGGTCTCGGAAAGCGACTCCGCCACGGGCCGGCCGATCCCGCGGTTGGCGAACCAGGCGAAGCCTCCGCCCTCCACGATCGGTGCCCGGACCGCGGCGTAGGTGGGACCGGTGGGTAGGTAGGGCACCAGCGAGAGGATCGAGGACTCGTCCGAGCCTCGTCCGTGCAGGAGCACGACGAGCGGTGCGTCCGGGTCTGCGGAGCCTGTGGTCACCGCGACGGGACGGCCGAACTGGGTGGAAGGCATCGTCTGTCGGAGGTGGGTCAGGCGATGACGGCGAAGCCGGCCGACCAGGAGACCTTCTCGCTCGCTGCGAGGGAGATCTGGAGGAAGCCGAGGGCCTCGAGCTCGCGGGCGCGGGCCAGTGAGCCGGCGTCGATCGCCTTGAGGCCACCAGCGGCGATCGCGTCGGAGAGCTCGGACTTCGCGTCGGCGTCATCCCCGGCGATGAGAACGGTCGTCGTGTTCGGCCCGACGACACCCGAGGCCAACGTGCCAGCGAAGGTCGTGTTGAACGCCTTGAGCACCGTTGACCGGGGGAGTGCCCGTGCGATCTCGGCGGTCGCGGAGCTGTCTGCCGGGACGACGAGGGAGTCGAACGTCTCGAAGTTCACCGGGTTGGTGATGTCCACGACCGTCTTGCCCGCGAGGCTCTCGCCACGCTCGGCGACGATGGCCGGCACCGCGGCGTAGGGCACCGCGAGGACGACGATGTCGCCGGTGACGGTCGTGGAGCCGTCGCTCTGGCCGAGCAGCTGTACGGAGTGGCCGCCCTTGCCGAACACGCCGGCGATGGCCTGACCCATGTTGCCGGTCCCGATGATGCTGATGTGCGCCATGGCTGTCTCCTGAAGTGATTGGTTGATGCTTCAACCAAGATGACAGTGATTACTTGATGTGTCAAGTAATCGGCTATGCTCGGTTCATGCGATCCCCATCGAGCTCCGAGGCCCAAAGCAGCCTCCTGCCCTCCGAGGGGCCCCTCTCGACGGGTTCATGGCTCGACCCCGAACAGCTCGTGGCCTGGAAGCGCCTCGTCGCCATGGTCGAGCTGATTCCGGGAGTGCTAGATGCTCAGCTGCGGCGTGACTCGGGGCTCACGCACTTCGAGTACTTCGTCCTCGCCATGCTGTCCGAGGCGCCCAGCTGGACCCTGCGCATGACCGCCCTGGCCCAGCAGACCAACGCGTCCCTCACGCGTCTGTCGCACGTCGTACGACGACTTGAGGAACGTGGGCTCGTGACGCGGTTTCCCTGCCCCGAGGACGGCCGCGCCACGAACGCGCGGCTCACCGACGACGGCCACCAGGTGCTCGTCGCTGCGGCGCCGGGGCACGTCTCCACCGTGCGTGAGCACGTCATCGATGCCCTGACTCCCGAGCAGGTCTCGGAGCTGTCCGAGATCGCTGGTGCGATCCTTCGTCGCCTCGACCCTGCCGGCCGGCTGGCCATCGCGGCCGGTTGAAGAGCCTGGACCACGCGCCATCTCGTGGAGAGCGACTGAGCCAGGGGGCTCTGCGTCAGGCGCTGCTCTCGACGACGGGAGCCGGCTCACTCGGTGTACGGCTGCTCCCTCTGGGCCGCGGAAGCCTTGGTTCAGCCGGGCTACTTCGCGAGATAGGTCAGGGCCGCGACGACGAGCGCAGACGTGCCCGTGTCGAGCGTGGGCTGGATCAAGGGTGCGAAGTAGGGGGAGTGGTTCGGTGGCGCTGCGGAGGCGTCGGCGAACCCACCGACGCCCCAGTAGGCATACGGCGTCCCGAAGGCGTCCGGGATCCGGCTGAAGTCCTCACTGGCCGTCACCCGGCCGAGGTCGACCACCCGGTCGGCGAAGTGCTGCTCGAAGGCGCTGCGCACCCTCGCACCGACCCGGTCGTCGTTGCTCGTGAGGGGGTACTGGTCGTAGTAGTCGAACGTCGGTGCCTGCGGGGATCCGGCAGCGTCGCACTCCGCCCGCACGATGCGTTCGATCGCCGCAAGCACCTGAGCGCGGACGTCGTCGTCGTACGTGCGGACGTTGAGCAGCAGCACGGCTCGGTCGGCGATGACGTTGCTCTTCGTGCCGGCGACGCTGCTTCCGACCGTCACGACGGCGAACTCTCCGGGTCTGGTCTCACGGGCCACGATGGTCTGCAGCCTGACCACGATGGATGCTGCGAGCACGACGGGGTCGACGCTCAGGTGTGGCATCGAGCCGTGTGAGCCGACCCCGGAGACGGTGATCCTGATGCTGTCGCCTGCTGACATCACGGGACCGATGGTCGTTGCGACGGTCCCGGCCGGGAGGTCCAGGACGTGCTGGGCGAAAGCGACGTCGGGTCGTGGGACACGTCCGGTCAAGCCGGCATCGAGCATTCCTTGCGCGCCCGAGGCCGTCTCCTCGGCCGGCTGGAACAGGGCGATGAAAGTGCCGTGCCACAGGTCGCGTCGACTCGCGAGCAACTGGGCAGCACCGAGGAGGCAGGTGACGTGGACGTCGTGTCCGCAGGCGTGTGAGACCCCGACCGTTGCTCCGGTCTCGTCCGTGGCTTTGGCCGTGGACGCATACGGCAGGCCGGTCAGCTCGGTGACCGGCAGCGCGTCCATGTCGGCCCGGCACAGCACCGTCTGTCCGGACCCGTTCGGCAGCACGCCGACCACGCCACCACCGAGCTCGTGGATCTCGAAGCCCCACCCGGTGAGCCGCTGGGCGACGGCCGCGGCTGTCTCGGACTCGCGTCCGCTGAGCTCCGGATGGGCATGCAGGTCGCGGTAGAAGTCCTCCTGCCAGGCACGCGTGTGGTGCAGCCCGGCCAGCACCTCGTCGGCGGATGTCATTCGGCGTCACCCCTCGTGGAGTTCGAAGTGCCGGTCCCACGGCGAGGTGACCGTACCCACCCATGCTGTGAGATGGCTCCGAGGGCCATCCGCCCGCTGAGAGCGGCCGGCCGTCTCCGACGGTTCCACAGACCACCTGGGCGCGGGTACGTCCTCGGTCCGGCCATGACTCTCAACCCTCCGCGGAAGGCGACTGATCGTCCTCGGGGCATGACCAGCGCGACGCGCAACCGACCGCTAAACCCCTTGACCCATAGGGGAATCCACGGGCGGAAGTCCCGTGCGGGCGGCTCCGACCGCCTCGCCGCCTACGTGCTCGGAATAGCCGAAAACAGAGCTTCCCGAGTCATTGACAGCCGACTATGCCGTCGAAAGGATGACCTCGTCGCCGCGCCCGGTCAGGGCGTCGGGACAACAAGACGGGGAGAATCTGTGGACGTTATCAGTGGTTCACGCAAGGGCCTGATGGCCAAGGGGCTCACCCTGCTGCTCGCGGTTCCCGCGGCAGCCGTGGTGACGGCTCCGTCCAGCTACGCCGCCTGTGCGGAGGTCGGCAATGTCTACTACACGACGACTCAGTCGCCCACCTACCGCGGCGACTCCGACACCCGGACGTACGGGCGGAGTGGCGGCACCCTGACCATCGCTCTCGGCGAGTCGGTGACCACAGGGGGATCCATCACCGGAACCACGTCGGCAGAGGCGGGCGTCATCTTCGCGAAGGCAAGCGTGTCGGTGGGCGTCACCATCAAGAAGGACTGGACGAGTTCGGTGACCCGTTCGTACTCCTGGAAGGTCCCCTCGACGCAGTCGACCGGCTGGATCGAGGCGGGGCACCACGCATACAAGGTCAGCTACACGAAGAAGACCCTCATCGCTCCGTGCACCCTCCGCACCGACAAGACCGGGACGATCGTGGGCAACACCAGCGCCATCGAGTTCACCCACTCCTGAGTCGTCTCGGTGGTCCAGACACACATCATCACTGCAGCCCCGGCCGGACCGACCGGGGCTGCAGTGCCATCGTCACGACCCGAGCGAGGACGGTCACGGCGCGGGGGATACCTCTCGGTTCTCGTGGCTGTCCTCGTCGCCTCTACCGCGGCGTGCTCGACCAGCCCGACGCCGGCCACGGGCAACGGACCGGCTCGCGCTTCCGTCGGGGCAACGAGCGTTGCCCCGAGTTCGAGCGGTGCGTCGACCCCCGGCACGCCGGCCGTCGCTGCGGCGCCTACTGACCCGATGAATGATCTGAGGGACAAACATGGGCCCGCGGTGGGCCCCAGTCCGCTGTTGTCCGAGCGCGGGACGACGACGGCGACGTACTCGTTGAAGGCGCCACCGGGCTCCGAAGCCTTCGTCTCAGTGAGCTGTCCGGGTCCGGGTCGATACACCGTCACCGGTGACGATGAGGTCCTCATCAGCAGCGTGTGTGCAGGAGCAGCCGCAGCAGACATCAGACTGCCGCTCGCGAGCATCGGCACAACGCTCTCTGTGCAAGCTCCGGGACCCTTCTGGCTGGTCATCGCACCTGTCGCCTGATGTGCCTCGGACGCACTTTCGCTGCTCGGCAAGGACCCACACCCTGCGTGAGGGTCCGTCGGCCGACACTACGAACGCGGCTGCACCGACACCGGACCGGCGTCGGCGGACATGACGCGCTCCTCGAACCATTGCAGGGTCAGCAGAAGACCGAAACCCAGGACGGGCGCAGTCAGGGCCAGGGCAATCACGGCGAGCTCCTCGCGTAGGAAAGTCGTGCCGACACGCCGCCCCGCCGACGCATCACACTGGTCTGTCACCTACCCGGAACAGCCCCGTCTGCGACACACGTTCTCGTGACCCGCCCTCCTGGTGCGCCGGGTAGGCGTGGACCACTGCCGTCGTGAGCCTGGCCGTGGTGCGCACGAGCTCGGCCTCGGCGCGGTGGGCGACGGCGTGGGCAGCGACCAGGCTCGTCGTCGCCTCGACGTCGAGCTCGGCCTCCGCGTGGATCTCGTGGCCGATCCAGCGCATCCGCACGCTGCGCACTGCGGTCACGCCCGGTACGCGGGAGAGGGTGTGCTCGGCCGACTCGACGAGCGAGGGGTCGATCCCGTCCATGAGCCGACGGAGGACGTCTCGGGCCGCGGTGCGCAGCACCAGGACGATGGCGACGGTGATGACCAGGCCGATGACGGGGTCGGCCCAGTTCCAGCCGACCGCGACCCCGCCTGCTCCCACGAGCACCGCGAGGGAGGTGAAGCCGTCGGTCCGCGCGTGGTGGCCGTCGGCCACGAGGGCCGCTGAGCCGATGGCCCGGCCCTCGCGGATGCGGAAGAGCGCGACGGTCTCGTTGCCGATGAAGCCGACGAGTCCCGCCACGGCGACCCATCCCACGTTGTCGACCGGCGCCGGGTGCAGGAGGCGGCCGACGGCCTCCCATCCGGCGAGCACGGCCGACAGGGCGATCATGGCGATGACGAAGAGTCCGGCGAGGTCCTCGGCGCGGCCGTAGCCGTACGTGTAACGGCGGGTGGCGGCGCGCCGGCCGAGCACGAAGGCGATCCAGAGCGGCACCGCGGTGAGCGCGTCGCTGAAGTTGTGGATCGTGTCGGCGAGCAGCGCCACCGACCCGGAGACATAGACGACGCCCAGCTGCGCGAACGCGGTGACGCCGAGGACGACGAGGCTGATCTTCACCGCGCGGATGCCGCGGGCGCTCGACTCCAGGGCCGAGTCGATGGAGTCCGCGGCGTCGTGCGAGTGCGGGGTGACCGCGTGGCGCAGCCGAGCCCACGGGCTCGCGTGCCCATGGGAGTGCCCAGGGTGCGGTCGGGCGCCGTGCCGGTCGTGCGGGTGGTCATGCTCGTGGTCATGCTCGTGGTCCTGAGGAAAGGCGTTCACCGGGACTGCTCGTTCCTGCCGATCGGGGTGATGCTCGAGCCGGCCGACCGGTGGTGTGCGGGGACGCCGTCCGACGCGTGCTCGGCGTGGTGGATCGCGTCACGGACGAGGCTCGCCACGTGGTCGTTCTCGACCCGGTAGAAGACCTGGTTCCCCTCGCGCCGGGTGCGCACCATGTGGGCCATCCTCAGCTTGGCGAGATGCTGCGAGACCGAGGGCGCCGCCTTGCCGAGGGCCTCGGCGAGCTCGTTCACCGGACGCTCGACGTCGCGCAGCGCCCAGAGCAGCCGGATCCGCGTGCCATCGGCGAGCATCCGGAAGACCTCGACGGCCAGCTCGACCTGGTCGTCGGGTAGCCCATCAGTCTGCCTATCTGCATCCATACGCAGATTGTAACGCTGCCTCCCCGGACCGGGACGGGTGAGGGCCGACAGGTGCGCTGGGGTCGACCCACCGGTCACCTCGGGGGTCTGGTGAGCGTGGGGTGCCGCTCGGGCTCGTTGACGACGTCGGTCGCGACGGCGCTCAGACCGAGGCCCGCGCCTCGTGCGTACGAGCGCAGGAGGGAGAAGGCGTCGTCGACGCCGATGCCGTGGATGCGCGAGAGGATGCCCTTGGCCTGCTCGATGCTGATCCGGCTGACCAGGGCGTACTGCAGCTGCTCGGTGAGGACGCCGCTGGCCCGGATGGAGCGCTCCTGCAGGATGCCGATCGTGGCGATGTCGGCGACGGCCTGGACGACGCGTACGTCCGCGTCCTCGAGGGGATGCGCGTGGACGCTGAGCAGCGTCAGTGCACCGATCGCGGTGCCCTGGTGCCGCAGAGGCAGCGCGTGCACCGACTGGTAGCCCAGGGAGGTGGCGAGCCTCGCGAACGCCGGCCACCGGCGGTGTGCCTCGGTGTCACGCAGGTCGGTGTTGACCACGGGCCCACCGGTGTGGAAGCAGTCCTGGCACGGACCGCTCTCGCTCTGGACGGCAAGCGCCTCGAGCAGCCGGACCGACTGCTCGGAGGCCGCCACGAACTGGAGTCGCCCGGTCGGGTCGCCCAGGACGATCCCGGCCGCGCTGGCCGCGCTGATCGTCGCTGCCTTCTCGGCGACGAGCTCGAGGAACTCGATGATGTCGAAGTCGGCGACGAGGGTGTCGGCGACGGCCACGAAGACGTCGGTGAGCTTGTCAAGGGCGATCACGGGCGGTCAGCTCCTTTCGGCAGGTGCGCGTGTGGGCACATGGTCCGCAGACGCTGTCGAGGCGTCATGGGTGCTCCCCGGGATCGTGAGGAGGATGGTCCCGCTGCAGATGGAGTATGCCGTCGATGACGTCCCGGGCCACGGCAGCGATGTCCTGGCCGGCCGCGAAGGCGTGTCCGCGCAGGCGTGCCATCGCCTCGGCGGGCTTCACCCCCAGGTCGACCATGACCATCCCCTGCGCCTGGTAGACCTCCATGCGGTGGGCGAGGACGTCGTCCAGCCCCTCCGGAGCCCGGCCCTCGGAGGCCCCAGCCTGCTCCTGGAGCAGCAGCCGGAGGGCGACCTCGGCGAAGCCGTGGCCCGACGCCAGCGCCTCGGCGGAGAGCGGACCGGCCTGCCTGCGGTAGATGTCGAGCACCCCCACCCGCGCCGAGCCGATCTGCAGGGGGAAGGCGAACACCGCGCCGACCCCGAGCTCGGCCGCCCGAGGCCCGTAGATCGGCCAGCGGTGCGACCCGGCTCCCACGAGGTCGGGCTCGAGCATCGGCCGGCGCGAGGCATGGGCGTCCAGACAGGGACCCTCGCCCAAGGTGAACTGCAGCTCCTCGAGACTGCGGCTACGAGGACCCGCCGCGGCGGCGATCCCGGCCGACCCGTGTCCCTCACCGACCAGGCTGATGCCTGATCCCGACGCCGGGAGGTGACGCACCAAGGCGGCGCACAGCCGGGTCAAGGTGCTCACGAGTCCGTCGGCTCCCGCCGGGAGAGGCTCGTCGGCGAGCTGCAGCAGGATCCGAGCCACTGTTGGGTCCGGCCGGGACGTCGTCACGGGCAACCTCGGTTCTGGGGCATGAACCACAAGCCCGCCGCCGAGGTCCGGGGTCGACCGGCCTGGGATGGCTCCACCCTACGCCTCGTCCGCCGGACGACCGCCGTCCTGACGAGGTAGGAAGGCGCAGCCCGCTCGGGTGGGGTGAGCGGGCCGCGCCGGGTGCACCAGCAGCAGGGGGGTTGCTGCTGGGGCGTGGGCGCGCCCGCCGAGACAGGGGAGCATCGACGGGCGCGCGAGAGTGAGAGTGCCACAGCAGGCTGAGCGAATCCTGCACGCCACGCCGACGGGAAAAGCGCGTCATGATCCGGGCTCTCGATCGTCTTCCTGATGCCGACGGTTCACCCCGCGTTGCCGACGTCAGGGGTCCCGGGTCTGCTCATGGAGGGGTGCATGGGACCCCATCCCTCGCAGGGGCCGGGCCATCGCGACGTCAGGTGCGCAGCTCCATCCGGCGCTCCGGCGGCTCATCGATCGGCCACCCCTCTGGGACTCCGGTGTCGACGAACCCGGCCCGTTCGTACGCCGTCCGCGCCCGGACGTTGTCGTTGCGGACCATGAGATAGGTCGACATCCCCTGGGCCGTAGCCCAGTCCGCCACCGCGCGGATGAGGTGACCCGCCAGTCCGGGGCATCGACCCAGTCGGCGTACCGCGAGCCGAAGGCTTCCGGTGACTCGGACAACGACGCGAGCCGCGCCGATCGGAACCGCTCCAAGTCGTCAGCTCCGATGCGCGTGATCTCCACGCGGCGAACCTAGCAAGTGCGCCGGCGCCCACGCGGTCATGGCGTATGCGTGGCGCTGGCTCCGGGGTGACGGCCCGTCACCTCGTCGCTCGGGCCCATCGCAGAAGCCTGTTCCGGTCTTGCGCCCGAGTCCTCGGGACTGGCGACTCCCTCCTCCACCATGCGCATGGCCTCGAGGTTTCCAACTGGTGGCCACGTGAGCCCGACCAGAGCATGCGTGACACCATCGGGTCGGTCGACCCCGGTGTGGCAGGCGCGCTCGAGCCGCAGCCCACCGACCCGCTAGCACCACAAACCGTCCTGCCCGGACAAGGAGGCGCCCGTGAAGGTCCTGCTGCTGGAGAACGTGCACCCCGTCGCCGTCGAAGCCTTTCGAAGCAACGGCCACGACGTCGAGGTCCGATCCGGGTCCCTCACCGAGGGCGAGCTCATCGACGCTCTGGTCGGAGTCTCGCTGCTGGGGATCCGGTCCAACACGAAGGTCACCCAGCGGGTGCTCGCAGCGGCCGACGACCTCCTCGCCGTCGGGTGCTTCTGCATCGGGACCAACCAGGTCGACCTCACCGCGGCAGCCGCGCACGGTGTCCCGGTCTTCAACGCCCCCTTCTCGAACACGAGGAGCGTCGTCGAGCTGGTCATCGGCGAGATGCTCGCCCTCGCCCGTCGTCTGCCCGAGAAGACCCAGCGCATGCACGACGGGATCTGGGACAAGTCCGCGCGCGGGAGCCACGAGACGCGTGGTCAGACCCTCGGGATCGTCGGCTACGGCAACATCGGCACCCAGCTGTCCAACGTCGCCGAGGCCATCGGCCTCCACGTCGTCTTCTACGACACCGCGGACCGGCTGGCGCACGGGAACGCCCGGCGCCTGGGCTCGCTGGAGCAGCTGCTCGCCGAGTCCGACATCGTCAGCCTCCACGTCGACGGTCGACCCGGCAACGCAGGCCTCTTCGGCGACGAGCAGTTCTCGCTCATGAAGCCCGGCTCGGTGTTCATCAACGCCTCGCGCGGCATGGTGGTCGACGACCAGGCGCTGCGCGCGCACATCCTCTCCGGTCACCTCTCCGGTGCGGCCATCGACGTGTTCCCGTCCGAGCCCAAGGCCCAGGGCGACCCGTTCGAGTCGCCGCTGCGAGGCCTCGACAACGTCATCCTCACCCCGCACGTGGGTGGCTCGACCCAGGAGGCGCAGGAGGAGATCGGGTCCTTCGTCGCGGCCAAGCTGCTCGGGTTCGTGCAGTCGGGTGTCACCTCCCTGTCGGTGAACCTGCCCGAGGTGTCGGCGCCGCCGGCCGACGGCGGCGGCTTCCGGGCCGGCTACCTCCACCACAACGTGCGCGGGGTGCTGGCGTCGATCAACCAGACGCTCTCCGAGGCAGGTGCCAACATCACCGGGCAGTCGCTCTCGACCCGCGGTGAGCTCGGCTACGTCATCACCGACACCGACGTGGCCCTGTCGGACGAGACCCTGGAGCGGCTGCGGCAGCTCGAGGAGACCGTCTGGCTCCGGACCTGGGCGACCTGACGGACGGCTCCGCGCCGGGGCCACAGAGCTCGGTGACTCCGGCATCCGCAGAGACAGAACGAACTACCGTCCCAAGTGCCCGAATCGTCCCGGTCTGAGCCTCTGACCTGCGGATTCGTGAGACGCGGGGCCCCGCCGTCCGCATAATTTCTCAGTGAGGGGCTCGGGGGAGCCCGGAACGTGGGGGGTGGGGACGATGAGCGTGACACTGGGAGTGGGGCCCCGGGTGGGGGTACTCGAGGACTACGTCCGCGTGCTCGTGGTGGACGACCACCAGGCCGTGGCGTCGGCGATGGCGCTGGCGATCGGCCTGCAGGCCGGGCTCGAGTGCATCGGATCGGCGAACTGCGCTTCAGAGGCGCGCGCGTCCGTCGCCGCGCTGCGTCCCGACGTCATCGTCATGGACGTCAACCTCGGTGACGGGGACGGCATCGAGCTCTCTGCCGAGCTCATCCGTGAGGACCCGCGACTGCGTGTCGTCGTGCTCACGGCCGACGTCGACCAGACCCTGCTGCGCCGCGCGGCCGATGCGGGCGCGAGTGCCCTGCTGCTCAAGGACGGCACGCTCACCGAGCTCTTCGAGGCGTTGCGCGGTTGCAAGGGAGACGGGTTCGTCGTGCATCCGCGGGTCCTGCGTGACCTCCTGCGCTGCCCACCTGTCTCGAACCACACGCCGCTGACGGTCCGGGAGACCGAGGTGCTGATGCACCTCTCGGAAGGACACAACGTCGCGACGATCTCCGGACGTCTGGGGATCACGCGCCTCACGTGCCGTGGCTACGTGAAGAACATCATGGTCAAGCTCAACGCGCACTCGCAGCTCGAGGCGGTCGTGACTGCTCGACGGTTCGGACTGATCGGCTCCTGACCGTGCGCCTGCGACCCCGAGGGTGGTCGATGGGGGACTCTCGCACCGTCCGCGGCCGAGCCGTTCGACGCTTCCTGCTGTGGAGCCTCATCGCGTTGACGGCGTGCGCCGGCGGCGTGAGTCTGGCCGTCAAGGCGGCAGCCCGCGACATCGCGGTCCGCGACGCCAGCACGCACGGGATCTCCTTCGCGCGCGACGTCGTCGCGCCGCTCATCAGTGCAGCCGTCCGCCGAGGTGACCCCGGCTCCGACCGCATCCTCGACGCCGTCGTGGGCAGCCCACTGCGTGACGACTCCCTGGTGCGGATCAAGGTCTGGGGCGTGGGCGGTCAGGTCATCTGGTCCGATGTGCACGAGCTGCACGGCGAGACCTTCACCCTCGAGCCCGAGGAGGTCGCCCTCTTCGGGACCACCTCGTCGGTGGCGACCCTCTCAGACCTCTCGAAGGAGGAGAACCAGCACGAGCAGGGGTACGACGAGCTCCTCGAGGTGTATGCCGGGGCCGTCGACTCCGAGGGCAAGCCGATCCTCGTCGAGTCGTACTGGAACAGCGACCGGATCGTCCGCGACGAGATCGTCATCTCGACCCGCATCCTGCCGCTGGCGATCGGCGCCCTCGTCCTGTTCATCCTGACGGTGATCCCGTTGGCCCTCTCGCTCGCCCGGCGCGTCGACCAGGCCCAGGCAGAACGGTCGTCACTGCTGCGCCACGCGCTGGCCGCCTCTGACGTGGAGCGCCGCAAGATCTCGCGCGAGCTGCACGACGGGCTCATCCAGGACCTGACGAGCCTCGGCTACTCGCTGCCCGCTGTCGCGGCGGAGCTCCCGGCCCAGTCGACCTCGGCCCGCGGGGTGCTCGAGTCGGTGGGCCGTCGGCTCCAGAGTGACATCGCCTCGCTGCGAGGGCTGCTCACCGACCTCTACCCGGTCGGTCTGGCCCGCGAGGGGCTCGAGGCCGCCGTCGAGCAGCTCGCGCAGCCCGTCCGTGCCGAGGGGGTCGACGTCACGATCGACGTCGACGGACGCCTCAAGGAGATCTCGGCCGAGTCCACCCAGTTCGCCTACCACGTCGTGCGGGAAGGCCTGCGCAACGTCGTGAAGCACGCCCACGCCCGGACCGTGTCCGTCGTCGCCACGGTCGACGGCAGCGACGTCGTGGTGACGGTCGACGACGACGGGGTGGGTGCCCCCTTCCCGGCGCCGGCGAAAGGCCACCTCGGACTGCGCCTGCTGCAGGACGACGTCGCCGACATCGGCGGCGAGGTCAGCCTGAGCACCCTGCCGGGTGGGGGAACGCGTCTGCGAGCCCGTTTTCCCCAGAGGTTCGCCTGGTCCTGGGCACCCTGAGGGCGTACGCCCCCGGGTCGCGGGCTGCCGGTCAAGGTGCACCCCCCAAATAGGGGGTTGACGGCACCCCCAAGGAGGGTCGCGCGCAGCCCCCTCTTCGGCACTGTTGTGGCACAAGGGTGCTCAGCACCATGGATGCATGGGGAAAGAGCAGTTCGGGTGGGGGCACCGACAGGGGAGCGGACGACGTCGACGTGTCGCGGACGACACGTCGCCGATCCGGCGGCGGTGCGCGTGCCGACCCGATCTCGCGAGGAAGTGCCCAACCATCACCGAGGAGTCGGTGCCGTCGTCGGCGGTCGCCGTTCTCCTGTTCGTGACCGCGGGCGCGCCCGCGGTCAGAGTCGTGACTCTCACGGCAGACGGCGTTGCGACGACAGACGGCTCGAACTCCCCCGTCCGTCCCGGGCGTGCCGGTCACGTCACGCACTGCGCCGATGCAACCCCCTCGTGGGAGTCCCGCGGCGGCCGGTCAGGTCGGCGGTGTGGCCGTCGGCCTGACCGTGCCGCTGTCACCGTCGGCAAGGCGCGGACATGAGCATCCACGTGGCGCGCACGGTCACGGTGGCGTCCACCGGCCGACGTCCCGGCACGGCCGCGGTGCAGGTCAACCTGCTCGGCGGCCTGCACGTGCGCGTCGGGACCGCGGTCCTCGGACCGCGTCAGCTCGGCGGCGTCAAGCCCCGCCACCTGCTCATCGCGCTCGCGGTCGCCCGCGGCGTCCCGGTGTCGAAGGAGGCGCTGGTCTCGATCCTGTGGGGCGACGACCGGCCCGCGGCGGCGACGGCGACCCTCGAGTCCTACGTGTGCGTGCTGCGCAAGCACCTCCAGGTCCCGGGCGCACCCCGGCAGGGGACGATCATGACCCGCGCCGGGTGCTACTCGCTGGACCTGGACCAGGTCGACCTCGACGTCGCGACGCTCGCCCGTGACGTCGGACGGGTCCTGCACCCGAGCGTCCGACCCGAGGTGGCGCTGCCCCTGCTGCGCCGGACCCTTGCCGTCGCCAGGACCCCGCTGCTGCCGGACGAGGCAAGCGCCCTCTGGCTGGACGCGGCGCGCGCGGAGCACGAGCGGATGACGAGCGAGTGGCTCGTCGCCGCGGCCGAGAAGGTCGTGGACCTCGCGCCCGGCGACGCGACCCGCTGGGCCCGTCAGGCCATCGAGGCCGACTCGCTCGACGAGGGTGCCTGGTACGCCTACCTGCACAGCAAGGACGTGTCCGGGCACCATGCAGAGGGCCTCCGGGCGTATGCCCGGTGCCGCAGGGTGTTCGCCGACGAGCTCGGGTGTGCGCCCGGGCCGCGGCTGCAGGAGATGTACGGGCGGTTGCTCGGAGGTCCCGACGCGGGCGACTCCGAGCTCGAGGGCCTCATCGATGCCGTCGTCCGCCTTCACCGGGTCTCTCGCGGCGGGTTCGCCGACGGGGACGTCCCCGACTCCGGCCCCGACTCCGGGACCGGCAGGCGGGGCCCGGCTGCCGACGAGGCCCGACGCACGCTCGCCGCACTCGTGCGGTGCGCGTCCTCGGCGCCATCACGACCGATCCGTTCGGCCAGCGCATGACGCCCGGGAGCCCCGGGCGGCAGCGCTCTCCGGGAGTCACGCCGAGCCGGCACGCGGTGCCGGCACGGCGCACTTCCAATCCGTTCCACACGCACTCATCGGGTCTGCACAGGACCACGTCGGGGACACCAACAACAACTCACGAGGCAGGTGTGCAATGAAACGCTCAACCGGCAAGTCTCCCGGGCGGATTCACGCCCGGATCTTCGACGTGGACGCTCGTCGGTCCGCGCACCGGGCGGGACCGCAGTCACTAGCGGTCCGGTTCCGGTGGGTGGCGGCGAGCGTCGCGTTCGTCGTGCCCTTCGCCATGGTCGTGCCGCTTGCGGTCACGTCCGCGCAGGCAGCTCCCGCACCCGCGGGCAACGGCTTCGTGGTGACGGCCTCCGACATCGCCTACATCCTCAAGCAGATCAAGATCGCCGAGCGCCACTCGGTGACGCAGACCGCGTCGGATCGCTGTGGCACCCTCGTGGGGCCCGGCCCCGACCAGGTTCCCGACCGGCTGACGTCCTACGGACTCCGCACCGTCGACGGGTCGTGCAACAACCTGTTCGCCGGCCGCGAGACGTTCGCCGCGGCGGACGTCCCGTTCCCGCGTCTCACCACCCCGGACTTCCGTGCGGCAGAGACGAACCCGCCGCTGTTCGGCCCGCCGGTCGCGACGTCGTACGCCCAGAAGAAGGGCAACGTCTTCGACAGCCAGCCTCGTCTGGTCAGCAACCTCATCGTCGACCAGACCTCGACGAACCCGGCAGCCATCGCCGCGGCCGAGTTCCCGGTCCGCGCCCAGGGCGGCAACAAGGTCATCGCCTGTACGACCGACCCGACCCCGGCCGACCCCAACGGCACGCCGGACAACTGCGTCCCGTCGCACAAGACGCTCTTCATCGAGAACGTCACGACGGACGTCGGTCTGTCCCCGCCGTTCAACTCGGTCTTCACCTTCTTCGGCCAGTTCTTCGACCACGGCGTCGACCAGACGGTCAAGGGCGGCGGCACGGTCTTCGTCCCGCTGCGCGCCGACGACCCGCTGATCACCGCCGGTCCGGACGGCGTACCCGCCAACGGCGACGAGGTGCCGGCCAACCAGGCCTTCATGGTCCTGACCCGCGCGCAGAACCAGCCGGGACCGGACGGGATCCTCGGGGACATCGCGACCACGACGACCGTGGACGAGTCCGCCGACGACATCCAGAACGCGAACAACACGGACAGCCCGTGGGTGGACCAGTCGCAGACGTACACCTCGCACAGCTCGCACCAGGTCTTCCTGCGGGAGTACAGCAACGTCGCCGGTCGACCCGTCTCGGACGGCCGCTTCCTCGACGGTGGACCGGTCGGGGAGGCCTACCCGGGCTCACCCGACGGCAGCGGTGGCCTGGCCACCTGGGCCGGCATCAAGAAGCAGGCTGCTGACCTGCTCGGCCTGCGCCTCGTCGACACCGACGTCACGAACATCCCCATGGTCGCCGCCGACCCCTACGGCAACTTCCTGCCGGGACCGGTTCGTGGCCTGCCGCAGTACGTGACGACCACCGGTCTCGTCGAGGGCTGCCGCACGACTGACGTCGGATGCACCGGCCCCGTGCCGGTTCCGGCGAACACCGTGCACTTCGACACGCCGTTCCTCACGGACATCGCGCACAACGCCGACCCGTCGGGTGGACTCACGCCTGACGGCGACAGCACCCCGTCGGCCGACTTCGCGAGCCAGCCCGCCGGCACCTACGACGACGAGCTGCTCAACTCACACTTCATCTGTGGTGACGGTCGGTGCAACGAGAACATCGCCTTGTCCTCGATCCACCAGGTCTTCCACTCGGAGCACAACCGACTGGTCGACGACATCGCCAACACGCTGAACAACAACCCGTCGCTGCTCGCCGACTTCCAGGCCCCGCACCGCCTCACGGCGACCGGCCCGGACGTCAGCTACGGCTACGGCGGACGCCTCTTCCAGGCCGCCCGCTTCGTGACGGAGATGGAGTACCAGCACCTCGTCTTCGAGGAGTTCGGCCGCAAGGTGCAGCCGGGCATCCGGCCGTTCCACGTCTACTCGCCGGACCTCAACCCGGCCGTCCAGGCCGAGTTCGCCCACGCGGTCTACCGGTTCGGGCACTCGATGCTCGACGACGACGTGGCGCGCACCACGACCGAGACCAGCGGTGCCAAGACGGACAACTCGCTGCCGCTGCTCACGGCGTTCCTCAACCCGCCTGAGCTCTTCGCGAGAACCCACGGGGCGAGTCCGACCTTCTACACCGCGCGCGAGGGAGCGGGAGCGATCTTCATGGGCTCCTCCGACCAGGCCGGCAACGAGATCGACGAGTTCGTGACCGAGACCCTCCGCAACAACCTGCTGGGTCTGCCGCTCGACCTCCCGACGCTCAACATGGCCCGTGCCAGGGACGCCGGCATCCCGCGGCTCAACGACCTGCGCCGGCAGATCTTCGCGCAGACCAACGACGGCCAGCTCGCGCCGTACACCGACTGGACCGACTTCGGGCAGCACCTCAAGCACCCCGAGTCGCTGGTCAACTTCGTCGCGGCCTACGGACAGCACCCGTCGATCGTCGGTGCCACGACGGCAGCCGCCAAGCGCAATGCTGCCCGGGCGATCGTCAACCCGCTCGCCACCGACGTCCCGCCGGCCGACGCGGCCGACTTCATGTTCGGTACGGGTGCGTGGGCCAACGCAGGCGGTCGCACCACCACCGGTGTCGACGACGTCGACCTGTGGGTCGGCGGTCTCGCCGAGGTGACGAACCTCTTCGGCGGCCTGCTGGGCTCGACCTTCAACTACGTCTTCCAGACGCAGATGGAGAGCCTGCAGGACGGCGACCGCTTCTACTACCTGCTCCGGACTCCCGGGATGAACCTCCGCACCCAGCTCGAGGGCAACTCCTTCTCCGAGATGATCCAGCGCAACACCGAGGGGACGAACTCGCTCAAGGCCGACGCCTTCGCCACGGCTGACTGCAAGTTCCAGATGTCGTTCCTGAACGACCCGCTGAACTCCCCGAACACGCTGGTACGCGCAGCGACTCCCGACGTGCCGGCAAGCCTGACGGGCGCCGGAACGCTCAAGGACGACCCGGCCACGGCCGACTGCGACGAGAACCTGTTGCTGCTCAAGAAGGCTGACGGCGCGATCGCCTACCGCGCGATCAACACCGTCGACCCGGCGGGCATCAACGGGCAGTCGGTCTACAACGGCACCGCCGCCGTGGACCGGATCATCGGTGGCAACGACAACGACACCTTCTGGGGTGGCCTCGGCAACGACGTCATCGAGGGCAACGGTGGAGACGACATCGCGCTCGGTGGCGAGGGCGACGACATCATCACCGACCTCGGTGGTGCGGACGTGCCCAAGGGCGGCCCCGGCGACGACGCGATCGATGCCGGCATCGGGGACGACATCCCGATGGGTAACGAGGGTCAGGACTTCATCAACGGTGGAGCCAACGACAACGAGACCTTCGCAGGCCCCGGCAATGACTTCGTCATCGCCGGCCAGGGCGCCGACGCCGTCTTCGGAGACGGTGGCGACGACTGGATCGAGGGCGGCTCGGGGCAGGACCTGCTCCAGGGCGACCACGGTGCGCCGTTCTTCGACGACCCGGCCCAGACCGCACCCGGCAACGACATCTTCGTCGGCCAGGTCGGCGAGAACGACTACGACGCCGAGGGCGGAGACGACCTCATGTCGCAGAACGCGGCCGTCGACCGCAACGCTGGCGCCGGCGGCTTCGACTGGGCGTTCCACCAGTACGACACCGTGGGCGGTGACGACGACATGGAGATCAACAACAACCTCGTCGGCGTCCCGATCCAGCTCGTCGTGAACCGCGACCGTTGGCAGGAGACCGAGGCCGACTCGGGCTCGAACTTCAACGACGTCATCAAGGGTCACGAGGTCGCTCCGTCGACCTTGGGCGGTGCCGGGTTCACCGGGTGCAACGCACTCGACCCGACCGGCGTCGCACGCATCGGCGGACTCAACCGCCTGGTCTCGACCTTCCCGAGCCAGCTGGCACCCATCGTCGCGGCCTCCGCCGCCGGCTACTGCCCACTCACCGGACAGGCCGGCACGGTTGCCGGGACCGGGACGGTCTGGGCCGAGGGTGACATCCTGCTCGGTGGCGGTGGCAGTGACACCATCACCGGCCGGGGCGCCGATGACATCATCGACGGCGACCACGCCCTGTCCGTGCGGATCAGCTACCGCACCAACCCGGCCGACCCCACCACCCAGACCGGCACGACGGACCTGATGGAGAACAAGGCGGTGCCCGCGACCACCACGAACCCGTGGGGAACCGGCACCACCGGCATGACGCTCCAGCAGGCGGTCTTCGCCGGACTGGCCGACCCGGGCAACCTGGTCGCGGTCCGTGAGATCACGGGCATGGGCACCACAGCAGCCACCGGCGCCGCAGGTGACTGCGCCCTCGGAGCTGCCGCGGTCAACTGTGACGTCGCCGTCTTCACCGGGACCCTGGCGTCCTACACGATCACGTCGAACGCCAACGGCAGCATCACCGTCGACAGCAACGGCGGAGCCGACGGCATCGACACCGTGTGGAACGTCGAGCGCCTGCAGTTCAGCGACGCGAGCCTGCCTGTGGCAGTGCCCGCCGCGCCCAGCATCACGAGCCTGGTCGCAGGCAACGCCTCGGTGACGGTCAACTTCACCGGGCCTGCCACCGCGACGAGCTTCACGATCCGGGTCTTCACCGGGACGAACACCACCGTCGCTCCGGTCCAGACCATCACCGGGATCTCGCGCACCGCGACCTCCCGCCTCGTCACCGGTCTCACCAACGGCACGCTCTACACCTTCCAGGTGGCCGCGGTGAACCAGTTCGGCACCGGTCCGTCGGCATCGGGGACCGCGACACCTGTCGCCCCGACCGCACCGGCTGCCCCGACGATCGGCACGGCCACACCGGGCAACGCCTCGGCCACCGTCCGGTGGACTGCGGGAACCAACGGAGGCTCGCCCATCACCGGGTTCTCCGTGCGGGTGGTCAACGCTGCTGGAACCCAGGTGGGTGCCCTTCGCCCAGCGGGTGCGGCGGCGACCAGCCTGGTCGTCACGGGGCTGACCAACGGGACGGCGTACCGTTTCCAGGTCGCTGCGGTGAACGCCGTCGGCACGAGCGGCTTCTCGGCTCTGTCGAACTCGGTCACGCCGGCGACCGCACCGGCTGCCCCGACGATCGGCACGCCCACCCGGGGCAACGCCTCGGCCACCGTCCGGTGGACTGCGGGAACCAACGGAGGCTCGCCCATCACCGGGTTCTCCGTGCGGGTGGTCAACGCTGCTGGAGCCCAGGTGGGTGCCCTTCGCCCAGCGGGTGCGGCGGCGACCAGCCTGGTCGTCACGGGGCTGACCAACGGGACGGCGTACCGTTTCCAGGTCGCTGCGGTGAACGCCGTCGGCACGAGCGCCTTCTCGGCTCTGTCGATCGCGGTGACGCCGGCAACCGTTCCCGGCGCTCCCGTCATCGGGACCGCCACGGCCGGAGTCGCCGGTGGTGCGATCAACGCGACAGCGCGGTGGACGCCTCCGGCAGCGACTGGTGGTTCGGTCATCACCGGCTACCGGGTCTCGGCGCTGCGCATGAGTGCAGCGGGAGCGGTCCTCGCGACCACCGTCTCAGCGGTGCAGCCGAGCACGGCCCGGTCGCTCGTGATGACACTGCCGGTCGCCGGTAACTACCGGTTCACCGTCCAGGCCGTCAACGCGGTGGGAGGCGGGGCCCAGTCGGCCCGGTCGAACCTCGTGGCCGGCCGGTAGTCCGGTAAGCAAGCAGGAGGGTGGTGGCCCCGCAGGGGTCACCACCCTCCGTCGTGTGGGGGCGTGAGTGGTCCACGCGATGTCGTGCCGCCGGCACGGCCGACGCCGCGACTGCCCACCGAGGGCGTATGCCGTCCGCCGGGCTCCCCGGTGCCGGTGCCGGTGCCGGGGGGCGGGTCGGTGCCGGTCGGCGCCGGTCGGCGCTGGGGCGCCGGGCCTCAGGCGTCGGCCGCGATGGGCACGATGAAGACGACCGTGGTCGGTGATCCCGAGGTCGGGGTGAGCACCAGACGGACCGACCACGGGCCGACGTCGTCGAAGGTGAGGCCGACCTCGGTCGCCCCGTCGGCACCGGACCCGTCCGGGCTCACGGGGAGCCGGACGGCCGCCGCGGTGGCCCCGGGACGGCTGACCGACCCGGTTACGGACGAGATGACGCGGCGTCCACCGGGCGCCGCGACCGTCACGAGGGCGATCGTGTCGCCGACCCGGGGGCGCGGCAGCTGCACCGACACCGTCGCGCCGTCGGCCGTGATCACCCGGCTCCACGGTTCGACGTAGTCCGAGCGGGCGGGGATGATGACGACGAGCGCCGTCGTGAGGCCGAGCACGACTGCGGCGGTGAGCGTCTCGCCGGCGAGCCCCACACGTAGACCCGGTGCGCCGACGGCTGCCGCCGGGACCGTGGACTCCGGAGCCCCGGCCTCTGCTCGAGGAGGCGTTGGTATGCGGTGTCGCTCGACCCACACCCGCGCGCTGTTGCCGAGGGCGACGAGGACGAGCACGCCGCCGACCTTCGCGAGGAGCACGCGTCCGTAGGCGGTCGGCGTCAGGGCCGAGACGGTACCCACCTCGGACCAGGCCAGCAGGACTCCGGTGACCACGAGCGTCGCGACGGACACGAGGGCCACGGAGGAGAAACGGGGGAGCGCCCGGCCGAGGGCCGCCTGCTGCTCGGCCTCCCCGGACCCGACGAGCAGGCCGACGAGGCCACCGAGCCAGACGACCATGGCGAGCAGGTGCACGACGTTGAGCGCCACGGTGAGCGCGGGGTGGGTCGTGGCCGCGGAGTGCCCGGCCAGCGGCCACGTCACGGCGAGAGCGAGGGTCACGGCGACGGCGGCGGACCGCAGGCCGAGCAGGAGGCGCCCCGTCGCTCGCGGCCCGAAGCTCAGGGCGGCCACGAGCAGCGCGACGAGGGCGACGAGGAGGAAGGCCCGCACCGAGTGGACCGTGTCGAAGGTCCGGGAGTGGGTGTCGAGGGAGCCGGGGTCGGCCCAGAGCGCACTGAACGGCTCGCCGCTGGCATAGACACCCTGCACGACCATGCTCCCCACGGTGGCCGCAGCGAGCAGGCCCGCACCGATGCCGAGGAGGCGACGGGTCCGGGGTGACGAGAGCCCCTCGGGCCACAGCCACAGGACCATGAGCAGCAGGCCGGGGGCGAGGACCATCCCGGCGTACCCGAGCCAGCGGAGGGGGCCCAGCACCGCTCCCGCGAGGTCGTTGTGGCTGTCGTCGGGTGGAGTGCCCTGGACCGGGGTCGGGGCGCCGACCGAGAAGCGGAACGACCCGGTCACGGGATGGGTATCGGCCGAGCTCGCCTGCCACACCACGACATACGTGCCCTTCGCCAGTCCGGGCCGCAGCGGGACCCGGAGCGAGTCGGACGTGCCCTCGACGGCGAGGACCTGACCCTGGTCGACGCGTTCGTAGTGGTCGTCGTAGACGTGCGCTGCCCCGTCCGCGGCCGCCACGGGCTCGGCGAAACGCAGCGTCACCGCCGTGGGCGCCGTGGCGACGACCGAGCCGGCCGACGGGTCCGAGGACCGAAGGCGCGTGTGGGCGCCGGCCGGCCCGGACGTGACGAGGACGACGGCAAGGGTCAGGAGGGCGACGAGCGCTCCGCGCCGACGTCGTCCCGGGCTCCCTCCGAGGCCCCCGCGCGAGCGGGGCCTGCCCAGCGTCATGGTCCGAGAGTAGGGCGGGAGCTGTTGCGCCCGGGGGAGATTGGAGCCGGTCGCCCGCGAAAGGCCTGGGCGAGCTGTGCAGTGGTGGGCGGTGGCGGACCCCAAGGTAGGTCGAAGGTCGCCCTGCGACGCTGGTCGGATGAGAAGCCTGCGCCCGGAACCGCGACGGGGACGCACCATCGTCCTCGCGCTGCTGGTCGCCGTCGGGCTGGTCCTCGGGGGGTGGCACACCCGTGCCGTCCTCGCCGGGCCGCCCGACCCGACGGTCCTCACCGTGGGTGGGGTGTCGTTCAGGGTGACGGGCGCCGAGGAGGTGACCGGCCTCTCCGACGCCGACCTCGGTGGGATGTCCCACGGGGTGAACGGGCTCGTCACCAGCGACAAGGCCCTGGTCAGGGTCGTGCTGACCGTGACGGCGGGCGACGTCGACGCGACTTACGACGCGACCGCCCTCAGGGCGATCGCCTCGGGACAGCCGTCCGGCGCGGCCCCGCTGGCCGGGTCGCTGCCACTCCGGGGCCGTCTCGCGGCCCACGCCCACCTCGAGGGGTCGTTGTCCTACGTCCTGCCCCGTGACGGCTCGCACGTCGTGCTCGGCGCTGGTCCGGGCACGCCACGGGTGGACCTGCTCTACATGTCGACTGCCGGCGGCTCGCCGGGCGACACGCACGACTCGCACGTCGCGCCGAAGCCTTCCCAGAAGGAGTGACCATGGCCATCCCGTCGCCCACCACCCGAGCGAGCGCGAAGCGGCACGTCACCGTGGCCGACCTCGTCACGGCGCTGGCGATGGGGGTGGTGGGCGGGCTCTGGCTGTCCTGGCTCGACCTGCACGACGTCGGCGCCGGAGTCGTCCAGGGACCCGTGGGTCACTCGACCACCGTGGTGGCGTTCACCGTGCCCCTCGTGCTCATCGTCCACCCCGTCCTGGCGGCGTCGCTGCGCCGAGGACTGCGCGAGTCGGCCGTCCTGGCGCGGTGCATCCTCGCGGTGGCGGCCTCGGTCGCGGTGGGCAACCAGCTGCGGCTCGTGGTCCTGGACGAGCCCCGGGAGGGCCTGCCGGTGATCGGCCTCTTCGGGGACGCGACGACGGTCCTGATCGTCGTCGTGCCGGTGGTCGTGGTGGCCTCGTCGCTCCGGACCCTTACCGGGACCCGACGCCACCGGGGCCTCTCGCGGTCCCACCGTCGTGCCCACGGGGCACGTCTGCTCGCGGTGGGTACCGGGGTCATCGGCGTCGTCGCCGTGCTCGCCCTCGCACCCGTCGCCGAGGCGTCGTCGCCCACCGTGGCCCTCGCCGGGACGCCCGGATGCCTGGACGGGGGGACCGTGAACCGCTCGTACGACGTCACGGCCATCGACGTCAACATCCCGCTCAACCGGTTCGGCGACCACGACCCCAAGGGCAAGATGTACGTCCTCACCTCTCGGCTCGCCGCGGTCCGGGCCCAGGAGACCTCACAGAAGGTGTCCGTGGGCCTGCGCGACGACGCGATCCAGCCCCTCGTCATCCGCGCCAACGAGGGTGACTGCGTCTCGATCCGGCTGACCAACGCGGCATCGGGCGGGCCCTACGGCCTGCACATCGACGGGCTCGAGTTCGACATCAGCTCGTCGGGCGACGAGGTGGGCCAGAACGACCCGTCCGACGTCGCGGCGGGACAGAGCCGCACCTACCGTTTCGCCATCCCGCTCGACCGTCGCCTCGAGGGCGGCCACTACATCCACCCCGGGCCCGGCTACCGCGCCGCGGTCGCGCACGGGCTCTTCGGCGCGCTCGTCGTCGAGCCGCCGGGGTCGACCTACTGGAACGCCTCGGTCGCCGGTCGCCAGCTGGAGTCCGGCTGGGAGGCCATCATCAAGCCGGCCTCACCGAGTGCCGCTTGCGTCCCGACGAGCGCGATGCCGACGTGCGGCTTCCGCGAGGGCGCCCTGCTGCACCACGAGATCGGCAATGACAACGAGCTGATCAAGAACGCCGCCGGCGCCGACATCCCGCTCGTCGACTCGACGACCGGCTCCTACCGGCCCGGCGCCTTCGCGCTCAACTACCGCTCGGAGCCGTTCCGCAACAGGCTCCTCGCCTTCCCGAAGGAGAAGTCTCACGCGTACAGCTCGTACACCTTCGGCGAGCCGGCGACGCCGATGATGCGCGGCTACCTCGCCGACCCGACGAAGATCCGGCTCATGCACGTGGGCAGCGAGAAGTTCCACGTCTTCCATCTCCACGGCGGGGGTGACCGGTGGCGCTTCAACCCGGTCGCCGACACGTCGTTCAACTACGCCGACACAGGACTTCGCAAGGACCCGCCCACCGTGCTGTCGCCGTCGCAGCGTCTCGACTCCCAGTCGATCGGCCCCGGTGAGTCCTACGACCTCGAGATCGAGGGCGGCGCGGGCGGCGTCCAGCAGTCCGCCGGCGACTTCCTCTTCCACTGCCACATCGCCAAGCACTACAACTCCGGCATGTGGGGCCTGTGGCGCGTCTACGACACCCGCCAGCCCGACCTCGTGCCGATCGCCGACCGAGCACTCCCGCCGACCGCCGTCGACTCGCGCGGCCTCATCGGGCGCACCATCAACGGCACCCTGATCACGGCCACCAACCTCGACTCCTGGATCCGCCCGCAGCTGCCGCCGGCCGGGGTGCCGCGCAACGGACAGGACGCGACCGTCTGGAACTGGAAGGTGACGGGCACGGGGTCGCAGCAGCTCTACCTCGGAGCCCCGGCCGACCCCACGGTCTTCGCCGACTCCCCGAAAGTCGTGTCCGGCCAGCCGAACCTCCTCGCCGTCGACGTGGGGCGCATCGTGACGGGACGACCGACGATCCTGTTCAACCCGCGCAACGGTCGCCCGGCCTACCCGCTCTTCCGCACGAACATCGGTAAACGACCACCCTTCACCCCAGCCGGTCACAGCGGGACACCATGGCTCGGGGCGACGACGGGCCAGACCTCCGCGAGCACCAGTCCGTGGACGAACCGCTCGGATGCCTTGTGCCCCAAGGGGAGACGGGTCCGCACCTTCAACGTCGTCACCATCGGCAAGTCGATCCAGCGCACGCCGACGCAGGTCGACCCGGACGGCAAGCTGTTCGTCCTGGCCAAGGACAAGCAGGCAGTCGCGAGTGATCCGCGCCGGTCCGACCCGCTCGCGATCCGTGCCAACCAGGGCGACTGCGTCGCGATCACGCTGACCAACGAGATCCCCGACGCGTCCGCCTTCGACAACTTCTCCAAGAGCTCCATGCACATCCACCACGTCCAGTTCGACGTGCAGGGGTCCGACGGGGTGAGTGCGGGCTACGCCTTCGAGCACTCCGTCCGGCCCTACCGTGTGGTCGACCCGCGCCTCAGCACGGCGGCCGCCAAGGGGTCCCGGACGCTCGTCCTCAGCAGCGTGGCCTCGCTCGTCGGCGTCGACGCCGGCGGCAAGGCCACGAGACCGTGGATCGCCGTCGGTGAGGGCCTCGAGTCCATCGAGACCCACCAGGTCGTCGCCGTCAACCAGACGACCCGCACCGTGACCCTCGACTCGGCGCTGGTCGCCGCCCACGCGTCCGGGGAGTATGCCGGGAGCGAGTTCATCCAGTACCGCTGGTACCCCGATGCCCTGCTCGACAACGTCTTCTGGCACGACCACGTCGACGGGATCCACGGCTGGGGCCACGGCCTCGTCGGCCAGCTCGTCGTCGAGCCTCCCGGCTCGACCTACCACGATCCCGTGACCGGGGCCGAGGTGGACTCGGGCACCCTCGTCGACATCCACACGACGAGCGCCCTGTCCCCGGGACTCGTCAACGGCAGCTTCCGTGAGCTGGCGCTCTGGACGATCAACGACAACGACGCAGGGGCGTACTCCACGCTCAACCTCAAGGCGAACCCGCTCGCAGACCGCCCGGACACGGCGCACCAGTTCAGCTCCTGGACCTACGGCGACCCGGTGACACCCCTGCCCCGGCTCTATCCCGACGACCCGCTGGTCGTGCGCACCATCAACGTGTCACCCACCGTCGACACCCTGCACCTGCAGGGGGGCCGCACGCTGCTCGAGCCGCGCTACACCCACGACGACGGGTCGGGCCCGAGCCCGGCCGGATCGATCATCGACACGATCCACTACGGCGTCAGCGAGAAGTTCACCCTGGTCTTCAACGGCTCGGCGCCCGACATGCGGATGAGGCCGGGTGACTACCTCTACGCCAACGGCGTCGAGAAGCACACCCAGCAGGGCGCCTGGGGCGTCGTGCGGGTGCTGCCCGGAACCGTCGACGACCTCCAGCCCCTCCCGGGGGTGGCGCCGCCGAGCACCGCCTACGTGCCACCGGTCGCCACCGGTGGACCGCCTCCGGCAGCCGAGCCCCAGGACAGCCCGTGCCCGCCGACGGCGCCGACGCGCAGCTTCAACCTCAGTGCCGTCGACAAGTCGCAGACCCTCAACGGTGCCCGGACGGCGTTCGTCCCCGACGGTGACGTCCTCAGCATCAAGAAGGGCCTGAAGAGCCCGGTACCGCTCGTGCTGCACGTCGTCGCCGGCGAGTGCGTCTCGGTCCGCCTCACGAACACGCTGACCACCGCAGTGGGGTTCTCGGTGGGCAAGCTCGACCGCGCCTCCGACTCGGGCGGCGTCGACGTCGGCTTCGCGCCGGAGCAGAACGTGGCTCCGGGGGCCGTACGCACCTACACGTACTACGCCGCCACCGACCGGCTCGGCACCGCCGTCATCTCGGACCTGGCCTCGCCGGGCTCGGCCAAGAACGGTCTCTACGGCGCGATGGTCGTCGCCCCCGCGTCGAGGGTCGACGGTCTGCGCACCGAGTTCAGCGACCCCGTCACGGGACTGGCCAAGGACATCGGCGCCCAGGTGATCGTGCACGTACCGGGCGGCGACGTCACCGACTACCGCGACTTCACGGTGCTCCTCGCCGACGACGACACGCAGATCGGGCAGGACTTCATGCCCTACCCGACGAACGCCCGGGCGGGACGGTCGCTGCTGAACTACGCGGCGGCTCCGGCCGGTGACGGTCCCGGCGCGTTCCGTGACCCGGGGCAGGTGCCCCTGCTGACGGCGTACGCCGGCGACCCGGAGGTCGTGCACGTGGTCGTGACGCCCGGGAGCGAGAGCGCCCACGTCTTCGGCCTCGGCGGGCTGCACTGGCCGCAGGACCCTCACATCGGTGACTCGGACTCGACGACCGCGCAGGGCATGGGGCCGTGGGAGTCCTTCGACCTCGACGTCGTCGGCGGCGCGGGCGGCACGAGAGTGGCACCCGGTGACTACTTCTACGGCGACCTCAGGAGGCCGTTCACCGCAGTCGGGGTCTGGGGCCTGCAACGGGTGCTGCCCTACACGTCCCCGACGTGTCCGATCCTCCGCGTCGACGGGAGCACGTGCTGACGGGGGCTCAGGACCCGTCCGCGGTGGGAGCCGAGAGCGCCACGACGAGCTCGCGCACCGCGGACGGGTCGAGGAGCCGGTCGCCGTAGAGCTCGCGCACCTGGCCCATCCGGTAGCGGACGGTCTGCGCGTGCACGTGCAGCTCGGCAGCGACCGCGTCCCGACGTCCCTGGTGCAGCAGCCACGACAGGAGCGTCTCCGCCAGCCGGTCGCGGGTGCCGGGAGGCAGGTCGGCGAGGGGAGCGAGGACGTGGTCGCGAAGGTCGGCGAGCGCGTCCGGGTCGGCCGTGAGGACGAGGTCGGTCAGGTGCCGCTCCGTGTCGACGGGGGCCCCGCTGCGTGACGGCCGGACGAGTCGCGCCGTCCGCGCGGCGCGGTCGTAGGACGCGCGCGCGTCGTCCCACGGGCGCGGCGGCCCGACGACGGCATGGCGGCCGGCGAGCACCCGCAGCACGTGGACGCGGCCCGGCCCGTCGGCGTCCGGCACGAGCAGCAGCGTCAGCGGGTGGTCCGGGTCGACGTCGTCGATGCCCGGCAGGTCCTCGCCGACCTGGAGGGTGTCGGCCCCGAGCGAGGCGAGGGCGCGGCGTCCCTGCGCCGCCGGCAGCAGGACCGCAGTCAGCGTGGCCGGGGGAGCCCACTCGGCGCGGGCGGCCGCCGCGGTCAGCGTGTCGATGCCGGCTCGCGCCAGCAGGTGCTGACCGAGCCGTTCGCGGTAGCGGTCTCGCACCCGGCCACTCGTCGTCAGCTCGTCGGTGTGACCCGCGACGCTCGCGGCCGACAGCTCGTCGATGTAGGCGAAGAGCAGCTCGGCGAACTTCGCCATCGTCGCCGCCGGCAGCCCGGCGTCTCCCGCGGCCCGGGCGAGCTCGCGCCACGACACGCGGGCACCGACCCGGTATGCCGCGAGCAGGCTGTCCATCGACCGTCCCCCGCGCGCCTCGCCGCGTCCGAGGGCGTAGGCCCCCTCGCGGGTCGGGCCGAGCGGGGTGCTCGGATCGACGTCGCTCCCGCTGCCCGCGAGCTTGAGGAAGCCGGCGATGGCCATCTGCACGGCGCGCTCGATCGTGTCGCCGGCGACCCCGCCGAGGGCGCCGCGGTAGTCGGGGACCTCGTCGACGACGGCGGTGACCGTCGTGGACGCGATGGCGGGGAGCCGCTCACGCAGCACCCTGAGGACCGCGTGGTCCAGCTGCAGGTCAGCCGCGCCACGGACCGTGGCGCTCGTTGCCTCTGAAGCCATCGACTGTTCCCTCCGCACAAGAGTTCCCGAACACTTCACGCCCTGTGGTCAGGATCTTACCCTTGGGTGTCAGTCATGCTGGGGGCATGAGCCTGACCGCGCCCTCGAAACCCTCGACCCGAGCCGCCCGCCCGTCCTTGCGACGCCGGTTCCTCCAGCTCGCCGAGCGCGCGACCTCCCCGCTGCTGCCCGCCGACTACCTCGACCTCTTCGACCCGTTGCGCCCAGGCGCCGACCTGCGCGGACGCATCGTGGACGTCCACCCCGAGACGGCCGACGCGGCCACCATCGTCATCCGCCCCGGCGCCGACTGGGCCGGCCACGTGCCGGGACAGTACGTCCGCATCGGTGTCGACGTCGACGGCATCCGCCAGTGGCGGGCCTACTCCCTGACCCACGGCCCGCGCGCCGACGGGAACATCTCCATCACCGTGAAGGCCGTGCCGGACGGGCTCGTCAGCACGCATCTCGTGCGCGAGTCGCGACCCGGCACCCTCGTGCACCTCGAGCAGGCCCAGGGCGAGTTCGTGCTCCCCACCGACGGCGGGAAGTTCCTCTTCGTCACCGCGGGGTCCGGCGTCACCCCGGTCATCGGCATGCTGCGCAACCTCTTCCCCGTGGCCGACGACGGCGTCGTGCGCCTGGCCCGCTCGGCGGCATACGACATCGTCGTCGTGCACGTCGCCCCGAGCGAGCCGCACTCGATCTTCATCGACAACCTCCGCGCCCTCGACGAGGCCGGCCTCATCCGTCTCGTCGCCCGCTACGACGACGAGCACGGCGTCCTCGACGTCGCCGACCTCGAGGCCCTCGTCCCCGACCTGCCCGACCGGACGACGCTCGCGTGCGGTCCGGGCGGGCTGCTCGACGCGCTCCAGCGCCACCACGACGAGCG
Organism: Terrabacter sp. P2_E3; assembly: GCF_056403915.1. Lineage (NCBI taxonomy): Bacteria > Bacillati > Actinomycetota > Actinomycetes > Micrococcales > Intrasporangiaceae > Terrabacter > Terrabacter sp. P2_E3. The sequence goes on from NZ_JBFUEN010000009.1 coordinate 237,730, forward strand.
CGGGCTCGACCTGCTCACCGAGCAGTTCCGCGCCACGACCCTCGTCGTCGGCGAGGGCGGCACGGTCGACTTCACCGGCTCGGGCACGACCGTCGACGCCGACGGCGCCACCCCCATCCTCGACGCCGCCGAGGCAGCCGGCGTCCTCATGCCGTCCGGGTGCCGTATGGGCATCTGCTTCGGCTGCGTCCTGCCCCTGCGCGAGGGAGCCGTGCGCGACCTGCGCACCGGAGCCGTCACGACCGCGACCCCCGGCGAGACCGAGGGCCAGGGCGTCCCGATCCAGACCTGCATCTCCGCAGCCGCCGGCGCCTGCGTCATCGACCACTGACCTGATCCACAGACCCCCGACCCCCTGACCAGAGGAGTCACCATGACCGTCCTGCAGAAGAAGACCCACAACCCGATCGGGCACCTGACGCCCGAGGACGTCGAGCAGATCGGCGGCGAGCTCGACGCGATCCGCCAGTCCGTCATCGACACCCGCGGCGCCGACGACGCGGCCTACATCCGCAAGGTCATCGCCACCCAGCGCAAGCTCGAGCTCGGTTCTCGCGCAGTCCTGCTCGTCTCGATGTTCCCGCCCGCCTGGGTCGTCGGCACCGCCGGCCTCGCGGTTGCCAAGATCATCGAGAACATGGAGATCGGGCACAACGTCATGCACGGCCAGTGGGACTGGATGCGCGACCCGAAGATCCACTCGACGACGTGGGAGTGGGACAACGCCAGCCCGTCGGAGCAATGGAAGCACTCGCACAACGAGCTGCACCACACGTACACGAACGTCATCGGCAAGGACAACGACCTCGGTTACGGCATCATGCGCGTCGACGAGGACCAGCGCTGGGTGCCGCTCTACGCCGCGCAGCCGCTGTGGAACTTCGTCAATGCCTGCTTCTTCGAGTACGGCATCGCGGCCTACGACCTCGAGCTCGGCAAGAACCTCGCCACCAAGGAGCGCCGCCAGGATCCCGACTTCCGGGCTCGCGCCAAGGTGACGCTGAAGAAGATCCGCAACCAGATGACGAAGGACTACGTCATCCACCCGCTGCTCTCGGGCCCGTCGTTCCTCAACACGCTCGCCGCGAACGCCACGGCCAACCTCATCCGCAACCTGTGGACCCACTCGGTCATCATGTGCGGCCACTTCCCCGAGGGTGTCGAGACCTTCGAGCGCCGGTCGATCGTGGGGGAGACCCGCGGCGAGTGGTACCTGCGCCAGATGCTCGGCTCGGCCAACATCAGCGGCAGCAAGGCCATGCACTTCATGACGGGCAACCTCAGCTTCCAGATCGAGCACCACCTCTTCCCCGACCTGCCGAGCAACCGCTACCAGGAGATCGCCCCGCAGGTGCAGGACCTCTTCCGGCGCTACGGCCTGACCTACACGACGGGCTCGCTGCCGCGCCAGGTCGCCTCGGCCTGGAAGAAGGTCGTCCGGCTGTCCCTGCCGAACGACTTCCTGGGCCGCAACAAGGGCGCGTCCGTCACGGACCTGCCGGCGCCGGAGCCCGCGCGGGAGCACGCGGCCGCCTGAGGTCTCGCCGTCTCGTGTCGACGTGCGAGCACGAGTGATCCTTCTCAGCGTGTGCTCAGTGCCGCTGCGACATCGTCGTGACGCCGGGAGACCCCCTCCCGGCGTCTCGACGTCCTGACCCGCGCGGCCACCGACGGCCGCGTCACCCGCTCCACGAGGGCCGACCGACGGCGCCACGCCAGGTCACCCGGGCCGGCAGGACGGTCGAGGCAGCTCTCTTCGTGGAGGATCCTGCATGTCTGACGCCCTGACGTCCACCGTCCCGGGGACGGTGGCGCACGACGCGCGCCCCCCTGTGGCCGCCCAGCTGCTCAACAAGGTGCCGGCCATCACGGCCACCTTCTGGCTCATCAAGATCCTGTCGACGACGATCGGCGAGACCTTCGCCGACTACCTCGCCGTGCAGGTCGGCCTCGGGACGCTCGTCACGGACGGGGCCATGATGACCCTCCTGGTCATCGCCCTCGTCGCCCAGCTGCGCACGCGGCGCCTCGTGCCGTGGCTCTACTGGCTGACGGTCATCCTCGTCAGCATCGTCGGCACCCAGATCACCGACTTCTTCACCGACACGCTCTACGTCAGCCTCTACGTCAGCACTGCGGTGTTCGCCCTGGTGCTGGCCGCGGTCTTCACGGTCTGGTGGCGCCAGGAGCGCACCCTGGCGATCACCGCGATCGACACGCCCCGACGCGAGCGCTACTACTGGGGCGCGATCCTCACGACGTTCGCCCTCGGCACGGCGGGCGGTGACCTCGCCACCGAGGCGCTGTCGCTCGGCTTCCGCAACGGCGCGCTGATCTTCGGCGGCCTCATCCTCGCCGTGTGGGTCGCCCGTCGTGGCGGCCTCAACGCGGTCCTCGCGTTCTGGATCGCCTACGTCCTGACGCGACCGCTCGGCGCGTCGCTCGGTGACCTGCTCACGCAGAGCCGGGCCTTCGGTGGGCTCGGCCTCGGCTCCAGCCTCACGAGCCTCGTCTTCCTCGCCGTCATCGTCGTGCTCGTCGCCCGTGAGCAGGTCAACGTCAACCGCCACGGCAGCCGCGCCAAGGGCGAGGCCCCGGCCGTGCACCCGCGCCGCGACTACGCGTGGGCCGCCGCAGGCGCCGTGGCCGTCGTCGCGGCCGCGACGGCTCTCGCGCCGGCTCCCGCTCCCGCCGCGGCCAGTCCCTCCCGCACGACCGCCGGCGCATCGTCCGGCACCCGGGGCAGCGCCACGCGGGCCAACCCGTTGGAGACGGACGCGACGTCGCCCATCGGGGACCTGCGGCCGTTCGCCGTCATCGTCGACGACGTCGCGGCGAAGACCCGGTCGGGCGACCTGTCCGCAGCGACGACGCGCATCAAGGACCTCGAGGTCGCCTGGGACGACGGAGAGGCCGCGATGAAGCCGGCGTCCCCCGACGACTGGCACACGATGGACTCCGCGATCGACGGTGCGCTGACGGCGCTGCGGTCGACACCGCCCTCCAAGAAGGACAGTGCCGCCGCGCTCCACGCGCTGCAGTCGACGATCGACTCGCTGGAGAAGAAGGCGTAACAGCCCGATCGGGCAGAATCGTGGTGGCACCGACCGTGCCTCCTCGGACCGGAAGGAGACCGATGACGGCCCGCTTCCGACTGCCCACGGGAGTCCGGGGGCAGGCGACGGTCGCCGCCGCAGCCGTGGTGGCCGTCGCCCTGCTCCTCGGCAGCGCCGTGCTCGTCCTCGTGCTGCAGGGGGCACTGACCCAGACGCTGCAGGACAGCGTCACCTCCGTCGTCGACGAGGACGCCGCGGTGCTGTCCGTCGACGGCACCGCCGGTCTCGCGCGAAGCGAGCGCGACGAGGGTCCCGACAACGTCCTCGTCCAGGTCATCGGGTACGAGGGGGGAGCGGCGCACGTGGTCTACACCTCGAAGGCGTCGCGGACCGAGCCGGTCACCGACGCGCGGCCTGCGGCCGGCCAGACCGTGGTCACCGGTCGCTCCTCGCTCCCGCTGCCGCTCGACCTGCGGGACCCGCTCGTGGTCGCACGCGGGGTCGAGGTGGGTGGTGACACGTACGTCCTCGCGGCACAGGCGTCCCAGGAGGCACGCGAGCAGGCCGTCCGGACCACGGCCATCCTCCTGGCGGTCGCCCTGCCGTTCCTCGTTGCCCTCACCGCGATGATCACGTGGTGGCGGGTCGGGCGCGCCCTCAGCTCCGTGGAGGCGATCCGCTCCCACGTCGAACGCACGAGCGCCTCCAGGTTGCAGGACCGCGTGCCCGTGCCGCCCACCCACGACGAGATCGCGCAGCTGGCCGTGACGATGAACTCGATGCTGAGCCGACTCGAGGTCTCGCAGCGCGCCCAGCGCCGCTTCGTCTCCGACGCCAGCCACGAGCTGCGGTCGCCGCTCGCGACGATCCGGGCGTCGCTCGACGTCGTCAGTCCCGACGATCCCGAGACGTCGTGGGAGCAGCTCGACCCGATCCTGCGTGGCGAGTCCGAGCGGATGAGCCGGCTCGTCGACCACCTGCTCCTGCTGTCGCAGGCCGATGACGACGCGCTCACGGTGAGCCGCCGCGACGTCGACCTCGACGACCTCGTCGACCGTGAGGTCCGGCGACTGCGCCGGCTGACCCCGTTGGCCGTCCGTCTGACGAACGCCGCCGTGCGGGTCCGCGGCGACGAGCACCAGCTCGAGCAGGTCCTGCGCAACCTGCTCGACAACGCCGCCCGGCATGCGGTGGGCACCGTGGACGTCACCGTCGAGCGGGGTGGCGGCAGCGCCGTGGTGCGGGTCGAGGACGACGGACCCGGCATCCCCGTGGCCGACCGAGCGCGCGTGTTCGAGCGCTTCGTGCGGCTCGACGAGAGCCGGTCACGCCACTCCGGGGGAGCCGGCCTCGGTCTCGCCATCGCCCGGGAGCTCGCTGTGGCACACGGCGGGACGCTCTCGGTGCGCGAGTCACCGTCCGGTGGCGCCTGCTTCGAGCTGACGCTGCCGCTGCCCTCCTCGGCGCCGGAGCCACCGACCGGCGGGTCCGGGGCCGGGGATCAGGCCGGCTCGACCGGCGCGACCGGCTCGGCCTCGAGCATCCGGTAGCCCACGCCCCGCACCGTCTCGATGCTCGCCTCCGCGAACGGGGCGTCGATCTTGCGGCGGAGGTAGCCGACGTAGACCTCGACGATGTTGACGTCGCCGTCGTAGGCCGGATCCCACACGGCGTCGAGGATGGTGGCCTTCGTGACGACCTCACCCGCGTGCATCATGAGGAAGGTCAGGAGCGCGAACTCCTTGGGGGTCAGGGCGATCTCCGATCCGTGTCGCAGCACGCGCCGTCGCACCGGGTCGAGCGACAGCGAGCCGTTCGTGAGGACCACAGGACGTTCCGGGGCGCCCCGTCGGATGAGTGCCCTGAGCCGGGCGACGAGCACGACGAAGCTGAACGGCTTCGTGAGGTAGTCGTCCGCACCGAGGTTGAACGCCTCGGCCTGGTCGTGCTCACCGTCGACGGCGGTCAGCATGAGCACGGGCGTCCACACGCCCGCCTCGCGCAGTCGTGCGATCACCTGGTAGCCGTCGAGCCCGGGCAGCATGATGTCGAGGACGATGACGTCGTACGCGGACTCGGTGGCCGCCCACAGCCCGTCCTGGCCGTCGTGCATGACGTCGACGACGAAGCCTTCGCGTGTCAGACCGCGTCGGACGACCTCCGCGAGGGACGTCTCGTCCTCGACGACGAGCACGCGCATCCCTCAGGCCTGCCGGGCGTCGAGGCCGGGGCCTGCGGGTTCGCGGATGGCGCTCATGGCTCCGAGGGTAGGTCGGCGAGCCTGAACAGCGGCTGAGAACCGGCCTCAGGGTCCTCTCAGCGGCGTCGTCGCACGATGGCGGGTCAGACGACCGTCGTCGGAGGGATGCGCATGTGTGGAATCGCCGGGTACTTCGGCCTCGAGGAGGACCGTGGGCTGCTGGACCGGATGAATGCGGCCCAGCGCCACCGTGGGCCCGACGACTCGGGTACCCACGTCGACGGCCCCGTCGGGCTGGCCCACCAGCGCCTGTCGATCATCGACCGCGAGGGCGGGAGGCAGCCGATGGCCACGCCGGACGGCAGGTACGTCCTCGCGTACAACGGTGAGGTCTACAACTACCGCGCGCTGCGGGACGAGCTCGCCGCGGCGTCACACACGTTCGTGTCGCACAGCGACACCGAGGTCGTCCTGCAGGCGTATGCGGCGTGGGGACGTGAGGCGTTCGACCGCCTCAACGGGATGTTCGCGATCGCGGTCTGGGACCGCGACGAGCAGACGCTGACCCTGGCCCGCGACCAGTTCGGCATCAAGCCGCTCCATGTGAGCCGGGTGTCGGAGGCGCACGGAGGACGACGCGGCCCTGGAGGGTCATGGCTCTTCGCGAGCGAGATCAGCCCCATCCTCGTCAGCGGCCGCCACGACCGAGCGCCCAACGAGCGCAGCCTGTTCCGCTATCTGCGCCATCGGGTGCACGACGACGGTGCCGAGACCTTCTTCGAGGGCATCGAGCGCCTGCTGCCCGGTGAGATGGCGACGATCAGCGCTGACGGGTTCGAGCGCCGGCGCTACGGCACCCTGCAGCGCGACCTCGAGCGCGCTCGTCCCGCCGCGACCGGTGCGGGCGCGGAGGAGGTCGCGGCCCTGCGCGACGGGCTGACCGAGTCCATCGCGCTGCGGCTGCGCTCGGACGTGCCGGTGGGAACGTCGCTCTCCGGTGGGCTCGACAGCTCGACCATCGCCGTCGGGATCGACCGGCTGCTCACCACGCACGACACGTCGGCCGAGGCCGTCGGGCCCCGGCAGCAGACCTTCTCGGCGGTCTTCCCCGGCTACCGCAACGACGAGGAGCGCTGGGTGGATGACGCCATCGACGCGTGCTCGGGTCCCGTCCAGTCGCACCGGATCCGGCCGACCTCCGACGACCTGCTCGCCGACCTCAGCGACTTCGTGCGCACCCAGGAGGAGCCCGTCGTCTCGACCGGACCGTACGCGCAGTACCGCGTCATGAAGGAGGCGAGCCGGCACGTCACGGTGATGCTCGACGGACAGGGCGCGGACGAGATGCTGGCGGGATACGTCCCCCAGACCGTCACGCACCTGCGCAGCCTGGTCTCCCGGGACCGACGCGCCGGCCTCGCGGAGATCATCGCCAACCGTGACATCCTCGCCGGCCAGGTCCGCTCGCGGCTCCGGACCCGGCTGCAGGGCGGGGGATCGGTGAGCCTGCTCCTCCGACGGGACTTCAGGGCCGTCCACGCCGAGGACACCTACGCCGTGGAGGGGGCGACCCTGCGACAGCGCCTCGTCCACGACCTCTTCGTGGCCTCGCTGCCGGCCCTGCTGCGCTACGAGGACCGCAACTCGATGCGCTTCTCCGTCGAGGGCCGGGTGCCCTTCCTCGACCCCGACCTCGTGCGCACCGTCTTCGCGATGCCCGACGACGCGATCATCCGGGACGGCTGGAACAAGCACGTCCTGCGCGATGCCGAGGAGCACGTCCTTCCGGCCTCGATCACCCGACGGCGCAACAAGATCGGCTTCACGACCCCGCAGAACGAGTGGTTCCACGAACAGCGCGAGTTCATCTACCGGGTGTTCCTCTCCGAGTCGTTCGCGAGCCGCCCCTACTTCGACCGGACCGAGGTCCTCAACGCCTTCGAGCAGTGGCTGAGCGGCCGGGGCTCGCTCGACTCCATGGCTTTCTGGCGCATCCTCAACGTCGAGCTCTGGCTTCGAGAGTTCTTCGACGCGCCAGCCGAACCCGCCACCGACGACAGGTCCGACGCCCGGTCCGACCCGGCCGACGACGCGAGGTCGGGCGCGGCCGGCCCCACGGGCGGAGCGGTCCGTGGGGCAGGCTCCCTGACCGCCCCCGCCACCAACGAGGGGAAGGACCTCGACATCGAGCTGCCCGACGGCACACGGGTCCGTCGCCTCCCGGTGCGCACCCCGCAGGTGGCGGACACCGACGACCTCGTGGCCCTCGTCGTGGACCGGGTCCGCGCGCACGTGGACGCGCTCGGTGACGGCCGGTCCGTCGCGGGATCGGGGTTCAGCCGCTGGCACGTCTTCGTCTCGGAGAAGGTCGTCGCGATCACCCAGCACCGCTCGTTCTTCATCTGGGACATCCCCGTCAGCCGAGCCGCGCGCGTGCTGAGCCGTCACGTGACGCGGACCCCCGCGGGCATCGGTCTAGGGTCACCGTTCACGATGCAGCTGGCGATCGACGAGGCGGGTCTCCCGCGGGTGTTGCTCGCCGCGGCCGCGGGCGCCGCGGGAAAGCTCGTCGGACGGCGGGGTCTCTTCTACACCGTCGTCGGGGGCGACGTGCGCGCCATCGACGGGCCCACCGAGTACTCGGTCCACCCGGCCAACCTGTCGGCCAAGCTCGCCCCCGAGGATCCCGACCGCGTGTCTGCGACCATCTCGGCGGCGATCCGCGCCGCACTGCCCGAGGGCCTTGCCGACACCTTCGGTGGCACCGTCGTCATCGACGCGAACGACCTCGGCTGCAACGTCCTCGGGACCGACGCCGCGGGCGACCGGACCCGGATGGAGCAGATGTTCGCCGACAACCCCTTGGGCCAGGGGTCACAGCGCACCCCGGTGGCGCTCGTCCTCGACGACCTCAGACTCCTGGACCCGAGCCCGCCGACGAGCCCCGACACGAGCGCCGACACGAGCCCGGCCACGGACCCGGCCACGGACCCGGCCACGGACCCGACGCCGCTCGTGACGGCATACGCGGCTCCCGCCCGGGCGAGCGGACGGTCCGCATGACCACCGTCGTGACCTCCGAGCCGGCCTCGGCGAAGCGCCGGCGGGCGCGTCGGCGGGCCTGGGTGGTCTGGGGGATCGCGCTCCTCGGCGTCGGTCTCGCCCTCGGCTTCGCGGTGACGGCTGCCGGCGCCTCCCGCACCGGCGAGCTGGGGCTGGACGTGCTCCTCTCAGGGCACCGCGACCGTCTGCTGACCGCGGCCGCCCAGGTCGTCGACGTCGGCCTCGGCACGCGCGTCGCACCGGTCCTGCTGCTCGTGGGCTGCGGACTCGTCTGGACGAGAGACCGGTTCGCCGCCGTGACCATCGGGGTCCTGACGGTCGTCGGCTGGCTGTCCGTCGAGATCGGCAAGGTCCTCGTCCACCGGCCCCGGCCCCCGGCCGCCGCCGTCCACGCCCTCGTCGCGGAGACCGCCGCCGACAGCTACCCGATCAGAGACACCGCGTTCGCCGCGGCGACGGTCTTCGCGGTCGTGGCGGCACTGGTCCTGACCGGTCGCTCCACCCGGGTCGCCCTTGTCGTCGGCCTGCCCATCGTGGCCGTCGTCGCCCTCTCGCGGCTCTACCTCGGGGCCCACTACCTCACCGACGTGGTCGCCTCGGTCGTCTTCGCCGGCGCATCCGTCCTCGTGGTGACGGCCCTCGCCGCACCCGCCATGCCGTGGCTGCGAACTCGGCTGCGTCCTCGCCCCGGTGAGCCGGAAGGGAGGGACGCGTGACTCCACAGGAGCCGGCCCCCGACCGGCCCGACCGGGTGCCTGCCTCCCGCCGTGGCACCTCTCGGAGAGCCGTGCTTGCCGCGGCCGCCGGCGCTCTGGGGTCGGCCGGCGTCGCCGCGTGCTCGCCGACCCCGAAGACCCCGCCGCCCGCGGCGCAGGGAACGCTCCGGGCGACCCGCTCACCCGCGCCGACGTCCGGCGTCCCCGGCTCGGCACCTCCGGTGGCGACCGGGCCATCGCCGGCTCGCACCACGTCGACCGAGGCCGACACGGTCCTCGGGTCCGTCGGCCCCGACATCCGGTCGGGCTCGTCCGGCCGGCACGAGGTCGCCCTGACCTTCCACGGCGCCGGACCTGCCTCCCTGACGGCGACCGTCCTCGACATCGCCCGCGCCCACGGGGCCCGGGTCACCGTGTTCGCCGTGGGCCAGTGGCTCCATGCCAACCCGGCGCTGGGCCGCGCGGTCCTCGCGGGAGGCCACGACCTGGGCAACCACACGTGGAGCCACCGACCCATGCGCAGGCTCACCGCCGCCGAGGCCGACGCCGAGGTGAGCCGGGGGGCGGCCGAGGTGGCTCTCGTGCGCGGCTCGGCCGGGCTGCTCTTCCGGCCGTCGGGGACTCCGACGAGCACCGCCGTGATCCGGGCGGCCGCGCGCGCCTGCGGCTACGCCCGCTGCATCTCCTACGACGTCGACCCCCAGGACTACCTCGACCCCGGGACGGCCGCCGTGCGCGAGCGGACGCTCGCCGACGTCCGGGCCGGGAGCATCGTCAGCCTCCACCTCGGTCACGCCGGCACCGTGGCCGCACTGCCCGGCATCCTCGCCGGAATGCGTGCCCGTGGCCTCCGGGCGGTCACGGTCAACGAGCTCCTGGCGTGAGCGCGTCCCGCGCTCGTGTCGCCGTGGGACGCTTCGCGGCGTCGTGGTCCTGCTGGCCCTCACGGTCACGACGAGCGCGCTGCTGGCCGACTGCTCGACGTCCCGGACCGCCGCGGCCGGTGCGCCGAGTTCGTCGTCGCGGGTCGTCGCCGCCCTCGGACCGGGCCCGACGGCCCCTGCGCCGACCTCCTCGGGGTCACCCTCGGTGCGTCCGTCGGGGACCACGCCGCGGGACGCCGGGACGATGCAGCCGTATGCGTTCACCGGCGCGGGGAGACTCGCCGCGGAGGCCCGCCGGGCGCGTCCGCTCGTCTACGTGCCCGAGCAGCTCGCCGGGACGGTGCAGGTCATCGACCCGAGGACGTATGCCGTCATCGCCACCCGACGCGTGCCGCGTTCGCCCGAGCACGTCGTGCCGTCCGCGGACCTGCGTCGCCTCTGGGTCAACAGCGACGCGGGCAACGCCCTGACGCCCATCGACCCGCGCACCGGTGCCGTCGGCACCCCCGTCCCGGTGCGCGACCCCTACAACCTCTACTTCACCCCCGACGGGAGGAGCGCGCTCGTCATGGCCGAGCGGCTCCGTCGGGTGGACGTCCGTGACGCTCGCACCATGGCCCTGCGGCGTTCCCTGCCGGTGCCGTGCGCTGGGCTCAACCACGCCGACTTCACGGCCGACCTGACGAGGATGCTCGTCAGCTGCGAGTTCAGCGGTGACCTCGCCGAGCTCGACGCGTCCGCCACCCGGGTCGTCCGGATCGTCGACCTGAACCACGTCCGGACCCCGGGAGCGACCCGCCCGGCCGATGCCCGGTCGATGGGCGGTCCCGCGGCCATGCTCGCGTCGGGCGCGACGTCGATGCCCCAGGACGTGCGTCTCTCTCCGGACGGCCGGTCCTTCCTCGTCGCCGACATGCTGCGCAACGGCATCTGGGTCCTCGACGCGACGACCTTCCACGTGACGCGGTTCGTCAGGACGGGCCTGGGCGCGCACGGCATCTATCCCGCCCGGGACGCGCGACGCGTCTTCGTGAGCAACCGGGGTGAGGGGAGCGTCAGCGTCCTCGACGGCGGCACCCTGCGCCGGCTCGCTACGTGGCGGATCCCCGGCGGGGGATCCCCCGACATGGGAGGGGTGACGGCCGACGGGAGCGAGCTGTGGTTCTCCGGTCGCTACGACTCCTGCGTCTACGTCCTCGACACCGTGACGGGCCGTGTCACCCACCGCATCCGGGTGCGACCGGGGCCGCACGGCCTGCTCGTCTGGCCGCAACCGGGCCGCTTCTCGCTGGGTCATACGGGCAACATGCGATGACCTCGTGGCCCGACGTCGCGCGGTCCGGGAGATCTGCTGAAAAACCGTGTCATGAAAACGCAGGCCGATCGTCTACAGGGGGAAGGGACGCCCCCGGGCGTCCTGGCAACAGCCTCGGGTGTTCGTGGAGGGGTACCCCAGGCTGGCCCGTCGGGGACGGGCAGCACCGAACAGAGCCCCCGCTCGCCCACCTGAGCGGGGGCTCTGTGCTGCGCCCGGCCCTAGGGTCCACCTGCGGCGCGGTCGGCGACTCGAGCGACTCGAGCGACTCAGCTTCGCACCGTCGGGTCCCAGCGCCACGTCTCGAGGCGGGGCCGGTCCGCGAGGGCGCCGCGACCGCAGCACCAGAGCAGGACCTCCGTCGGGTCCCCGCCAGGTGCCTGCGGGAAGAGTCGCGCCAGCGCGCCGGCCGTGAGCTCCTGAGGCGGCACCCACTCGAGCCCCAGCCCGCGGGTGACGTCGTGGGTGTGCACGAGCACCTCGACGACGCCCATGGCCGCGAAGCCCTCCGCGTCCGCGACGCCGGCCGGGTGCCAGGCCCGCAGCCCGGCCGGCGCGGCCCGGCAGGCCAGGTGGAGCAGCTCCGCGCACGTGACGACCGAGGCGACGAGACGGTCGGGCGTCGCGGCGTCCTCGACCACGAGCTCCATCGGCAGGTAGGCCGCGTCCGGCTGCGCGACGACCTGGCCGGCATACGAGAAGAGCACGTCGGCCACGTGCGCCGCGGTGCGCCGGCACGACCACTCGAGGTCACCGGCCGGCATACTCCACTTGCGGTCGACGGCGGCGTCGAGGACGCGGCGGCACTCCGCCGCCACGGAGGGGATGAGATCGGTGATCGGGCGCGGATCGGTGAGAACCCCGGGACTCGTCGCTGTGGTCATGACCCGACCGTGCCACCGGATCCGGACGGTCCCCGACCGGGAAGGCACGGACTCAGGCGCGTTGCCGGCGCTCGCGCTCCAGGACCAGCTCCTCGACGGCGCTCGGCAGCGTCGTCTCGAAGTCGATGAGCTTCGCCCACGTCGGGGTCACGACGATCCGGACCATCCCGTCGTAGAGCGAGCGGACCTCCGCCTCCCACCCGACCCGCTGCTCGGGCGTCATCGTGTAGGTCCCGTTCATCTGGAGATACTCCTCCGGGATGCCGTCGACGACATCGAGCTCGGCCGTGCCGCGGACGAGCAGCATCGTCGGCGGGTGCACCTCGGTGTCGATGGTGAGCGCGACCACGGGGTCGCGACGCAGGGCAGGCAGCTTCGGGGAGTTCTTCGTGGTGCACATGACCACCTGGGTCCCGTTCCAGGTGAAGGCGATCGGGATGACGCGCGGTGTGCCGTCCGTAGCGACATAGGCCAGGCGGGCCACGTCACGCGCAAGCATCTGCTGGCTCCCGGGCCGGTTCAGGACCTCGGTGATCTCGTTCGGTTGCACGGGTCGACCTCCGTGTTCAGGTGGGCCTCCGGGGTGGCTGCCCGTCACGGGAGGGACGGGGCCGGCCCGCGTGTCTCGACATCGGACCGCTGGCCGGCCTGTGACCGTCAGGTGGCATCCGTCACGGTCACCGCGCGTCGGCTCGCGACGAGCGGGCACAGGAAGGGGTCGTTGTCCTTGAGGCCGACGGCATTGAGGTGGCTGATGACGCTTCCGTATGCCGTCCAGAGCGTCGTCTGCGTGTAGCGCACTCCCTCGGCCGCGCAGTAGGCGACGACGAGCGGCTGCACCCGCCGCAGGTGGGGCCGCGCCATCGACGGGAAGAGGTGGTGCTCGGTCTGGTGGTTCAGCCCACCGAGGAGCACGGACATCCACCGGCCGCCACTGATGTTGCGGCTCATGAGGACCTGGCGGTTGAGGAAGTCGAGCTTGAGCCCCGGCGCGACGAGGGGCATGCCGATGTGGTTCGGGGCGAAGGAGAGGCCCATGTAGAGGCCGAACAGCGCGAGCTGGACGGCGAGGACGGCGACGACCTTGGCCGGCGACATGACGAGGAGCAGGAGCACCGGCAGGCCCGCGAGGCGGGTCGTCAGGAAGGCCAGCTCGACCCACCGGCGCTCGACCCGACGACGGCCGGCGACCCGGTGGATGCCCTCCCAGTGCAGCGACAGTCCTTCGAGCAGCAGCAGCGGGAAGAAGTACCAGCCCTGGTGGGCCACGAGCCAGCGCACCAGTGGTCGATGGGAGCGGTGGGCCTGCTCGGGGGTGAAGGCGAGCACCCCCGGCGCGATGTCGGGGTCGTAGCCGACCTTGTTGGGGTTGCCGTGGTGACGGGTGTGCTTGCTCTGCCACCAGCCGTAGCTGATGCCGACGAGCAGGTTGGCCACGACGAGGCTGACCCAGTCGTTGAGGCGTCCGGAACGGAACATCTGGCGGTGCGCGGCGTCGTGGCCGAGGAAGGCGATCTGGGTCATCAGCACCGCGAGGACCGCAGCGGGCGCGAGCTGCCACCAGCTGTCACCGATCCACACGACGATGAGCACCCACCCCGCCATCGCCACGACGGCGCCGACGAGTCTGGTCCAGTAGTAGGCGTACCGCCGACGCATCAGCCCGAGGTCGTGCACCTGGCGGGTGAGCGCCGTGAACGAGCTCCCGGTGGTCTGGTCATGGTGGGTGCTGGTCACGGCGATCGATCTCCTTGGGCCACGGTGTTTCCCGTGGCTCCGGGCGTTCGCGAGAACGGCACGGGGGTGCACGGGCATGTGAGGAGTGACCGGCGCGGAGACGGCGGTGCCGGACGACGCACGACGTCACGTTCACGGGAGGGACGCGACCGGGGTCCAGGGACTCGCCTACCACCCCGAGTGTACGCGTCCGGGGCGGCCGGCACCGCCGCGACGACCGTCAGTGTCAGGACCCGAGGGGCGACGAGCGCGGGCCGGCGTCAGTAGCCGACGTCGTCGGCGAACCCGGCGGTGCACAGCGCCCAGATGACGAGGGCGTTGAGCGTCAGCAGCACGATGGACCAGAACGGATAGACCGGTATCGAGGCGAAGTTGAGGACCATCGCGAGCGACACGGGGACCAGACCGAGGATCCGGCCGATGGGCCGCTCGGCGAGGATCAGTCCTCCGACCACGACGAGGACGATGCCCCAGACGAGGTGGATCCAGCCCCAGGCCGTGGTGTCGAAGGCGAAGATGTACCGGGGCGTGTTGACGTAGAGCGTGTTGTCGAAGAGTGCCGACAGCCCACGGAGGAACTCGAGGATGCCGGAGATGAGCAACACGGTTCCCGCGAAGAGCACGGTCCCGTACCTCCAACCGTGCGGGCGGGTCGGAGCGGTGATGGGCGAGCTGGTCATGCGTCCTCCCGGGCTTGGCGATGCCTCATCGTCGCCCGGTCCGCCGTAGACCGTCCTCACCCGGTCGGCATGAGATCGCAAGCTCTCTTGGCTGAGGGACGGGTGCCGGACGAGATCGACTGACCTCGTCAGGCAGACAGCCGGCTCAGGAGACGACCGCGTCGATGGCCTTCTTCATCGCACTGGGCTGTTCGGGACGGCGCGGCGCCTTCTTCCGCGCTGCGAGCAGCTCCTCACCGAGCTCCTGCAGCTGCTTGCGCCCGAGGCCCGCGCGGACCTTCGGGAACCAGTCCTGCTCCTCCTCGGCCATGTGGTGCTCGACGTTCTCGATGAGCACTGTCGTCTTGGCGTCGAACCGCTCGTCCGTCGCGTCCATCGCCGCGAGCTCCATGCAGAGCACGTCCGCGACGTGGTGCTCCTCGTACGACTCGAGCACGTCGTCCTCGAGGTCGGGTGCTGCAGACGAGGGTTCGGCCCCGGGACGTCCATCTCTGTCTTACCCACGTGCCCACGCATCCGGGCCGCCGCCCTTGGGTTCGTACAGCCCTGCACGGGGTACGACTGGGTTCGTACAGCCCTGCACGGGGTACGACGAGCAGGAGGCGGACGAAGGGGCAGCGTGACGACGACGGATGCAGTGGTCATCGGCAGTGGACCCAACGGGCTCGTGGCGGCCAACCTCCTCGTCGACGCCGGATGGTCGGTCGTCGTGCTCGAGGAGCAGGACCGGCCGGGGGGAGCGGTGTCCAGCGACGACGCCGTCGCGCCCGGGCACGTGCACGACACCTTCAGCTCCTTCTACCCCCTGGCCGCTGCGTCGCCGACGATCCGCGGGCTCCGTCTCGAGGAGCACGGGCTCGAGTGGTCGCACGCCCCGTCCGTCCTCGGCCACTCCTTCGGTGACGGCCGGTGGGGGGTGCTGCACCGGGACCGGGCGGCCACCGCCTCGGCGCTCGACGAGGACGCACCCGGCGACGGCGAGGCGTGGCTGGCCCTCTGCGAGACGTGGGACCGCGTCGGCGACGACGTGCTGCGTGGACTCCTCAGCCCCTTCCCACCCGTGCGCGGCGGCGCGGGTCTGGCCCGTCAGGTGCTCCGACCGGGCGGCCTGGAGCTGCTGCGCGAGATGACGATGCCGGCCCGCAGCCTGACCGAGCGGCTCTTCCGCGGGGAGGCGGCACGGATGCTCGTGGCCGGCAACGCCGGACACGCCGACATCGGTCTCGAGTCGCCGGGTTCGGCGGCCATGGGCCTGCTCCTCGCGCTGCTGGGCCAGTCCGTCGGCTTCCCCGTCCCACGCGGCGGGGCCGGCCGCCTGGCGACGGCCATGGTGGGTCGGCTCGAGTCGCAGGGAGGCGAGCTCTGCCTCGGCGAGCGAGCCGAGGGCGTACGCGTTCAGGGCGGTCGCGCGGTCGCGGTGCGGACCGCGTCGCGCGAGATCCACGTACGCCGCGCCGTCCTCGCCGACGTGTCGGCGCCCGCCCTCTACGGGGGGCTCGTGCCGTGGGGTGTCCTGCCGTCACGACTGCGCCACCGGATGGCGCGTTTCGAGTGGGACCCCTCCACCGTCAAGGTCGACTGGGCGCTCGACGGACCGGTCCCGTGGCAGGGCGCACCTGCTGCGGCTCCCGGCACGGTCCACGTCGCGGACTCGATGGACGAGATGACGCTGACCGGGGGACAGGTGGCTGCCGGGCTCGTGCCCGACAAGCCCTTCCTCCTCGTCGGCCAGATGGGCGTCGCCGACGCCTCGAGAGTGCCGACCGGGGGAGAGGCTCTCTGGGCGTACACCCATGTGCCCCAACGGGTTCGGGGTGATGCGGCAGCCGGCCGGCCGACGGTCCGCGAGGTGCGCGGCACGTGGGACGAGGGTGACCTCGAGGCGATGGCCGAACGCATCGAGCAGCGCATCGAGGACCGGGCACCCGGGTTCCGTGACCGCATCACGGCGAGACGGGTCCTCGGCCCGCGCGAGCTCGAGGCCCGCGACGCCAACCTCGTCGGGGGAGCCATCAACGGCGGCACTGCGGGACTCCAGCAGCAGCTCGTCTTCCGGCCCGTCGCCGGCTCCGGACGTGCCGAGACACCGGTCAAGGGCCTCTACCTCGCGTCCGCCTCGGCCCACCCGGGCGGCGGCGTCCACGGTGCGTGTGGCGCGAATGCCGCACGGGCTGCCCTGTGGCACCACAAGATCCAACTGCCCTGGAGGCGCACATGAGCACCACGACACGGACCGTCCACGGCACACCGGAGGCGGTCTTCGACGTCCTCGCCGACGGGTGGAGCTACAGCCAGTGGGTCGTCGGCGCCTCCCGCGTGCGCGACGTGACTCCCGGCTGGCCGGCACCGGAGACGCACATCCACCACTCCGTCGGCGCCTGGCCGCTCCTCATCGACGACACGACGACGGTGCGGCGCTGCGAGCGGCCAGACCTGCTCGAGCTGACGGTGCGTGCGTGGCCGTCCGGTGAGGGCGTCGTGCGGATCACCTGCCGCGCGAGCGGGGCCGACACCGAGGTGACGATGGAGGAGGACGCGACGAAGGGGCCCGCGCTGCTCGTCCCGAAGCCGGTCCGTGACGTGCTGCTCGACCGCCGCAACCGGGAGGCGCTCCGGCGTCTGGCGATCCTCGTCGAGCGCGCCCAGGCCGACCCTGCCTGACGGTTCGGGGGGTTCGGCGTGGGGGCAAGAGGGTGTTTTGCGAAACTTGCGGCAATCTTGCGAAACGCCTGCGCGAGTCTTGAGCAATCCGGACAATTCGGAGGGCTGGTCCCCGCCCTTCGTCCCGGAGCTCTCACATGTTCAGCACCCCTCGTGCCCGCGCCACCCGCCTCGTCGCCGCGGCTCTCGCACTGGCGGGCTCGGCTGCCGCGCTGGTCGCCATGGCTCCCGTCGCCGCGGCAGCGCCCCAGGCCGGGACGGTGACCGCCGTCGCGTCCGCGGCCCAGGACACTCGGGCCATGTGGGTGTGGGACACGAGCACCCCTGCGGCCACCGTCGACCTCGCCGTGAGCGCCGGCATCGACCAGCTCTTCGTCGCCGTCCCGCCGAACCTCACCACCTCGAGCCAGCTGCCGAACATCAAGGCGCTGAGCGACCGGGCCCGCGCTGCCGGCATCCGGGTGGACGCGCTCGGGGGCGACCCCGGCTGGGTCGACAACCCGACGTGGGTCGTCACCTACTGGCTCAAGCCGGCCAAGAGCTCGGGCCTCTTCACGGGCATCCACGTCGACGTCGAGCCCTACTCGACCTCCGCCTGGGGGACCGACCAGGCCACCGTCGTCAGCAAGTACCTCACGCTGCTCGACAAGCTCAAGGCCAATGCCGGCACCTACCCCATCGAGGCCGACATCCCCTTCTGGTTCAACACGATCCACGCCGTCGCCTCCACGGGGGCGGCCTCGACCCTCGACCGGGAGATCATGAAGCGCACGGCCGGCGTCACGGTGATGTCCTACCGCAACACCGCGGCCGGCACGGACGGGACGCTCGACGTCGCGACCCCCGCGCTCGCCGCCGGCGCCGCGCTCGGCAAGCCCGTGCGCCTCGGCCAGGAGACGAACTATCTCGGCGCGACGGCCGTCGACACGAAGCAGACGTTCTACGGCTGGACCCGCACCGCCATGGAGGCCCAGCTGGCCCAGGTGAACTCCGGCGCGAGCGCCTCTGGGACGTACGCCGGGCTGGCGATCCACGACGCCACCGGGTATGCCGCGATGGCCCCCTGACCGGGACCGGAGCAGGAACGCGACGGCTCAGCCGCCACCGATCCGGCCGGCGATGATGCTCGTGACGATGACCGACGTGATCGTCACGGTCGAGAAGCCGGCGACGATCATCTTGGGCAGGATCTCGTTCTCGATCGCGGCCACCTCCTCGGGGGTCTCTCCGGCTCCCTTGGCGGCCTCCTGGGACAGGATCATCGTGCCGGGGAAGCCGTAGAGCGAGGTGAGCCCGATCGCCACGGACATCGACACGCTGTAGCCGAGCAGCTTGCCGACGAGAGCCGAGAAGCTCGCGATCCCGACGATCCCGAAGGCGAAGGCGATGAGCAGCGGCACGGCCAGCGCTGACACGTCGCTGGGCTTCACCGTCGCCAGGGGTCCGAAGACGAGGATCATGATGGCGATCATCATGAGACCGAAGGCGTCGATGCCCGACAGGACCGACGGCTTGAAGATCCCCGTCGTGCGCAGGCCGATGCCGAAGAGCAGGGCCACGACGAACGTGTTGAGGATGCCGTCGGTGACGTTGTTGATGCCCAGACTGATGAGCACGACGACCCCGACGATGAAGAGGGTGCCGGCCGTCGTGCGGAGGGCGCCGGGCAGCTTCGTCTCCGGCACGGGCTCGGCGGGCGGCGTGGCGCCGTCCCCGCTGCTGCCGGCGTCGCCCTTGCTGCCGCCGCCATCGCCCCCGCCGCTGGCGGCGGCGGCCCCCGCGGCCACCACCGGCGCCAGCGTGCCCGCTCGGTACTCCTCCTTCAGCCGGGCGGCCTCGCGGCGCAGGATGATCGAGGTGAGCGGGAAGCCGATGAGCCCCTGGAGCGCGGCGATGAGGACGGGGAAGACGGCGATGCTCGTCAGGCCGACGCCGAGGGCCGCCTCCTGGACGATGAGGACCGAGATGGTGCCCCCGCTCAAGGCGCCGGTGCCGGCGATCACGAAGTCGAGAGCCTGCGCATAGCCGTCGGCCGCGGAGCCCGTGATCCGAGGCCCGAAGATGAATCCGGCCAGCAGCAGGGCAAGTCCGATGCCGATGACAGTGGCGATGCCGACGAGCAGCGTCTTCCACTGCTTCTTGAAGTCGTCGAGGCTGATCATGGTGCCGAGGTGGACGATGACGAAGCCGACGACGACGCCGGCGAGCGCGAGCAGGCTCGAGCTCGCGAGGAGGTCCTCGGGGAAGACGTCGGTGAGGAAGCCGACGAAGAAGATGATCGAGGCGACGAAGAGCGAGGACAGCAGCGACCTCGTCTTCTTCGCGACGAGGTCGCTCACGGTCCAGACGAGCATGACGATGACGAACGCGAGCACCGGGTTCACAGCGGCCTCATCTTCCTCGTGGTGGCGGGCTGGTCGTCTCCCGATCGTGCCGGGGGAGCGGGCGTGCCGATTCCCCCTCCGTGGGTGATCGGCACCGATCTGCTGACCCCGTCAGCCCTGCTGCCAGGCGGGGTCGCAGGAGAGCTCGACGTTGATCCAGGTGGCCACACTCAGGTGGCGCAGCCGCTCGGTGACGGCCTGACGGGCCGGGTGCTCGATCTCGGGGGGAGGCTTCATCTCGAGCAGCTCGCGCAGCATGGTCCGGACGAAGCCGACCGGGGCCGGGAGCACCATGAGTGACACGACGATGACGAGCACCGGGTCGACCAGTGCTGAGGCGGTGTCCTTGACGTCACCAGCGGGCAGCACCGTCACGACGAGGAACCCGACGGTCCGTGGCCTCGGTGGCATCTCAGGGGGTGGTCGCCCGCTATCCCTACCAAACAGGTATGTTATCTTCTCTGCAGGTCATGAGTTCCAGCGACAAGCCCCGGCTTGCTGGGCGGCAACCCTCCTCCGCGGTGGGGTGCCCCGGGTGAGGACCAGGCGTCGACCCCTCGGTCGACGCAAGCGCGGGCTTGACGAGGGCCCCACGGACACAAGGGTTTCCCGTGACGCACACCACCGAACGGCGATCCCCCGGCCACGCCCTGTGGGCTCACCGCCGCCGGCACGTCGACCTCTCCCGGGTGAGCAGCGCCCTCTGTCGGGGCTGACGACCAGACGACCGCGTGCGCAGCGTCGCCGGCCCCCTTGGGCCCGGCTGTGGCGCGCGGCGTCCCCGTAGTCCGTCTCGACCCACCCTCACACCTTCAGGAGCCTTGCCATGCCTCTGCGCACCCGCCCCGACCGGACCACCGCCCTCACCACGCTCTCTGCGCCCGGCGCCGGGACGCCATCGACGTTCGCACCACGGACCGCCGTCAACCTCGCGGAGACGGCTCGGCGCCTCGCGGGCGACCGTGCCCTCTGGGCCGGCCTCGTCGACTTCGACCCCATCAGCCGCTACTACGCCCGGATCGCCGCCGAGCCCGACCACGAGGCCTGGCTGCTCACCTGGCTCCCCGGCCAAGCGACGGAGTGGCACGACCACGGGCAGAGCGCCGGCTCGTTCGTCGTCCTGCAGGGACAGCTGAGCGAGCGCGTCGCCGATCTGGACGGTCCCGACCGGACCCCGCAGGTCGGTGAGGACGTCGGCCGGCTGCGGCCCGGCCAGCAGCGCACGTTCGGACGTCGCTACGTGCACCACGTGAGCAACGAGGGCCCGGACCCGGCGGTGAGCCTGCACGTGTACTCCCCGCGCCTCACCGAGATGACCACGTACGCGCTCACCGGCACGAACCTCAGGCCGATCGAGCTGCAGCAGAAGGGAGTCGACTGGTGACTGGCCTCACTCCGAACGCCACGCCGATCCACCTCGCCGTCGCCCTCGACGGTGCGGGATGGCACCCGGCAGCGTGGCGCGAGCCTGGTGCGCGGCCGGCCGACCTCCTCACCGCCCGCTACTGGGCCGACCTCACCACCACGGCCGAACGCGGCCTGCTCGACTTCGTGACGATCGAGGACAGTCTCGATCTCCAGTCGGCGGACCCCTTCTCCGACGACGTCGACACGCGCACCGACCAGGTGCGCGGGCGGCTCGACGCCCTCCTCGTCGCGGCCACGGTCGCGCCCCTGACGCGGCACGTCGGCCTCGTCCCGACCGTCACGACGACCCACACCGAGCCGTTCCACGTCTCCAAGGCCGTCGCCACCCTCGACCACGTGAGCCACGGTCGTGCTGGCTGGCGGGTGCAGGTGGGTGGCACACGCGGCGAGACCGGCAACGTCGGTCGTCGCACCCTCCCCCCGATCCGACGGGACCTCGCCTCCAGTCCCGAGGGCCGCGCTGCCGTGCGCGAGCGCTTCGACGAGGCTGCCGACCACGTCGAGGTCGTCCGGCGGCTCTGGGACAGCTGGGAGGACGACGCCGAGATCCGCGACGTCACGACCGGGCGGTTCGTCGACCGGGACCGGCTGCACCATGTCGACTTCGAGGGCCGGCACTTCAGCGTCCGAGGCCCGTCGATCACGCCGCGACCACCACAGGGGCAGCCCGTCGTCACCGCCCTGGCGCACCAGACGATCCCGTACGAGCTGGCGGCCCGGTCGGCGGACGTCGTCTTCGTGACGCCGCACGACGACGAGCAGGCCGCGAGCATCCTCGGCGAGGTCCGAGGGGCAGAGGCGCGGGTCGGGCGCAACGCCCGTCCCCTCACGGTCTTCGCCGACCTCGTCGTGGTCCTGGGGAGCACGACAGACGCAGCCCGGACCCGGCGACGGCGGCTCGACGAGGCCGCGGGGTCGCCCTTGACGTCCGATGCCCACGTCTTCACGGGCACCGCTGCCGACCTCGCGTCGCTCCTGCTCCGTTGGCACGACGTCGGCTACGACGGCTTCCGGCTGCGTCCGGCCGTCGTCATCGACGACCTCGCCGCGGTCGTGGACGAGCTCGTGCCCGCGCTCCAGCGCGCTGGGGCCTTCCGGACGGCATACGACCCCGGCACGCTGCGCGAGCGCCTCGGCCTGCCCGTCGCCGTGAACCGCTACGCCGCCGCGTCGGCGTGAGAAGGGAGCTCCCATGACGCAGCACCGCAAGCAGGTCATCCTCGGCGCCCACTTCCCGGGGGTCAACAACACGACGGTGTGGAGCGACCCGGCCTCGGGCAGCCACATCGACCTGTCGTCGTTCACCCACTTCGCGCAGACGGCCGAGCGCGGCCGGTTCGACTTCCTCTTCCTCGCGGAGGGGCTGCGGCTGCGAGAGCAACGAGGTCGGATCCACGACCTCGACGTCGTCGGCCGGCCCGACACGTTCACCGTCCTCGCCGCGCTGGCTGCGGTGACGCAGCACCTCGGTCTCGCCGGCACGATCAACACGACGTTCAACGAGCCCTACGAGGTCGCGCGCCAGTTCGCGACCCTCGACCACCTGTCCGGAGGACGCGCCGCGTGGAACGTCGTGACGAGCTCCGACGCCTTCACGGGTGAGAACTTCCGGCGCGGAGGGTTCCTCCCGCACGCCGAGCGTTACGAGCGCGCCGAGGAGTTCATCGCGACGGCCCGCGAGCTGTGGGACTCCTGGCCGGTCGACGCGGTGCGGGCGGACGGGGCCGACTTCCTGTCCGATGCCTCCGCGGGGACCTTCGAGCACCGCGGCAAGCACTTCGACGTCGCCGGCCGCTTCACCGTGCCCCGGAGCCCACAGGCCCATCCCGTCGTCCTGCAGGCCGGCGACTCGAGCGACGGCCGCGAGCTCGCAGCGCGCAGTGCGGACGCCATCTTCAGCCGCCACTCCACCGGGGACGGCGCGCGCGAGTTCTACCGCGACGTCAAGGGACGGCTCGAGCGCTACGGCCGGCGGCCGGACGACCTCAAGATCCTCCCGGCTGCCACGTTCGTGCTCGGTGACACCGACGCCGAGGCCGTCGCCCGGGCGGCCGAGGTGCGGCGCCAGCAGGTGAGCCCGCAGACGGCGATCCTCCTGCTCGAGCAGGTCTGGAACCGCGACCTGTCCGACTACGACCCCGACGGCCCGCTGCCGACCGTCGACCCGATCGTCTCCGACGCGTCCTCGATCGTCCGCGGCCGCGCCCGGCAGGTCGGTGACCCCGCTGTCGAGGCGGCCCGCTACCGAGCCGTGGCCGAGGCCAAGGGGCTCAGCATCCGCGAGGTCGTCATCGAGCTGACCGGTCGCCAGACCTTCGTCGGCTCACCGGAGACCGTGGCCCGCGCCCTCGAGCACGCCGTCGCGACCGAGATCAGTGACGGCTTCATCCTCGTCCCGCACATCACCCCGGGCGGACTCGACGAGTTCGCCGACCGGGTGGTGCCGCTGCTGCAGGAGCGCGGCGTCCTGCGCCGCGACTACGCCGAGGGTGCCACCCTCCGGGATCACCTCGGCCTGGGGCCAGCGCGGCCCGCATCCGACTGGGGGACAGGGGTGTCGGCCGCTCACGGTGCGTCGGCCGAGCCCCTGCGGACCGGCGTCAGGGCGAGCGCGTGACGGCGACGCCTGCGGCCGCTGGCACGGTGGTCGAGGTCGTCGAGCTCGTCGGCAACCCGCGGGTCGGCTCGCGCACGCGAGCCCTGGCGGACCTCGTCGTGCGTTCGCTCGCCGAGACGGTGGAGACGGACGGACGAGCCGCGCCGGACGGCATACGCCTGGGGGTGCCCGTCGTCATCGAGCTGGGCGAGGCGGTCACCTTCGGGGCCGTGGTGGCGCGGGCCTCGGCTCCCGTCGAGGACCCGTTCGGTGTCGTGAGGCGCGCCGGGCTGCTCGTCGTGGCGACCCCGACGTACAAGGCGACCTACAGCGGGCTGCTCAAGCTCTTTCTCGACGAGCTGAGCCAAGGCGACCTCGCGGGGGTCGCGGCGGTGCCGGTGGCGATCGCCGGCGCGCCCGCTCACCGCGACGCCGTCGCGACCGCGCTGCGCGACCTCCTCGTCGAGCTCGGCGCCGACGTGCCCACGCCCACCGTTGCGCTGCTCGAGAGCGAGGTCGCCGACCAGGAAGAGCACGTCCGCCGCTGGGCGGGGACGTATGCCGCCACGCTGGGTGCCAGCCTCGCCCGCGCGTCCGAGCCGGTCGGCACGCAGACGTGAGCGGAGCGGGCGTCACCCTGCACTGGTTCCCGCCGACCGCCGGTCTGTGTGTACGGTGTCAACACCCGTCAACGTCCGGGGCGCCTCCGCCGGCCCGTCCGTTGTCCCGAAGTCCAGCCACACCAAGGAGCCCCAGCGATGAAGCTGCTTCTCACCTCGGGCGGCGTCACGAACACCAGCATTCGCGATGCGCTCGTCGGCATGTTGGGCAAGCCGATCTCCGAGTCTGCCGCGCTCTGCATCCCGACCGCCCAATGGGGGCACCCCATGTGCGGGCCGCGGTCGGTGCACCGATTCGTCACCGGCGGGGACCCGGGAGACGCCATGACCTCGCTGGGGTGGAAGTCCGTGGGTGTCCTCGAGCTCACCGCCCTACCCACCATCGGCACGGAGCGATGGGTCGAATGGATCCGTGAGGCCGACGTTCTGCTCGTCGACGGCGGCGATGCCGCGTACCTGTGTCACTGGCTGCGGCAATCCGGCCTGGTCGACCAGCTGTCCTCCCTGACCGACACGACCTGGGTCGGAGTGAGCGCCGGGAGCATGGTCATGGCACCCCGCATCGGTTCGGACTTCGTCAAGTGGCCGGCGGCAAGCGACGATCGGACTCTGGGGCTCGTGGAGTTCGCGATCTTCCCTCACTTGAACGCTTTTCCGACGAACACCCTTGCGGACGCGGAGCGGTGGGCCGCTGAGATCGGCGGCCCGGCCTATGTCATCGACGAGCAGACCGCCATCAAGGTCATCGGCGACTGTGTCGAGGTGGTTTCCGAAGGCGAGTGGCACACGTTCGGGCTGTAGAGCATCGGTCAACCCCGGGGGGGGGGCAACGGTGGCTTCGATGGAGGGGCGGGCCCGGTGGTTCGGGCCTAGTGTGAGCAAATGAGCCAGGTGGAGGCGTCCGAGGACGATCTGACCGAGGTCGGCGACCCGCCGCTGCTGGGCTCGTCGGAGCGCAACGTCGCCTTCGCGCTGATCATGGGCGGGATGCTCTTGGCGGCGCTCGACGGGACGATCGTGGCCACTGCTCTGCCGACGATCGTGGGCGACCTGGGTGGTGCGCAGCACATGAGCTGGGTGGTGACGGCGTACCTGCTGACCCAGACCATCGCCACGATCCTCGGTGGCAAGTTCGGGGACCTGTTCGGCCGGAAGTCGATCTTCATCGGCAGCATCGTGCTGTTCACCGTCGCCTCGATGCTGGCCGGGCTCTCCCACTCGATGACCTGGCTCATCGCGTCACGCGCCCTGCAGGGCATCGGTGGAGGCGGCCTGACCATCACCGCCACGGCCATGATCGCCGACATCATCCCGTTGCGTGAGCGGGGCAAGTACCAGGGCGCGATGGGCGCGGTCTTCGGGGGAACGACGGTGCTCGGGCCTCTGCTCGGCGGCTTCTTCACCGACCACCTGTCGTGGCAGTGGGTCTTCTACGTCAACGTCCCGATCGCACTCGTCATCATCCCGTTGGCTGTCAAGTTCCTCCCGTCCGTGCCGACCTCCGGGCGCCCGATCTTCGACACCTTCGGCATCGTCTTCATCTCGCTCGGGTCGGCCGCGCTGATCCTTGCGACGAGCTGGGGCGGGTCTGAGTACGGTTGGGGATCGCCGACCATCATCGGGCTGGTGCTCGGGGGCGTCGTGTTCCTGGGCTGCTTCGTCGTGGCCGAACACCGAGCGGCCGAGCCGATCCTTCCGCTGAGACTGTTCCGGCGGAACGTGTTCAGCGTGAGCTCGGTTCTCAGCTTCATCGTCGGCTTCGCTCTCCTGGGCTGCATGACGTTCCTTCCGACGTACCTGCAGTTCTGCCAAGGCGTCAGTGCCACGGTGTCCGGGCTGCGGACACTGCCGATGGTGCTCGGGCTCATCGTGGCGTCGGTGGGTGCCGGCAACGTGGTCAGCAAGACCGGCCGCTACCGGGTCTTCCCGATCGTCGGCTCGGTGGTGATGGCGGTCGGGATGTGGTTGCTCTCGCGGCTCGACCAGCACTCGACGACCCTTGAGACGTCCGGCGCGATGCTCGTGCTCGGTGTCGGCATCGGTCTGTCGATGCAGGTGTTGACGATCATCGTCCAGAACACGGTGGAGTACCGCGACCTGGGGGTGGCGACGTCGGGAGTCACCTTCTTCCGGACCATGGGAAGCTCGTTCGGGGCGGCCGCGTTCGGCACGCTGTACGCCAACCAGCTGGCTCCCAACCTGGCCAAGGCCGTCGTTGCCACCGGCGCGGACCCGACACAGGTCACCTCGCCCGCGGCTGTCCAAGGCCTGCCGCCGGCTCAACAGGCTGCGGTCGTGGCGGCCTATGCCGACACGCTTCAGTACGTGTTCGCCTCCGCCATCCCCGTCGCCGTGCTGGCCTTCGTGGTCGCGTTGTTCCTCAAGCAGGTCGCGATGCGCGGGCTGACTCAGCCAGGGGCATCCGAGATCGGACCGGCCTTCGCGATCCCGGACCAGCGCTCGGCGCAGGAGCAGCTCGAGGGCCAGGTCGTGCGGATCCTGCGGACTCGGTTGCCCGAGGCCGCCGAGAGGCTGCTGCTGTCCTCCCAGTCCGGGCTCGACGGCGTCCAGGTCTGGACCCTGCGCCAGGTCGCGATCCAACAGATCCATGTGCACGGCCCGGCAGACCCCTACGACATCGCCTCCTCCCACCGGGTGCCGATGGCCCTGATCCAACCGGCGATCGACGACTGCGTCATGCGCGGGCTGCTCCAGGCGGTGGACAGTCGGGTGGAGCTGACAGACCGGGGTCGCGAGCAGTTCCGAGCCTTCGTGCGAGAGCTCTGGCAGTGGCTGGTCGTCGAGGTGGAGCTCGCCAACGGAGAGCCGCTCGACGAGCAGGGCCGCGAGGATCTGCGCACCATCGCCCGACGTCAGATGCTCTCCGACGACCCCGTCACCGAGCCGAAGGAGCTTGCGCAGGCCGGCGCCTGACTGTCGGCACTCTCCATCGGCCCCTGTGTACGGCGAATCCGATCTTGGCGGCCGAGCAAGCGGCCCCTGAACCTCGTCGGTGGCCCGGCCGGGGGAGTTTGAGTACGGTCCGGTGAAGACGCGCTGCGCGCCTCAAGGGAGAGCAACGAGATGAGACCACTTCGATACTCGATCAACGTCACACTCGACGGCTGCTGCCATCACGAGGCGGGGCTACCCCCCGACGAGCAGTCGATGCGCTACTGGACGGCCGAGCTGGAACGAGCCGATGCCCTGCTGTTCGGCCGGGTGACCTACGAGATGATGGAGTCGGCGTGGCGGCAGCCGGCCACGGGCACGTGGCCTGACTGGATGGATGAGTGGCAGATCCCGTTCGCCGAGACCATCAACCGGACGAAGAAGCACGTCGTGTCGAGCACGCTGAGCGGGGTCGACTGGAATGCGGAGCTGGTGCGAGGCGACGTGGGGCAAGCGGTTCAGCGGCTCAAGCAGGAGCCAGGCGAGGGTCTGTTCGTGGGTGGCGTGACGCTTCCCCTGGCGTTGGCAGATCTGGGACTGATCGACGAGTACGCGTTCGTCGTGCAGCCGGTCCTTGCCGGACACGGGCCGACCTTGCTCGCCGGTCTGCGCGAGCGCGTCCAGCTGGAGCTCGTGGATCGCCAAGAGTTCCGGTCGGGGGCGGTCGCCCTGCGATACCGGCCCAGCAGTAAGGGCTTCACGTGATGTGGCCGCCTGAGAGCCAGTGAAGCCGGTCGAGCGGTCGTGATCCCGCTGCTCTGGGAGGACGCCGGAAGTCGCCGTTCAGACGTCTCGGTGACGCGCACCCGTCTCTGGGTCAATGCGTCCCCGACGGCCCCTGTGGTGCGCCAGCCCGCGACTTCCCGGTGAGCAGTGTGACCGCGGCGAGGAGACACAGCACGGTGCCACCGATCGCGGGGGCCGAGGCCCACGTGGCCGTGCCGATCCCGGCGTTCGACTGGAAGCCTCCGCCCACCTCGAGGACGAGCAGGTAGGCGGCGGCAGAGACGTTGGCCGCCGCAGCGAGCACGGCGCCCCAGGGGCGGCAGAGCCACAGCAGGACGCCGGAGAGGAGGAAGGCCGGCGCGAGAACGCCGAGGTCGAGGGCGTAGACGAGGTGGACCGCCTGCGGTGGCATGACGTCGACGGGCAGGAGGCCGGTCACGGCGAACCGGACCGACAGGGTCCCCCAAGCGGCGACGAGCCCCGCCCCGAGCAGCATCGTGAAGGCCGCGACCAACCGTGCTGGCGGGCCGGTGCGGATCCGAGCAGCCGTGGCTTCGACCCGGAGGCTCGACCCGAGCAGGATCAGGGCGTACGTCGAGGCCGAGAAGGCGGCGACGTGAAGGAGGAAGACGTCGCTGAACGCGGCGCCGAAGGCGTAGTAGGCGTAGTTGTAGATCCCGTAGAAGAGCAGGCCGAGCCACACGGCGACCGACGTGGCCGAGGCGCGGGTTGCGCTGAGGTACAAGCTCAGCGCGAGCGCGGGCACGACGACTGCCAGCGTCACGAGGTCGTTGCCGCGTAGTGCGGCTATCGCCCAGGCCTGCTCGGGGTAGAGGCCGGGCACGAGCAGTCCCAGAAGAGACTGGACGAGCATCAGGGCGAGGACCAGGACCGAGAGCACGCGGGCAGCGGTCAGTCGCGGGCCCGCGCGCAGCAGGGCGATCGCGCCTCCGTGGGGTGATCCCGTGCCCCGGACCCTGTTCTCGACCCGACCGGCGACGCGCTGGGCAGCCATGGGCTACCAACCTCCTCGGCGACGAGGCGTGCGCTCGAGCGGCGCCCCTCAGCGCGCTCCGCGCACGCCTCTTGCTCCACGGTAGCCCGTGGGCGAGGCAACTCGAGCCGCCCTGTCGGCAGCCTCACACGAGGCACTGATACCCGTCATGCGACTGCCGATGAGCGGCTCCGGCAGAGCGAGTGACCTGCGGTTCCCGCAACCTTCCGGAAGCCGACCGTCCTGAAGGGCCCGTAACGTGGCAGGCAACGCTCGCCATGCGAAGGAGCGGGCCATGACCGGCTACGCAATCGCCCACCTGGATGAGATCGATGAGTTCAGCGACGCAGGGGCCCACTACCGACCTGTCCGCCACCACCTGGGCATCTCGGCCTTCGGGGCCACGGTGTGGACCGCCCGCACGGCGGGTGACGTCCTCATCAACGAACACGACGAAGACGACCCGACCGCTGACCAGGAACTGTTCCTCGTGCTGCACGGCCATGCGGTGTTCGAGGTCGACGGGGACCGGGTCGACGCGCCGACCGGCACCTTGTTCTTCGCTCCTCCCGGCACCGGGCGCAAGGCCTCAGCCCTCGAAGGCGACACGACCCTCCTGGCGATCGAGGGCACGCCAGGAGAGGCCTACGCGGCCCGAGGTTGGGAACTGTGGGCTCCACTGGCCCCCCGGTACCAGGCGGGGGAGTACGCCGAGGTCGCCGCCCGTCTAGCAGCGTTGGTCCGTGCCAACCCGCAGTACCCCATGTTGTTCTTCAATCTCGCCTGCTGCGAGAGTCAGTGCGGTCGGACGAGCGAGGCCCTCGAGCACCTCCAGCACGCCATCGAGCTGTCGGACGAGTTCAGGGAGTCGGCAAGGAACGACTCCGACCTGGATCCGATTCGAAACGAGCCGGTGTTCACGGAACTGATGCGGCCCTAGCACCCCCGCGACCGACTCGGGTCGTTCGCTAGGTTGCGCCCATGCGGACCATCACCTCGGCGCGACTGGTTCTCAGACCATGGGAAGCCGGCGACGCCGACTTCCTCCTCGACCTCGAGGGCCGTTGGGAGGTCGTGCGCTACCTGGGGGCCGACCCCACGACCATGACCTCCCGTAGCCAGGCGCTCGCCTCGATCGAACGCCGACGCGCCATCAGCGAGCACCCCGTCCACGGCATCTGGGTCATCACCGACCAGGCCGGCGCGCGGCTGGGAAACCTTCTCCTCAAACCCATTCCACTGTCAGCAGGGGAAGATCCATCCGACCCCGCGGACGTCGAGATCGGCTGGCACCTGCATCCGGACACGTGGGGCCACGGATACGCGACCGAGGCTGCGCGCGCCGCATCCGTCGACGCGTTCGCGCGCGGCGAGAGCCGGATCATCGCCGTGACCCATCCCGACAACCACCCATCGCAAGCCGTCTGCCGGCGCATCGGCATGCGCCACCTGGGCGCGACCACCCGCTACATGGATACGTCCTGCGAGCTGTTCGAGCTGACCCAGGACGGGTGAGCGCTCCTGCCGCCCGCACGCGGTCGCCGAGCTCTCGGCACGACGTATGCCGTCTCGGCCTCGCCGGGATGTCGACCACTTCGCGGTCGACCGGGTTTGCGGACGTCTCTCGTCCGGGTGCCTTTCTAGTGTGGACGTATGACGAGCACCTTCGGCTTCACGCCCGGCCAGCCACCAGAGTGGGACATCGAGCGCTTCATGCGCGGCGACGAGGTCGACACCGCCGTGATCACCCTGGAACGCAACCGGTTGACCTTCGCGTGGAAGTGCGCGGACGTCGCCGCCGCGGGGATGAGTCTTCGGCTCGGGGCGTCCTCGGTGACGCTGGGCGGTCTGCTCAAACACCTGGCCTGGGTCGAGGAGCTCTACTTCCAGCACCGGCTCGCCGGTCGTGCGTTCATGTCGCCCTTCGACGCGCTGGACCTCGAGAGGGACTGGGACGACTGGGCCTGGGCCACGGCGGCCGACGACACCCCTGACGCCCTGCGTGCGCTCTGGGTCGAGACCGTGCACCGCTCCCGGGCGTCGCTGACGGAGGCGTTGTCGCGCGGCGGCCTGGACCAGACGACCCACGACGGGATGAGCCTGCGCCGGTTGCTGGCCGACATGATCGAGGAGTACGCCCGCCACACCGGACACGCCGACCTGCTCCGCGAGCACGTCGACGGGGCGACCGGCGAAGGCGCTCCGAGCGACTTCCCGGTGCCCTGAGCCCCGCGGCTCGGAGTCGGCCACCGCTCACAGCGATGGTGGCGGCGTCCGCTGTCGACCGGACCCAACCGCGAACGGTTGCGACGACGACGGAAACGGACTGATGTCTCCGAGCCGTCAACCGTGGTGATCGCAGCTATGGTCCCCGTCTATGGACATGCTGAGGGGCGCACAGATCGCCGAGGCCGACCTGACCGACTGGCGCAAGCTGGCCCAGGGACTGCACGCCCGATACGTGGTCGACGGGTTCGGCACCGGCGTCCGGTTCGTCGCCGCCGTGGGCGAGGCGGGTGACACGCTCCAGCACCACCCGCACGTGTCGATCGGCACGGAGTGGGTCGACCTCAAGCTGGTCAGCGACGACGCCATCTACCGCGACGACGAAGGCACCGAGCACGTCGTCGAATGGGTGACGCAGCAGGACGTCGACCTCGCCCGACGGATCACCGAGATCGCCGCCGACCACGGGCTCCGGGCCGACCCGGCGTCGGTCAGCGACATCGAGCTCGGCCTCGACACCGCGCGCTCGTCGACCATCGCCCCGGTCTGGGCCGCCCTCCTGACGGGGAGTGCCGAGTCCCAGGGGCGCGGCACGCCCGGTGACGAGATCCGGGACGCCACGAGGCGCGTGCCCAACCTGTGGTTCGGGGACGCTGACGAGCAGCAGACCACGGGTCAGCGGTTCCACGTCGAGGTCTACGTCGCGCCCGAGGCGGCCGCGCAACGGATCGCCGCCGTCCTCGCCGCGGGCGGGACCGTCGTCGACGACAGCGATGCACCCGCGCTCACCGTGATCGCCGACCAGGACGGCAACAGGGGAGTCCTCTGCGTCGACGTGTCCGCGGTGAAGCAGGACTGACGCCCGAGCCCGGATGTCGGGCTGCCGGGGGAGGGAGCGTCGGGGCGACGGTAAGCAGGTCCCTGCGGCGCGGGCTGAAGGCGCTGGTGCCGGTTTCGGCGGACGTGCGCTGGGCGTCCGCTTCGTCCGTGTTCGGCCAGGGTTCACGGAAGCGCCACGTCGAGGGCACCACAGCCCTGCGGGACGTCCCTAGCGTCGAGGGGCCAGCCCAGCCCCGAGCGAAGGATCTCCCATGCACGTACGCCGTCTCCTGGTCAGCCTGGCCCTGACCGGCCCCCTGGCAGCACTGACCCTCGGCCCGAGCGCCGCCGCCACCGCGGTCGCCGCCGCAGGCTCCCACGCCGTCCTGCCACAGCAGACCCACTTCGACCTGCAGGCGCACCGCGGGGGGATCGGCATGACGACCGAGGAGTCCCTCGAGGGCTTCGCCAGGGCGATGCGCCTCGGCGTGACGACGCTCGAGCTCGACACGCAGGTCACCAAGGACGAGAAGGTCGTCGTCAACCACGACCGTCAGGTCAGCGCCCAGAAGTGTCGCGACACGGCCCCGGTCACGGCCGGTGACCCGATGTACCCGTACGTCGGCAAGTACATCAAGGACCTGACCCTCGCCCAGATCCGGACGATGGACTGCGGCTATCAGCAGCTGCCCGGATTCCCTGAGCAGGAGCGGGTGCCCGGCTTCCGGATGGTCGAGCTGGGGGACGTGCTGAACCTCGTGAAGTCCTACCGCGCCAAGCAGGTGACCCTCAACATCGAGACGAAGGTCGAAGCCGGCGCGCCCGAGCAGACCGCGCCGCGAGAGCTCTTCGTGCGCCGCGTCTACGAGGAGATCCATGCCTCGGGCATCGAGGACCAGGTGACGATCCAGTCCTTCGACTGGGGCGCCCTCAACGTCATGCACCGGCTCGCGCCGACCTGGCCGCTCGTCGCCCTCACGAACCACGACTTCATCCAGGTCGGCAAGCCCGGCGCGTCACCGTGGCTCGGCGGTGTCGACGCCGACGACTTCGCTGGTGACTTCGTTGCGACCGCCGCGGCGGCGGTTCCCGGACTCACGGCTCTCTCGCCGAACTACGGCTTCCCGCAGAACGGCACGGTCGCCGACCCCGGCTTCCGCTTCTACCCCGACCGGGCCATGGTCGACGCCGCCCACGCCCGGGGGCTCAAGGTCATCCCTTGGACCTGTGACGACCCGGCCACGATCAGCGCCCTCATGGACCTCGGCGTCGACGGCGTCATCACCGACTACCCGAACCGCGTCCGCACGATCATGGCCGACCGCGGCATGCGCCTGCCCAAGGCGTACGCGCCGCGCTGAGCCACCCGGCATACGCCATCGCTCACCCTGCCCGAATCCCCACACCACCAGGAGTTTCCATGGTCGACCTCGACCGTCGCCGCTTCCTCAAGATCGCCGGTGGCGCCGCCGCCGCGACGATGCTCGACGAGAGCATCGCCCGCGCTGCCGCCATCCCGGCCAACCGGGCCACCGGGTCCCTCAAGGACGTCGAGCACATCGTCGTGCTGATGCAGGAGAACCGGTCCTTCGAGCACTACCTCGGCAGCCTCCGCGGTGTCCGCGGCTTCGGTGACCCGCACCCGGTCCGGCTCCCGAGCGGCAAGGACGTGTGGCACCAGTCCGACGGCACCCGCGACGTCCTGCCCTTCCACCCGAGCGTCGACGACCTCGGCGCCGCCTTCCTCGAGGGCCTGCCGCACAGCTGGACCGACGGGCAGGCCGCCGTCAACCGAGGGCACTACGACGGCTGGGTGCCGGCCAAGGGCACGACGACGATGGCCTACCTCGAGCGCCAGGACGCGGCCTTCCACTACGCGCTGGCCGACGCCTTCACCGTGTGCGACGCCTACTACTGCTCGTTCATCGGCAACACCGACCCGAACCGCTACTACCTGTGGTCCGGGTGGACGGGCAACGACGGCAAGGGTGGTGGCCCAGTCCTCTACAACGACGAGCTCGGCTACGACTGGCGCACCTACCCCGAGCGGCTCGAGCAGGCAGGCGTGTCGTGGAAGGTCTACCAGGACGAGGGCACCGGGCTCGACGCCGCCGGCTCCTGGGGCTGGACGTCGGACCCCTACATCGGCAACTACGGTGACAACTCGCTGCTCTACTTCAACCGCTACCGCAACGCCGGGCCGGGAGACCCGTTCTACGAGAAGGCCCGTCGCGGCACGAGGGCGCGTGACGGGCAGGACTACTTCGAGCCGCTGCGCCGGGACGTCGAGGCGGGCACCCTCCCGTCGGTCAGCTGGATCGCGGCTCCCGAGGCGTTCAGCGAGCACTCGAACTGGCCGACGAACTACGGCGCCTGGTACATCTCCAAGGTCCTCGACACCCTGACCTCGAATCCCGAGGTCTGGGCCAGGACCGTCCTGCTCATCACCTACGACGAGAACGACGGCTTCTTCGACCACCTCGTGCCCCCGCACGCGAACTCGCCTGTCATCCCTGGCGCCTCGACGGTGTCGACGGCCGACGAGTTCTACGACGGCGAGCACGGCCCCGGCGCCTACGGCATGGGTCCACGCGTGCCGATGTTCGTCGTGTCGCCGTGGAGCACGGGTGGCTGGGTCTCATCGGAGACCTTCGACCACACGTCGGTCATCCGGCTCATGGAGACGCGCTTCGGGGTCAAGGAGCCCAACATCACGCCGTGGCGACGGTCGGTCGCCGGCGACCTCACCTCGGCCCTCGACTTCTCGAAGACCGTGGAGAAGGTGCCCGCACTGCCGAGCACGACGAGCTGGAAGCCGTTCGACGACCAGCGACACCCGTCGTACCGGCCCACGCCGCCCGCTGAGGGGAAGATGCCGTCGCAGGAGCCGGGGACGCGCCCGGCGCGCCCGACCCCCTACGACCTCGTCGTCCGTGAGCAGCAGACCCGCGGGGCCGTCACCGTCGACCTCGACAACCGCGGGCGCCGAGGCACGCACGTCCAGGCACGGCTCGTCGAACCGGCCGGGCCACCGCACAGCTACACGGTGGGTGCCGGCGACGAGCTGCGGGCGACGTGGCCCGTCAACGGCGACTACGACATCCACCTGCACGGGCCGAACGGCTTCTTCCGGCGCTTCGCGGGTGACACGAGGACGGACCGCATCCGCGTCGAGGTGACCCGGGTCGGGCGCACGCAGCGCCTGTCGGTCACCGTCGAGGCGCCGCGCGGAGTCCGCGTCACGGTCGAGGACGCGTACGGCGCCCGCACCACGGTCGGCCGTCGACCCGTCGTCGTCGACACGTCGACCAACGGCGGGTGGTACGACCTCACCGTCGTCGCCGAGGAGGGCACCTTCCTGCGAGGCTTCGCGGGGCACCTCGGGACGGGCCGTCCGTCCATCAGCGAGCCGGCGCTGG
The DNA here is from genome assembly GCF_056403915.1 of Terrabacter sp. P2_E3. Classification (NCBI taxonomy): domain Bacteria; kingdom Bacillati; phylum Actinomycetota; class Actinomycetes; order Micrococcales; family Intrasporangiaceae; genus Terrabacter; species Terrabacter sp. P2_E3. Next base: position 273,090 of record NZ_JBFUEN010000009.1, read on the forward strand.
GCCACGCCGACGGCTGACCCCACGGCTGGCGTATGCCGGGTGCCGGGCACCCCGGGTCGAGCACCCCGGGTGCCCGGTGACGCCGCCGGCGTCGCCGGCGTCGCCGGCGTCCCCGAGAGACCGTGCCTGCCGTCAGGCCGTGCGCCGACGGTCGCCGGACGAGCGGATCCCGACCTGCGAGAAGACGAGCGCGCAGGCGGCCACGAGTGCGAGCAGGGCGAGCCCGAAGCCGTACTGCGGGAAGACCTTGTCGTAGGTCGCCCCGAGGACGAGGGGCGGGAAGTAGCCGCCGAGGCCGCCGGCGGCGCCGACGAGGCCGGTCACGCTGCCCACCCGCTCCGGCGGTGCGAGGCGCGCGACCCAGGCGAAGACGCCGCCGGTGCCCAGCCCGAGGAAGAAGGCCATGGCGACGAACGACAGGCCCGCCGCCACCTCGAGGGGCGGCCGGAATGCCAGGACGACCGCGAGAACGGTCGTGCCGGAGAGCGAGATGGCGAGGACCGCGCGCGGCCCGATGCGGTCCGACAGCACCCCACCGATGGGTCGCGCGACGACCGCCGCGACGGCGAAGCCGGCCGTGCGCGTACCCGCTGCCGTGAGGTCGAAGGCGTAGACGTCCTTGAGGAAGGTCGGCAGGTAGGTCGAGAAGGCGACGAAGCCGCCGAACGCCACGGCGTAGAGGAACGACATCTGCCACGTCACCGGCAGCCTGATCGCGGCCGCCAGCTTGGGGACGACGGGGTCGGTGTTCGGCGTCCAGGCCGGTGAGTTGCGCATGGCGGACCAGCACAGCGCGGCGGTTGCGACGAGCAGGACGGCGATGATGACGTGCGTCAGCGTGTAGCCGAACCACGTCACCATCCGCGGCGTCAGGGCCGATGAGAGCGCCGTCCCGCCCATCCCGGCGCCGAAGACGCCGGTGGCGAACCCGCGCCGATCCGCCTGGTACCACGCGTTGACGAAGGGGACCCCGACCGCGAAGGTCGTGCCCCCGATGCCGAGGAAGAAGCCGAAGAGGAGCATCAGCGGGAACGACTCGAGGTTGCCGGCCAGGGCGACGAGGAGCACGAAGGGCACGGTGAGCAGGGTCAGCACCGGGAACATGACGCGACCGCCGTAGCGGTCGGTGAGCGCGCCCACCGGGATGCGCCCGAGCGAACCGACGAGCACCGGTGTCGCGACGAGCAGCGCCTTCTGGCTGCTGCTCAGGTGCATCTGCTCGGTGTACCTCACCCCGAGCGGCCCGATGAGGTTCCACGCCCAGAAGGTCACCGCGAAGGCAAAGGTCGCGAGGGCGAGGTTCCGGCCCTGACCGCTCAGGCCGACCTGCGGCGGGGACGGCGTGGACGCGGTCGGTGCGCTGGTGCTCATGGCTCTCCTCGAGGCAGGGTCGGTCGGGTCAGTGTCTGCGGTCGCGGTCGGAGGTGCCGACGCCGCTCCAGCCGGGCCGGCTGGAGCGGTTGCCGGAGGTCCGGCCGTCGCGCGACCGGTAGACGATGTAGGGCCGGAAGAGGTAGTGCAGCGGGGCCGTGAAGGCGTGGACGAGCCGCGTGAAGGGCCACAGCGCGAAGAGCAGCATCCCGACGATCGCGTGGACGTGGAACTGCACCGGGGCCGCCGCCATCGCCGTCACGTCCGGGCTCAGCAGCAGCACCGACCGGAACCACGGCGAGACGGTCTCGCGGTAGTTGTGTGCCTCGCTGCCCGCCCCGACGCTGACGAGCGTCGTCCAGAGGCCGAGGACGATGGCGCCGACGAGCAGGACGTACATCAGCTTGTCGTTCTTCGTCGTCGCCATGAAGACCGGCCCGGTCGTGCGGCGCCGGTAGACGAGGATGAGGATGCCGGCCAGCGTGCAGACCCCCGCCAGACCGCCGAAGAGCAGCGCGTTGACGTGGTAGAGCCCCTCGCTGACGCCGACGGCCTCGGTCCACGACTCGGGGATGACGAGTCCGCCGACGTGGCCGACGAAGACGAGCAGGATGCCGAAGTGGAAGAGCGGCGACCCGATGCGCAACAAGCGCGACTCGTAGAGCTGTGAGGACCGGGTCGTCCAGCCGAACTTGTCGTAGCGGTAGCGCCAGACCGTGCCACCGACGAGGCTCGCGATGCAGAGGTAGGGGAGGATGCCCCAGAGGAACGTGCTCATGACCCTCCACCCCTCGGTGCCCCGGTCGAGGCCGGTTGCAGCGGAAGGAGCCTCGGGTCGTAGGGCTCGAGCCCGACCGTCTCCGTCGGGTGCGGTCCGCTCAGCCCGACCATCTCCATGACCGCGGCGCGGTCGGGCGGGGACTCCCCGGGAAGGGTCGCGCACACGGCGACGACGGCGGCGGCATACGCGCTCTTCTTCTCCTGCAAGGCGATCCGCAGCAGCTCGAGGCTCGCGCGGTACTCCTGGAGCAGCGCGACGCCGGCCTCCGGGTCGACGCGTGCGGTGAACTCGAGCACCATCGGGAGGTAGTCGGGCAGCTCTCCGTGCGTGTCGACGACAGCGCCACTGCTGCGGTATGCCGTCTTGAACCGTCCGAGCACCTCGCCCCGCCGGCGCGTGTCGCCGTCGGTCCAGTAGGACAGGTAGAGCGCGTGCTTGCGGCTGAGGTCGAAGGTGTCGACGTAGGCGCGCTGGAGATCGGCCAGGGCGGCTCCGTCGAGGTGGGTGACGAGACTCGCCAGTGCCGTGGCGGCGGCCGAGTCGGCCTGCTCCGCAAGGGCATCACGCATCGAGGGAAGCCCGGCGACGAGCTCGGCGGTCGGGTAGTCGAGGCAGCGTCCGGCGACGAGGTGCACGACGCGGTCGTCCCGTGGTGCCGCCCGCCGGTGCAGGCCGATCACGGCGCGTCCCCGTCCGAGCGGCCCGGGAAGAGGCCCGGGGGAGCGCCGTTGCCGTCCCAGTTGAGCAGGTTGACCCGCCCGGTCAGGGAGCCGGACTCGGTCGTCGCCATGGCCGTGTCGGAGGTCTGCCGCTGCTTGAGCGCGTTGAACGTCTCGACGGCCACCGGTGCAGGACGTCCGCTCGCCTCGCCGAACGGACCCGACTCGTACATGCCCGGCCCCTCGTCGAAGTCGAGCGAGCAGCCGATCTCCTCGAGCTCGTGGGCCCGCTCGACGTGCGCCGTGGGGATGACGTAGCGGTCGGCGTACTTCGCGATCGCCATGAGGCGGTACATCTCGTAGAGCGACTCCTCGCTCATGCCGACCGCCGCGGGGATCGCGGGGTCGCCGTCGCGGCCCAGCGACACGTCGCGCATGTAGGCGCGCATCGCGGCGAGCTTCTGGAGCACGCCGGTGACGATGTCGGTGCGGCCGGCCGTGAAGAGCTCGGCGAGGTAGTCGACGGGGATGCGCAGCGCCTCGATCGCTCCGAAGAGCACGGTCCGGTCCTCGGCGTCGTGACCCTGCGACGAGAGGACGTCGACGATCGGCGACAGCGGTGGGACGTACCAGACCATCGGCATCGTGCGGTACTCCGGGTGCAGCGGCAGGGCCACCCGGTAGGTCTTGGCGAGCGCGTAGACGGGCGAGCGCCGCGCCGCGTCCATCCAGTCGTCCGGTATGCCGTCACGCCGGGCCGCGGCGACGACCTCGGGGTCGCTCGGGTCGAGCAGGAGGTCGAGCTGCGCCTCGTAGAGGTCGCCCTCGTCGGGGGTCGCCGCCGCGGCCGTGACGCGGTCGGCGTCGTAGAGGAAGAGGCCGAGATAGCGCAGCCGCCCGACACACGTCTCGGAGCAGACCGTCGGCAGCCCCACCTCGACGCGGGGGTAGCAGAAGGTGCACTTCTCGGCCTTGCCGCTCTTGTGGTTGAAGTAGATCTTCTTGTACGGGCATCCCGTGATGCACTGCCGCCATCCGCGGCACCGGTCCTGGTCGACGAGGACGATGCCGTCCTCCTCGCGCTTGTAGATCGCGCCCGACGGGCACGAGGCCATGCACGACGGGTTGAGGCAGTGCTCGCAGATGCGCGGCAGGTAGAACATGAAGGTCTTCTCGAGCTCGAAGCGGACCTTCTCCTCCGACTCACGCCGCACCGAGGCGTTGAGCTTCGCGACGATGGGATCGAGGTGGCCCATCTCGCTCGCGCCGCCGAGGTTGTCGTCCCAGTTGGCCGACCACGTGATCTTCGTGTTCTCGCCGGTGATGAGCGACTTCGGCCGGGCGACCGGGAAGTCGTCACCGAGGGGTGCCTCGATGAGGGTCTGGTAGTCGTAGGTCCAGGGCTCGTAGTAGTCGGCGAGCTTGGGCTGCACGGGGCTCGCGAAGATGCCGAGGAGCTTCTGCACCCGGCCACCCGCCTTGAGCTTGAGGCTGCCGCGGTGGGTGAGCGTCCAGCCGCCCTTCCACGTCTCCTGGTCCTCGTAGCGGCGCGGGTACCCCTGTCCCGGGCGGGTCTCCACGTTGTTGAACCAGACGTACTCGGTGCCGGCGCGGTTGGTCCACGCCTGCTTGCACGTGACCGAGCACGTGTGGCACCCGATGCACTTGTCGAGGTTCATCACCATGCCCATCTGGGCCATGACACGCATCAGTACGTCACCTCCTGCGATCGCTTGCGCACCGTCGAGACCATGTCGCGTTGGTTGCCCGTCGGTCCGAGGTAGTTGAACGTGTAGGACAGCTGGGCGTAGCCGCCGATGAGGTGGGTCGGCTTGACGAGCAGCCGCGTCACCGAGTTGTGGATGCCGCCGCGGCGACCGGTCGCCTCCGACTTCGGCACGTCGATGGTGCGCTCCTGCGCATGGTGGACGTAGACCACGCCCTCCGGCATGCGGGGGCTGACGATCGCGCGGCCGACGAGCACGCCGTTGGTGTTGAGGCACTCGACCCAGTCGTTGTCGGCGACGTCGATGGAGCCGGCGTCCTGCGGACTCATCCACACCGTCGGGCCGCCGCGTGAGAGCGAGAGCATGAGCAGGTTGTCCTGGTACTCCGAGTGGATCGACCACTTTGAGTGGGGCGTCAGGTAGCGGACGGTGACCTGCTTCGACCCGTCTGGCCCGAGCTTCGGCTCGCCGAAGAGGCGGTGCATGTCGAGGGGCGGCCGGTAGATGGGCAGCGCCTCGCCGAGGTCCTGCATCCAGTCGTGGTCGAGGTAGAAGTGCATCCGACCGGTGAGGGTGTGGAAGGGCTTGAGGCGCTCGATGTTGACGGTGAAGGGCGCGTATCGCCTCCCGCCGGTCTCGGAGCCCGACCACTCGGGCGAGGTGATGACGGCCACCGGTGCGCTCTGCGTGTCGGCGAAGGTGACGTGCTTCTCCTCCGAGCCCTCGGCGAGGTCGACGAGCTTCTTGCCGACCCGCTCCTCGAGGGTGCGGAAGCCCTGCACCGCGAGGTGACCGTTCGTCGTGCCGGAGAAGGTGAGGATCGCCTCGGCCAGCTTCGCGTCGGTGTCGATCGCCGGACGGCCGTCGCCGGCGCCCCCGAGCATGACGCCGTTCCTGGCGGCGAGGCGGGCCACCTCCTCCTCGACCCGGTAGGTGACGTTCTTGACCGTGAAGCCGAGGCTGTCGGCGAGCGGGCCCACGGTGGCGAGCTTCTCGCTGATCGCGGTGTAGTCGCGCTCGACGAGCTGGAAGACCGGCATCGTCCTGCCCGGCACGCCAGGGTGCCCCGTGGCCCGCCAGTCGACCGCGCGCCCACCGGGTTGGGCCGTCTCGCCGGGTGTGTCGTGCATGAGCGGCACGCTGACGAGGTCCTTGCGGACTCCGAGGTGGGTGCGCGCGAGGTCCGAGAGCTTCTCGGCGAGGAGGTGGAAGAGCTCGAAGTCGCTCTTGGCCTCCCACGGCGGGTCGATGGCGGGCGTGAAGGCGTGCACGAAGGGGTGCATGTCGGTCGAGCTGAGGTCGTGCTTCTCGTACCACGTCGCTGCGGGCAGGACGATGTCGGAGAGCAGCGTCGTCGACGTCATGCGGAAGTCTGCCGAGAGCAGCAGGTCGAGCTTGCCCTCCGGCGCCTCGTTGTGCCATTTCACCTCGGACGGCCTTGGTGCCAAAGGGTTCTCGCTGCCCAGGACGTTGTGGTGCGTGCCGAGAAGGTTGCGCAGGAAGTACTCGTTGCCCTTGGCCGAGGACCCCATGAGGTTGCTCCGCCAGAGCACGAGGGTGCGTGGCCAGTTCTCCGGAGCGTCGACGTCCTCGATCGCCGAGGTCAGCGTGCCGTCGTGCAGGGCGTCGGCGACGTAGGCCGCCGGGCTGGCGGCGGTGCCCGCGTCGACGGCGGCCTGGGCGTCCTCCGCCACCTGGAGCGGGTTCGTGCCGAACTGCGGGTAGAACGGCATCCACCCCATCCGGGCGGACTGCGCGATCGTGTCGGCCGTGTGCTTGCCGGCCAGATGCCCTCTGGCGAGGGGCGAGTTGAGCGAGTCGGCGGAGTAGCCGTCGTTGCGCCACTGGTCGGTGTGCATGTACCAGTACGACGTGCCCGTCATGGTCCGGGGCGGCCGGCCCCAGTCGAGGGCGTTGGCGAGGGAGATCCAGCCGGTGATCGGTCGGCACTTCTCCTGGCCGACGTAGTGCGCCCAGCCGCCGCCGTTCCGACCCATGCAGCCGGTGAGGATCAGCAGCGAGAGGATCGCCCGGTAGGTCGCGTCACCGTGGAACCACTGACAGATGCCCGCGCCCATGATGATCATCGAGCGCCCTTGCGACTGCTCGGAGTTCGTGGCGAACTCGCGAGCGATGCGGATGCACTGCTCCGCGGGCACGCCGGTGATCTCCGCCTGCCAGGCAGGCGTGTAGGGCGCGGTGACGTCGTCGTAACCCGTGGGCCAGCTGCCCGGCAATCCTTCTCGCTCGACGCCGTACTGCGCGAGCATGAGGTCGTAGACGGTCGTCACGAGGTGGCCGCCGACGCGCCGGGCGGGAACTCCTCGACGCAGCACCGAGCCGGTGCCGTCGGGCTCGACGAACGCCGGGAGCAGCACCTCGACGGCCTCGGCGGCGCCGCCCGTCATCGTCAGGGCGGGGGCCACGCCGTCGAGGTCGAGGTTCCATCGGCCCTTGCCGGAGTCCGCGTAGCGAAAGCCCATCGAGCCGTTCGGCACGACCGGCTGTCCAGTCACCTCGTCGAGCAGCACCGTCTTCCAGGCATCTTCGTCGGGAACGGCGGCGCCATCAGCCGAGAGGTCGGACGCGGTGAGGAACTTGCCGGGCACGAAGGGGGCACCGGCCCCCTCACCCGACGCGGCGGCATACGGCTCCTCGGGTGCCTCCAGACGGATGAGGAAGGGGAGGTCGCTGTAGGTGCGCACGTAGTCGGTGAAGAAGGGCACCTCACGGTCGACGAAGAACTCCTTGAGGAGCACGTGGCCCATGGCCATCGCGAGCGCTGCGTCCGTGCCGGCCTGGGCGGGCATCCACTCGTCGGCGAACTTCGTGTTGTCGGCGTAGTCGGGGCTCACCGTGACGATCTTCGTGCCGCGGTAGCGGACCTCAGCCATCCAGTGCGCGTCGGGCGTGCGGGTCACCGGGACGTTGGAGCCCCACATCATGAGGTAGGTCGCGTCCCACCAGTCGCCCGACTCCGGCACGTCGGTCTGGTCGCCGAAGACCTGCGGGCTCGCGACGGGCAGGTCGGCGTACCAGTCGTAGAAGCTCGTCATGACGCCGCCGATGAGCTGGATGAAGCGGGTGCCGACGCAGTGCGACACCATCGACATCGCGGGGATCGGCGAGAAGCCGGCGACGCGGTCGGGGCCGTACTCCTTGATCGTGTGGACGTGCGCGGCGGCCGCGATCTCGACGGCTTCGCCCCACGACGCGCGCACGAGGCCGCCCTTGCCGCGGGCGCTCTGGTAGCGGCGGCGCTTGTCGGGATCGGTCGTGATCTCGTGCCAGGCGGCCACCGGGTCGCCGAGGCGGCCCTTGGCCTCGCGGTACATCTCGAGGAGGACGCCACGCACGTAGGGGTAGCGCACGCGGGTGGGGGAGTAGGTGTACCAGGAGAAGGCCGCGCCGCGCGGGCAGCCGCGGGGCTCATACTCCGGTCGGTCGGGGCCGACGGACGGGTAGTCGGTCTGCTGCGTCTCCCAGGTGATGATCCCGTCCTTGACGTAGACCTTCCACGAGCAGGAGCCGGTGCAGTTGACCCCGTGGGTCGAGCGGACGACCTTGTCGTGGCTCCACCGGTCGCGGTAGAAGACGTCGCCCGCTCGCCCGCCCTCGCGGAAGACGGCACGCCCGTCGTCGGACTCCTCCCAGCGCGTGAAGAACCGGCCGGCACGGAGCAGCGCGGCCGAGGCCGGGCCGTCGACCCCACCCCTGGCCGTGTCGGTGCTGCGGAAGGCCGCGCTCACGGGTGCCACCCCGGTCGGGCAACGCGGTGGGGCAGGAGAGGCATGAGTCCTCCAAATCGACGATGGGGGGTGCATCGAAGCGATCGGTTGCGCGGGTTCGACGACCGCCGTGGCACGGCCCCGGTGTCCCCGAACTGAGCGCAACGCTACTGCTCCCAGCGGGTTCCGGCGCGGCAAACGGCTATCGGGCCAACGGCATTCTCGATCCCGCTTTTCGCTGAGGCAGGCTCTGGCTTATCCTCCAAATCAACGAAAAGGAGGATCGGCGTGCCGGGTGCCATCCGCAGCGACGTCCAGACGTCGCCCATGCGTCGGGCCGTCCTCGACCTGCTCGCCGACTCCGGCGACCCGGTCGGGACCCACGACGCCTCCGCCGGGACGCGCGGCCGCGAAAGAGGCGGGCTCAGCGCCTCCGAGGTCGGTGCCGCCCTCGGCCTCCACGTCACCACGGCCCGCTTCCACCTCGAGCGGCTCGTCGGCGCCGGGCTCGTCGCGACCGTGCAGCGGCGCGGCGCCGTGGGTCGGCCCCGCAAGATCTACGTCGACGCCCGGAGCACGCGGCCGGGCCTCGCGAGCCAGGAGGCCCTGCATGCCTTCACCGAGCTGCTGACGAGCGCCTGGTCCGACGCGGCGGACGGCTCGCCCGGCGACCCCGAGGGCGCCGGAGAGCGCTGGGTGCGTGGACGGCGCGAGGAGCCCGCGCCGCCGCCGGCCTCGACCCCGGGTGGCTGGCTCGGCAAGGTCGGCATGGCCGTCGACCTGCTCGACGAGTGGGGCTACCGGCCCGAGCTGGCCACCTCCGAGGGTGGCCGTACCGTCGAGCTCACCCTCAACGACTGTCCCTTCCTCGCGATGGCGCGGGCCCACCCGGAGGTCGTGTGCGCCATCCACCGGGGGCTGATCCGCGGCACCATGACCGCCGTCGGCGAGGAGGGCGCCGAGGTCGAGCTGCAGCCCTTCGTCACCGATCGCACGTGCTCGGCACGTCTCACGACGCCAGCCACCTTCGGTCGCGAGCGGCCCGCTCGGGCCTGACGCCGCACGGTCAGGTCGGGTCCGAGCCGGCTGGTGGCCGCGGTGAGAGGACCGGGCACCTGCCGGGTATGGGTGCGAGGTGAGCACGTCGTCAGCGCCCGGAGCCCCGCGCGGCCGGTCAGAGGGCGCCAACGGCCGGAACGTCGGCCGGACCCTCGACCGGTCCCCGGCGACCTCAGGGCGGTCGGGTCCGTCCGACGGCATCGACCTCGCAGTGGCCGTCGACCTCGTGGTGGTGCGCCGCGGCCTGACCGCCGACGAGGCCCACGCGCTGTTGTGCAGGCACGCCGAGGCAACCGGCCGCGACCTCGACGACGTGGCGAGCGACGTCATCGACCTCGGGACCTCGCGCCTGCCGCGCTGAGGGGCAACCGCGGGATCTCGCGCCTCGTCGGCGAGTGGCTCGCCGACGTCGGCTAGGGCTCGGGGGGAGCCTCGCCATTGGCCACGGTCTCGACCCAGTCGACGGCGGCGTCCGAGAGCCCCAGCCCGTCAGGCCCACGGCCGGCGACCCACCAGGCGTCGGGGTCGACGGGACCGCTGACTCGCGTGATGTCCTCGACGACGTCGAGCGGGAGCGGTTCGCCGTTGTGGGCGACGATCCAGTCCCTGGTCTCGGGTCGCACAGCGGACCACCACGTCTCGAGTGACATGAGCCCACTGTCGCAGCCTCGCGGGCGCACGTCGAGGGCCTCAGCCCGCAGGCGCCGGAACCCGCGACGGAGGGGCGAGCAGCCGGCGCACGACGAGCAGGCTCAGCAGGAGCGTGAGGATGAGCAGCGTCACCGACACGAACCCGCCGAGGCTGACGCTGTCGCCGAAGACGAGATCGATGGTCTTGAGCACGACGAACTTGCTGCCGACGAGGACGCCCCACAGGAGCAGCCCGGCGCCGACCTTGCCCACGGCGCTGCGCGCGGCGGTGAACCGGCCCCTCGCCCGCTTCTTCACCGCGACGACGACCTCGAGGACGCCCTTGAGCAGGACCGCCGTGAGCAGCGACAGCGTGAAGGTCTCGCTGATGACCGCTGGGACGTACTCGATGAAGAGGTTGAGCACGACGACGTAGACGAAGACGTCGACGACGTCGGCGGCGCGCCCGGTATTCGATCGGGGCGTCGGATCGACCTGACTGGGCACGGAACCCACTGTATGGGTGCCATCTCGCGGCGCCCGTGACATCGCGCCTCGTCGGCTCGTTGGGGCAGGGCAATCCGGATCCGCCTCTGCGGCGAACCACGGAGGCACCACCACGTGCGACCCGCCCCCACCCCACGGCACCCCGGACGCACGTGCACGTTCCGAGAAGGGACCCCAGTCAATGACGACGACGCCCGGCCACCCGCACGCCCAGAGCTCCGTCCAAGCCCATGGCTCACCACCCGACGGCATCAGCCGTAGGCGCTTCATCGGCTTCGTCGTCGCCGGGGCCACGCTCACCGTCGCGGCGGAGGTCGGCGGCGCCGCTCCTGCCTCGGCCGCGGTCCCGAGTGCGCCGCAGGTGCCCGAGCTCTACGACCTCGGCGACCTCCAGACCCACTCGGCGCTCCCGACGTCGCAGCTGATCACCATCACCGTCGACGACCACGGCCTGGCCCACTTCGCGATCCCGCGGATGGAGGTCGGGCAGGGCATCACGACGGCCGCGGCCATGATCATCGCCGACGAGCTCTCGATGCGCGTCGAGGACGTACGCGTGACACTGGCCCCCGCGCGCCCCGAGCTCGTCTTCAACCAGCTCACCGGCGGGTCGAACACGATGCAGTCGATGTTCACCCCGATCCGGGTGGCCGCCGCGGTGGCCCGTGGGGCCCTCCTGGAGGCCGCGGCGACCGCGCTCGGCGCCACCGTGGCCTCGCTCGTCGCCAAGGGCGGTGTCGTCACCGCTCCGGACGGCGGCACGCGAACGTATGCCGAGCTGTCGGGCGCCGCCGCGAGCTCGACGACGGCGGCCGTGGACGTCGAGCTCACGGCGACGAGCTCGTTCGACGTCATCGGCACGCCCCGCAGCCGGATCGACGCGCTCGATGCCGTGACGGGGCGCAAGCGCTTCACCATGGACCTCGACGTGCCTGACGCCCTGCCGACGATGGTGTGCCGCCCGCCCACGCTCAACGGATCGCCGCGCAGCGTCGACAACCTCGCGGCGGTCCGGGCCCTGCCCGGCGTCACCGACGTCGTCGTCGTCGACACGGGTGTCGCCGTGCGGGCCGAGACGTTCGGCCAGTGCATCGACGCCGTCCGCGCCCTCCGGGTCACGTGGGACGGCGGCCCGGTCGAGGGCGAGTCGGACGACTCGGTGCTGCGCCGGCTCAAGGCCGCCGAGCTGCCCATGACCGTGCCCAAGGTGCCGCTGCTGGCGCAGACCGTCGACCTGCGCTTCGAGTTCATGTTCCGCAGCAGCGCGGCCCTCGAGCCCAACTGCGCCATCGCCGACGTCCGCGACGACCGAGCCACCGTCTGGGCCGGCCTCAAGGCTCCCATCGTCGCCCAGCGCAACATCGCCAAGGCCCTCGGCCTGCCGATCGCCCGCGTCGCCGTCAACGTCGTGACCGGCGGAGGGTCCTTCGGGCACAAGCTCTTCGGTGACGCGGCGATCGAGGCCGCGAAGATCTCCCGGGCCATGGGCAAGCCCGTCAAGCTCATGTGGCACCGGGCCGACGAGCCCCGTCAGGGGCGCACGCACCCGATGGCGACGTCACGGATCCGCGCCACGCTGCTCGCGGGTGAGGTGCTCACCTTCGAGCAGCGGCACACGAGCATCAAGACCGACTTCTCGCACGGCCTGGGCGAGCGGCTGACCGCGATGGCGTCAGAGCTCCCCGCCGGCCTGGGCAACCTCGGTCTGGCGGAGTCGATCTTCACGCTGACCCAGGAGCTGCCCTACGACTTCGGGGTCGTGACCCAGCTGCTGGGCGAGGTCGACATGGGCTTCAACACCGGCAGCATGCGCAACATCTACTCGCCCGACGTCGCCTGCGCCAACGAGCTGTTCATCGACCAGCTCGCCAAGAAGCTGCGCAAGGACCCGCTCGCCTTCCGCCTGGCGTTCCTGCGCAACGAGCGCGTCAAGGCCTGTCTGCGCAAGGTCGCCGAGGTCGGGCAGTGGGGACGGTCGATGCCGTCCGGCACCGCCCAGGGGATCGCGATCCACTCGGAGTACAAGGGCGCGACGGCGGTCCTCGTCGAGATCGACTGCCGCCCCGAGACCGTGAACCGGCAGGTCCGAGACGCCGTGACCGGTCCCCGCGTGACCAAGGCCATCATCGCCATCGACGCCGGGCTCGTCGTCAACCCGCGCGGACTCGAGGCGCAGATGATGGGCGGCGTCTCCGACGGCATCGCGCTCGCCCTGACGAGCAGCAACCACCTGCAGGACGGTCACTTCCTCGAGGCGAGCTGGGACAACTACTTCTACACGCGCCAGTGGAACGTGCCCCTGACCTTCGAGTGCATCGTCATGCCCTCGGACGCCGAGCTCCCCGGCGGCGCAGGTGAGGCCGGCGTCGCCGCCTCCGTCGCCGCCACGGCGTGTGCCTACGCCCGCGCCACCGGCACCGTCCCGACCCGGTTCCCGGTGAACCACGGGACCGTGTCGTTCACCCCGAAGACCTTCGTCCCCCCGGTGCCGCCGTCGCCCACCGACGGCCTCGCCCACACCTACTGAGGAGCACCCCCATGGCACAGCACACCTTCCGGGTGAACGGCGAGTCCGTCACCGTCGACGTGGCCGACGACGTGCGGCTCCTCTGGGTCCTGCGCGACGTCCTCGGCATCACGGGACCCAAGTACGGGTGCGGCATCAACGTCTGCAAGGCCTGCACCTCGCACCTCAACGGCAAGGCCTTCAACCCCTGCTCGGTGCAGGTCAAGGACGTCGGCCCCGACGACGAGATCACGACGATCGAGGGCCTGCCCGACACGGTCGGCGCCGACCTGCATCCCATGCAGGAGGCGTGGCTGCAACGGGACGTCGCCCAGTGCGGCTACTGCCAGCCCGGCCAGATCATGGCGGCGGTGGCGCTCGTGCGCAAGGTCAGGGCCGAGGGTCGCGCCATCACCGACGACGACCTCGACGGCATCCGCAACGTCTGTCGGTGCGGCACGTACACCCGCATCCGCGAGGCGATCCGGGACGGCGCAGAGCGCATGTAGCTCCGGCGCCGGCCGTCGACCAGCGGTCGGTCGACGGCCCACCGACGGCCGCGCGCCCTTCTGGCCGCGGCCGTCGGCTGACCATCCCTTGCACGTTTCTTGAGACTTTCTTGCAGAAAGTCGGGCAATAGGGACGTATCCGCCCTTTGCGGCTGGTACACCTACTCCTGGGACACCGGCCACAGGGTAGAGCCGGGTGCCGCGACCAGGGAGAACCACGATGAGTGCAGTGACGGCGGCCGACGACGAGACGTTCGCGACCGTGATGACCGGCAGCGAGCGGGCAGCGATGCTCGAGCGTCTCGCGCAGGCCTGCACGACGAGCGTGGTGGCCCCGGTCGGCGCGGCGCGGAACCGAGCAGGGCACTCCGCTCGTTCACTGGTCATGTGGCGTTGCCCCTGACGGGATCCCCCGTCACCGTCGAACCACACCCCGAGCACCCCGCCGTCCGCGGCGCCCCGCCCCAGATCTGAGGCACGGCCACCCGAACGCGGTCGGCGGGGGCTCGACACACATCGACCCACCTCGGCGCGTCGCCGAGCCGTTGCCCGTCAGAGCTGGCGACTGCTCAGCACCGACGAGCGGTCGATCTTGAGGATCCCGCCGTCGTCGACGAGGGAGTATGCCGTCCGCTCCTCGAACCGACGCCCGTCGTCGAAGGCGTAGCGCAAGGTCGCCACGACGGACCGCGGTGCCGACCCGGTCGCCTGGCGGACGTCGACGGAGGAGACGGAGCCCCAGAAGCGCTCGTAGGTCGCGCGGCTGCCGGACGTCGTGGACCGGTAGCGGTCGGTCAGGCGCGCCCACCCCGCGTCCGTGTTGCCGGGGAGCAGCGCGTAGTAGTCGCGCACGGCGCGGGCGAGCTCGGCGTCCGTCGGGCGCCCCGACACCGTCGTGGACGGAGCCGTCGAAGGAGCCGTGGACGGCGTGTTCGACGGGGTCGCCGGGCGCGTGCTGGTCGGAGCGGTCGTCGAGGGCGAGGGCGACTCGGCCCGCGACGTCGTCGGCGACGTCGGCGGTCGCGTCACGCTGGGTGTCCTCGGGCTGGTCGACGCGACGGGCGGCGCAGCCTGCCCGCCGGGGTCGGTGGTGTCGCGCTGCAGGCCCCAGATGGCCAGGCCGGCGCCCGCGAGCACGAGGAGGGCCACGACGAGGAGCACGGCGGAGCGGCGACGGACCGGGGCCTCGCCGTCCCGGTCCACGTCAGCGCCACCCACGCCACCCTCGTCACCGTCGTCGTCGCCGCCCTCGAGCCGCGTCGCGTCGGAGGGTGGAGTCGCCATGACTCGGGCCGGCGCGTCGGTGGCGCCGGACGCCCCCGCCGCCGGCAGTCGGCTGGTGTMCGAGGTGTCGCCGCCCAGGTTGTCGCCGGCGACCGGCGCTGCGCCGCCCGCGGCCGCTGCGCCGGCGGTCCGGGCCGTCCCGCCCACGGGAAGAACCCGCGTACGGTCGGGCCGGAGTTCGGTCCCGGCACCGGGAGGGGGCACGGGGCCCCGGGGCGGACGTCCGGCGGCGACGTCGGCGAGGTCGGCCGAGACGTCCTGCATCGAGGGACGGTCGTCGGGAGACGCGGCGAGCATCGCGAGCAGGACAGGGGCGAGTGGACCGTCACCGGGCGGGGTGATCGAGCCGGAGGCCACCCGGTGCAGGAGCGCCATCGGGTTGTTTCCGGTGCCGAACGGCGGCGAGCCCTCGACGGCGGCATAGAGGGTCGCGCCGAGGGAGAAGACGTCCGAGGCCGGGCTCGACGGCGCCCCGCGCGCGACCTCCGGGGCGAGGTAGGCCGGGGTGCCGGTCACCATGCCGGTCGAGGTGAGGGACACGTCGCCCACGGCGTGCGAGATCCCGAAGTCGGTGATGCGGGCCGTGCCGTCCTCGGCGACGAGCACGTTGCCGGGCTTGACGTCGCGGTGCACGATGTCGGCGCGGTGCGCGGCGGCGAGGGCCGAGCCCAGCTCGGCGCCGAGCTGGGCGACCTCGCGCACCGGCAGGGGGCCGCGCTCGGCCAGCACGGCGTGCAGGCTCCGCGACGGGAGGTACTGCATGACGAGGCACGGCTGGCCGTCGTGGTCGACGACGTCGAAGACGGGCACCGCGTTGGGGTGGTGCAGTCGGGCCGTGTTGCGGGCCTCCCGCATGGCGCGTGCGTGGGCGACGCGAGCGTCGGCCTCGTCGAGGCCGACGGGGGAGTGCAGCTGCTTGACGGCCACGGCGCGGCTCAGTCGCTCGTCCCAGGCCAGCCACACGTGACCCATGCCGCCGGAGCCGATCCGGTTCATGAGCCGGTAGCGCCCGGCGATGAGGTCAGGCTGTACGTCCACCATGCGCGGCCTCTCCCTCCGGTTCGTGTCGGCACGTGCCGACGTGCGGTCAGTGGTGCCCGCCGTCCGGAGGCGACCACCTGCCCTGTCGGGCGACGCGTAGTGCTTCGTACCCACAGCAGCGCCCCATGCTGCCATTGCCCGACGACCACCCGGGACCGGCCCCCGTCCCGTGCGGTCGTCCCACCCACTGGGTACGGGCAGGGAATGGCACCAGCAAGCGACCCCTCACGCAGCAGCCGCAGCCCGGCACAGTCCGACACCCCCGACAGTCCCTCCGACCTGCCTCGGTCCTCGCTCGTCGCGGCCGTCAAGCGCGCCCGGGTCGAGTTCAAGCGGGACAACCTCACTGACCTCGCCGCCTCGTTGACCTACTACGGCCTTCTCTCGATCGCCCCGGCTCTCGCCGTGCTCGTCGCCGCGCTCGGACTGATGGGCCGCGACGCCACCGCGCAGGTGGTCAGCCAGGTCCAGGCGATCGCACCCGGTTCGAGCGCGGACTTCGTGCGCACGCTCATCACCCAGGCACAGGCGAACCGGACGAGCGCCGGCTTCGGGGCGGTCCTCGGGCTGCTCGTGGCGCTCTGGTCGGCCTCGGGCTACGTCTCGGCGTTCATGCGGGCCTCCAACGTCATCTACGACATCCCGGAGGGTCGTCCGATCTGGAAGACGGTGCCGATCCGCGTCGGGGTGACCCTGTTCGCCGTCGTCGTCATGGTCGCCAGCGCGGTGATCGTCGTCGTCAGCGGGCCGGTGGCCGAGCAGGTCGGCAACCTCATCGGTGCAGGGGACACGGCCCTTCTCGTGTGGGGGGTGCTCAAGTGGCCCGTGCTGCTGGTCCTCGTGTCGGTGCTCTTCGCCGTGCTCTTCTGGGCCAGTCCCAACGCGAAGCAGGGAGGGGTCAAGTGGGTCAGTCCCGGCGGCGTCATCGCCGTGCTGATCTGGCTCGTCGTCTCGGGGCTGTTTGCCGTCTACGTCGCGCTGTTCTCGTCGTACAACAAGACCTACGGGTCCCTCGCCGGTGTCGTCATCTTCCTCGTCTGGCTGTGGCTGACGAACATCGCGATCCTGCTCGGCGCCGAGGTCAACGCCGAGCTCGACCGGAGCCGCGCGATCGCCGAGGGCGTCCCGGAGGACCTCGAACCGTTCGCGGTGCCGCGGGACACCCGCGCCATGGACGACATCGACAAGCGGGCCGTCGAAGAGGCCTCGGAGCGCAGGTCCCCGTGAGCGCCCCCGCCAGAAGGCCGGGCGCGGGTGAGCGGGCACCAGGGGCGGCCGGTCCTCCGGACGCGGCGGCGGGTCACCGCACATGAGCCAGTGGCGGGACGACACCAACCAGAGGCTGCGGGCCCTGCGTCGGGCGCTGCACCAGCCCGGGCCGGAACGCGACGCCCTGCTTCTCCTCGTCAAGGCGGCGGTCGCGACCGTGCTGGCGTGGCAGTTCGCCGTGCGGGTGCTCGACAGCCCGGTCCCGTTCTACGCGCCGATGGCCGCCCTGCTCGTCGTCGACCGCACCATGGTGCGTTCCCTGTCGGCCAGCGCCCAGCGCATCGCCGCCGTCGTGCTCGGGCTCAGTGTCGCGTGGGTCGTCGCCACGGTCTTCGGGGTCACGTGGTGGACGATGTTCGGGGTCATCCTCGTCGCGCTCGTCATCGGGCGGTGGTCGCGTCTGGGGGAGCACGGCATCCAGGTGCCGGCCATGGTGCTTCTGTCGCTCATCACGGCCGGTGGCACCGACGAGCAGTTCACCTATCTGACGATCGTCGAGACGGTGGCCGGCGGCATCATCGGGGTGGCGACCAACGCGATCGTGCTCGCACCGCTCCACCTGACCAAACCGCGTCAACGGGTGTCGGCGCTCGCGCGACAGGTGCGTGAGCTCCTCGAGGAGATGGCCACCGGGCTCCGCGGTGACTGGGACGTCCAGTCGGCACGTCGGTGGTACCGCCGCGGGGGCGAGATCGGCGACAAGGCGCCGTACGTCGTCGACGACATCCGCACCGGTCGCGAGAGCATGCGCTTCAACCTGCGAGACAACATCCGTCCCGCAGACGTCGACTGGGACGGCTACGAGCGCACCGTCACGACGCTCCGCCGGACCGTCTGGGAGGTCACGGGCATCGGCCGGACCCTCGTCGATGCCGCTGACGAGCGACGTCGACGGCCCGCGCCCTCCGACACGTTCCTCGCGGAGTACGCCGACGCCCTCGACGGCATCGCGCAGGCCGTCTCACAGCTGGGCCGACACGACGACGAGGCGACCCGGAGGTTCGACGAGGGCGCGGCCAGGGCTCGGGAGGTCCTCACCTCGCTGAGTGAGCAGGTGCGCACGACGCCCCTCGAGGACCCCGAGCAGTGGCCTGTCTACGGCTCCCTCATCAGCGACTCGCTGCGGGCCGTCGCCGAGCTCGAGTCCGCGCGCGAGGCGGCGGTCGTCCCGGGTGACACCGGGTCGCTGCGGCTCCCGCCACCCACGGCGGGGCTGTGGTCCCGGCTCCGAGGTCACGGACAGCCCCGTCACTGATGTCGGCCGGCTACCGACGCGTAACCCCGGGGGGTGTCACGTCGTTCCCAGAGCACGCGGCCACGAGGTGCGCGTCCAGCGTGGCCGTTCGGCGGGGCCGGCGAACGGGGCCGGGGGACCCGCCCCGTTCGGTCGCCCGCCGAGGAGAGAGGAGCGACCGTGCCGGCACCCACCCCGCCTGACGCCGCCGGCTGGGAGTGCTGGACGTGGCCGGACGCCCAGGAGCGACGCCGCGCGTCCACGCGCGGCGTCGGCCGTCGTCGCCAACGGCTGCTCCGCGTCACCGTGTGCCGGCCCGTGTCGGGTGGACGGGAGCACGGCAGCCGCCCTCCCGCTTGACTTCGAGTGTGCTCGAAGCGTCAGCATGGTCCCGTGACCGTCATCGCACCGCCCCAGGGGCTGACCATCGCCGAGGCCTCCGAACGCACCGGCCTGACCACGCACACGCTGCGCTACTACGAGCGCGACGGGCTGATGCTGCGCGGCGTCGGCCGCACGAGCTCGGGTCACCGCGTCTACACCGAGCGCGACCTCACGTGGGTGCGGATGCTGACGCGCCTGCGCGCCACGGGAATGCCGATCCGCGAGGTCAAGGCGTATGCCGCGCTCTGCCGGCAGGGAGACGGCAACGAGACCGAGCGGCTCGCGCTGCTCCAGAACCACCGGGCGCGGGTGCTGTCCCAGCTCGCCGAGGTCACCGAGCACCTCGGCGCCATCGACAACAAGATCGGGATCTACCAGTCCGCGCTCGAGCGCGCCGAGACCTGAGGTTCCAGCACCGGCGCGCGGCGGCGCGGTCGACTGCTTGACTTCGAGCGCGCTCGAAGCGTTTCACTCGATCGCATGACCCAGATCCCCGAGACCACCACCCCTGCAGGAGACCGAGCACCGCTCGGCACGCGCACCCTCGGCGCGGCGTCACCACTGACCGTCTCGACCATCGGCCTCGGCTGCATGGGGATGTCCGAGTTCTACGGCACGGGTGACGAGGCCGCCGCCGTCGCGACGATCCACCGCGCCCTCGACCTCGGCGTCACCTTCCTCGACACGGCCGACATGTACGGGCCGTTCACCAACGAGAAGCTCGTCGGTCGGGCCCTCGACGGTCGCCGTGAGGGCGTCGTCCTCGCCACGAAGTTCGGCAACGAGCGAGCCGAGGACGGCACCCGGCTCGGCATCAACGGCCGCCCCGACTACGTCCGCCGCGCGGCCGACGCCTCCCTCCAGCGGCTCGGCATCGACCACATCGACCTCTACTACCAGCACCGCGTCGACCCGAACGTGCCGATCGAGGAGACCGTCGGCGCCATGGCCGAGCTCGTCGAGGCCGGCAAGGTCGGCCACCTCGGTCTCTCGGAGGCCTCGCCCTCGACCATCCGGCGCGCCCACGCCGTCCACCCGATCACCGCGCTCCAGACCGAGTACTCGCTCTTCACCCGCGACGTCGAGGACGAGATCCTCCCGACGCTGCGCGAGCTCGGCATCGGGCTCGTGCCCTACTCGCCCCTCGGACGCGGCATCCTCACCGGGGCCATCACCTCACCCGACGACCTCGAGGCCGGCGACTTCCGCCGCCGCCTACTTCCCGCGCTTCCAGGGCGAGGCCCTCGAGGCGAACCTGGCCCTCGTCGCGCGGGTGCGCGAGATCGCCGAGTCGAAGGGAGCGACCGCCGGACAGCTCGCCCTCGCCTGGGTTCTCGCCCAGGGTGACGACGTCGCGCCGATCCCCGGGACGAAGCGGGTGCGCTACCTCGAGGAGAACGTCGGGGCCGCATCCGTGCAGCTGACCGCCGAGGACCTGGCCGCGATCGACGCAGCCGTGCCGAGGGCCGCGGTGCGGGGTGCCCGCTACGGCGACATGTCGAGCATCGACGCCTGAGCCCGGATGTGGCGATGGTGGATCCGGCGCGCCCGTGTTGCCGCGCCGGGTCTACCGTCGCAGGACGTCGCGCAGGTTGACGACGAGCACGACCACGGCCACCGACACGAGCACCCAGTACGTCACGGGTTGCCAGTTGCCCGCGAACTCGGCCACGAGCGCGACGACGCCGAGCACCGCGACGACGCGGACGGCATACGCCAGGAAGTAGCCGCGGGTGAAGGCCTCGACCCCGAGGACGAGCACGAGCAGCACGGCGGCGCCGAGCGGCCGGTCGGTCACCTCGGGCTTGAAGAAGCCGGCGACGAGGTAGAGGACGAGGGGCGTGCTCACGACGGCCCAGACCGCGAGCAGGCGGTCTCGCGAGCGATCGCTCGCGGTGATCGGCGTCCGACGACGGGACAGGTGTGCGTGGGGTGTTGCCGTGGGGAGTCCGTCACGCAGGGCACGCTCCATCCGGGACCGCTCGTCGCGCAGTCGCACGGCATCCATCCGGAGGGACGTCAGCTCCCGCTCGTCGGACGCCAGACCCCGCACGTCGGGGCTGTCGGGGCCGAGACCGGCGGCGCGCGTCGTCAGGGAGTGGACCCTGGCGTCGGACTGCTCGGTGAGGTCGGCGAGCTGCTGGTCGATCTCGTCGATGCGATCGGCGACGAGGGCCGCCTCGGCCTCCGGGCTCGGGGCGACCTTCGCGAGCGCGGCCCAGCCGACGGGGTCTCCCCACGACAGCCGGACCGTGGCGTTGCGCTCGTAGCGCGGGCCGGCAGGCCCTCGTTCACCTCCGAGACGGTCCTTCGTGTCGTGGCCCCAGAGCCCGCGGTAGTCGCGCACCCACGGGGTCCGGTCGTCGATGACGACAGGACTCCAGGCCAGCTCGGCCGACGGGCCGATGGACGGGCCGTCCCCGCGGGCGTAGTCGATGTAGGGGATGCCCAGCCCGGCGCCCTGGGCCGCTCGCGCCCACGGGGCGAAGAGCTTGGCGAGGCGGCGCACGGCCGGGATGACACCGCCCCAGGACGGGGGTGCGACGGTGATGAGGTAGTCGCCGGGAAGGTAGGCGCCGGAATGGGATCCGGCCCCGGCGAAGACGACGGGATGGCGTCCGTCGACCGTTGCGAGGTCGGGGTCGTCCCAGCGGCGCCGCAGGTCGTCGCCCGTCTCGTCGTGGGCGCTGAAGACGACCCAGCGGGGTGGCGGCAGGCCGTCGTCGCCGAGCGTGCCCGTGCCGTCGAGGAAGACCGTCACCTGCTCCCAGTCGGCCTCGTGCTCGTTGACCCCGGAGAAGCCCGAACGCCAGTTGTTGAACGCGTAGAAGAACCAGTACTGGCACACGACCCAGCCGTCGCTGCGCACGACGCGGCCGTAGTAGGTCGGGCGGTCGGGGGAGAGGTGCGCCTGCTGGACGGCGTACGCGGTCGCGGCGCTGCCGCCGGGCACCGATCCGCGGAGCAGGAGCGAGAGCCGGCTCAACGTGTCGATCGTCCGGCCGAGCAGGCCGACCTGCGCGAGACGGCTGCCGGCGCGGAAGCTCGGGCGGGCGCCCGGCAGCGCGCGACGCAGGCGTTCTCGGAACGACCGCGGCTCGGTGATGCCGGACAGTGACAGGCCGGGCCCGTCGTGGTCCGCACCGTGGGCAGCGAGCGCGGCCAGGTCCAGGGTGCCCGTCGGCGTGAGGACCGTGGCCGACCCCGCCTCGTCGCGGATGAGGCTCGCGTGTGCCACGTAGGCGTCGACGGCGACCGGCAGGAAGTACTCGCCGCGGGTGAGGCGCACGACGGGCTCGTATGCCCGGAGCAGGCGCAGGTCAGCGTCGTGCGCCACGGTGTCCACCCGTCGTCACCCCGATCCGGCCGAGCCAGCACGCGCCGGTCCACGGTGCGACCGGTCCTGCGGTGAGTCTGGCACCCGGCAGCGACGCGTGCAGAACGTTGAGGCCCCGCGTGTGCTGTGTCTCGCGGTTCGGTCGAGGGGACCGTGATTAGGTGGTGGCATGCGTGTGACTCACCTCGGACATGCCTGCCTCCTCGTCGAGGCCGCCGACCGCCGCATCCTCATCGACCCGGGCAGCTTCTCGACGGGTTTCGAGGACCTGACCGGCCTCGACGCGGTCCTCGTCACCCACAACCACGCCGACCACTTCGACCCGGAGCGGGTCAGCGCCCTGATCCGCGCCAACCCCGGAGCGACGGTGCACACCGACCCCCTGACGGCCGAGAAGCTGCGCGACGAGGGCCTGCCGGCGGTGCCGTCCCGGCAGGGCGAGGACTTCGCCGTCGGCGACGTCACGGTCACCCCGGTCGGCGAGCTGCACGCCTTCAACCACGCGGCGATGCCGCGCATCCCCAACGTCGGTGTCGTCCTGCGGGCCGACGGCGAGCCCTCCCTCTTCCACCCGGGCGACGCGTACGACGGCGAGCCCGGCCCGGTCGACGTCCTCGCCCACCCGCTCAGCGCGCCGTGGGCCGCGAGCCGGGACTCGATCGCCTTCGTCGGTCGCATCGCCCCGAAGGTCTTCATCCCCATCCACGACGCGCTGCTCAGCGACGTCGGGCACCGGATGTACTCCGGCCACATCGAGCAGTTCTCCGGTGTCGACGGCCTCACGTACACCCCGCTGCGCGACGCCGAGTCGGCGATCTTCTGACGCTCGATCTCGGGGCTGTGACATGAGCGACGTGACCGATCTGCCTGCACCACAAGGCGATCCGACTGAGGGTCCGGCGATCGCGTTGCGGGGGCTGGGCAAGCGATTCGGCGACCTCATCGCGGTCAAGGGGATCGACCTCGACGTGCCGCGAGGCTCGTTCTTCGGGCTCGTCGGGCCCAACGGCGCCGGCAAGACGACGACGCTGTCGATGGTGACGGGACTGCTGCGCCCCGACGCCGGACAGGCGTTCGTCCTGGGTCGCGACGTCTGGGCCGACCCCGTCGCCACCAAGCGGCTGATCGGCGTGCTCCCGGACGGGCTCAAGGTCTTCGACCGGCTGACCGGGCTCCAGCTGATCACGTATGCCGGCCTGCTCCGTGGGATGCCGCGCGAGCTCGCGTCGGAGCGGGCTGCAGAGCTCGTCGCCGCGCTCGGCCTCACCGAGGCGCAGGGCAAGCTCGTCGTCGACTACTCGGCGGGCATGACGAAGAAGGTCACGCTCGCCTCGGCGCTCGTCCACGGTCCCCGCGTCCTCGTGCTCGACGAGCCGTTCGAGGCGGTGGACCCGATCTCGGCCGCGACGATCCGCCGCATCCTCGCGGGCTTCGTCGAGTCCGGCGGCACCGTCGTCCTCTCGAGCCACGTCATGGACCTCGTCGAACGCATCTGCACGCACGTCGCCGTCATCTCCGACGGGCTCGTCCTCGCCGCGGGGGAGCTCGACGACGTCCGGGGCGACCGGTCGCTGGAGGAGCGGTTCGTCGACCTCGTCGGCGGGTCCACCGAGGTGGTGGGGCTCTCGTGGTTGCGCACCTCGTCCGACTGAAGCTCACCCTGCTGCGCAACATCTTCCGGCGCAGCCGGGCCCAGGCGATCGGCGCCGTCGTCGGCATCGTCTACTTCGCCGTCCTCGTGGCCGGGCTCGCCGTGATCCTCGCCTCCTTCCGCGGGTCCCTCGACGCGGCGCGCGTCGTCATCCCGCTCGCCGGCGCCGCCGGCATCGTGCTCTGGACCGTCGTGCCGCTCTTCTCCTTCGGCTCCGACCCGACCCTCGACCCGGGTCGCTTCGCCACCTTCGCCGTCCCACACCGTGACCTGACGATCGGCCTCGTGGCCGCCGCCCTCGTCGGCCTGCCGGCGATCGCGTCGATGGTGCTGTCGGTCGGGGTGGTCGTCGCCTGGTCCCACACGCTCGCCTCGACGCTCATGGCCGTCGTCGCGACGGCGATCGGTCTGCTGACGGCGATCACGACGAGCCGATGGGTGTCCGCGGTGATGACCCAGGCGATCTCGAGCCGTCGCGGTCGTGACGTCATCGCGGTCCTCGGCCTGCTCCTGCTCGTCGTCATCGGTCCGGCGATCTCCG
Source organism: Terrabacter sp. P2_E3 (assembly GCF_056403915.1). Classification (NCBI taxonomy): domain Bacteria; kingdom Bacillati; phylum Actinomycetota; class Actinomycetes; order Micrococcales; family Intrasporangiaceae; genus Terrabacter; species Terrabacter sp. P2_E3. The sequence goes on from NZ_JBFUEN010000009.1 coordinate 297,308, forward strand.
TCGTGGCCAACCTCGGAGCGAGCCTGCGCGACGTCGCCACGACAGCCGCCGTCGTCGTCGGCTGGTCGCCTCTCGGCTGGGCCTGGGCCGCCCCGGGTGACGTGGCGGCGGGCGACATCGGCACCGGGCTGGTGCGCCTGGCCCTGGCCGCGGGACTGCTCGTCGTCGTCTTCCTGCTGTGGTCCCGGGTGCTGCGTGACGAGGTCGACAACCCGCGCGCGGTCTCGCGCTCCGACTCGGGCACCTCGTCCGGAGACGACCTCGGCCTGCTGGCCCGGCTGCCCGGTACGCCGCTCGGCGCCGTCGCGGCGCGCGTCCTGACCTACTGGCGCCGTGACCCCCGCTACCAGATCAGCATGGCCATGACCCCCGTCGTGCCGCTCGCGCTGCTCATCCCGTTCGTCACGGGCGACGTGGCGTGGACCCCGCTGCTCATGGGCCCGCTCGTCGCGTTCCTCCTCGGCTGGAGCGAGCACAACGCCGTCGCCTACGAGTCCGACGCCCTGTGGCTGCACGTGGCGTCCGGCACGTCCGGGCGGGACGACCGTCGCGGGCGCCTCCTGCCTGACCTCCTCCTCGCCGCCGTCCTCGTCCCCGTCTACGTCGTCGTCGGGGTCGCGGTCGCCGACCGCTGGGACCTGCTCCCGACTGCGCTCGGACTCTCCGTGTCCCTGCTCGGAGCGGGGTATGCCGTCTCGAGCGTCATGAGCGTCGTGCTGCCCTACCCCGTGGCGGAGTCGGGCGAGAGCCCCTTCAACGCGCCGCCGGGGGCTGCCGGGATCACCATCGCCGCGCAGTCGATGGCGAGTCTCGGCACGCTGCTGCTCGCCTCGCCGACGATCCTGCTCGCCTGGTGGGCCTGGCAGGGTTCCGTCGCCGCCGGCTGGGGGGCGGGCATCGTCGGGGTGCTGCTCGGCATCGTCGTCGGGATCGTCGGGGTGGGCGTCGGCGCCCGGCTCTACGAGCAGCGGGCGCCCGAGCTGCTCTCGGCACTGCGGCGTTCGTAGGCCCCGGGGGCGCCGAAGATCACATTCGGGCGCCGGTGCAGGCCGCGCAGATCTACTCTTACGGTGTGTAGTAGATCTGCGCCGGGCAGGAGGACTCACAGCTTCGCACTCCCCGGAGGCCAGAGATGATCACCCAGTTCCTCGCCGCGTCACAGCCGGTTCCTGCAGGTCCTGTCGTCCAGTGGGGATGGCTGACGATCACGGTCGCCAACCTCTTGGTCATCCTGCTCATGGTCGTCGTCTTCGTGCTCGCCCTCCTGCTGCCCTTCCCTGCTCCCCGTGAGGACGAGGACCAGTGAGCGGGCCCTCGACGTCCCTGCGGTCCGAACCGGCCGAGCCGCAGACGCGCCACGCCCACGACACGTGGACGGCCGCCCTCACCCGTTGGGTCGAGGGCCTCGTGCCTCGCGGGCAGTGGCTGCCCGACCGGCAGCCCGTCTACGTCGCCTCGTGGATCTACGTCTTCGGCGTCGCCTGCCTCGCCAGCCTCGTCGTCATCATCGTGTCGGGCCTGGTCCTGTCCCTCGGCGGGGTGGCCTGGTGGCACGTGAGCACGCTCGGACACTTCGTCAACTCCGTGCACCTCTGGAGCGTCGAGCTCTTCTTCGCCACCATGGTCATCCACCTGTGGGGCAAGTTCTTCATGGCGTCGTGGCGCGGCAACCGCGGACTGACTTGGGCGACAGGCGCGCTCGCCTTCTTCGGGTCGCTGGGGACGGCCTTCACCGGCTACCTCATCCAGACGAACTTCGACGCACAGTGGATCTCGACCCAGGCCAAGGACGGGCTCAACGCCGCGGGGGTCGGGGCCTGGTTCAACGTCATGGACCTCGGCCAGATGATGCTGTGGCACGTCTCGCTGCTCCCGCTCGTCGTCGGGGCGATCGTCGTCGTGCACATCGTCCTCGTGCGCCGACGCGGTGTCGCGCCACCCATCGGAGCCACCGAGCCGGCACCTCCTGTCTCGCGCACCGAGGTGGAGTCATGAGGCGCGGGACGGGCGGGTGGGGGCCCACGCCCGACTCGCACGCCTTCCCGACGCGCCGCTACGACCTCGTCAAGGAGTTCGTCATCGCGCTCGGTGTGGTCTCGGTGCTGTCCGTCGTCGCCGCCCTCGTCTTCTCGTCTCCCGACGAGCCCGCGATCTCCTTGCAGCAGTGGGCGCGTCAGGCGCCGGCGGACGTCGTCGCCACCGCTACGGGAGAGCTCGCCGGTACGACGACCAGCGCCGGCTACGGCCCGCCCTACAACACCGCCGGCGAGGGGCAGAGCCTCGGCCCGGTCAACCTCCAGACGCTGCCCGGGGTCACCGTCCCCGTCGACTCCGCGAAGGACCTCGTCCTCGACCCCGTCCGCAGCCTCACGTCGGACCCGGCCGTCGTCGCGGCGGTCCACGCCTGGGACGCGGCGTCGGCCGACCGGCAGCAGGCGTGGTCCGCGGCCTACGCCGACGCCCTGGCGGCCGCGCCGGACGGAGACCCGGCCAAGGTCGCGAGCGGTGACTACGGACCGGTCCCGATCATCGCGGCAGCCGAGCTGCGCCTGGCCGACGGCGGCGCGCTCGAGGGTCTGCTGACCTCGCGCACGACCTTCTTCGGTGTCGACAGCACGCGGGCGCTGCTGCTGCTCGCAGACGGGACGCACCTCGAGGACGCGGCCCGCGCCCAGAACCTCGGGGGCGACCAGTGGGGGATCATGAACGAGACCGGCAACTACCCGGGTCAGCCGTGGCTCTGGCTGTACTCGCTGTGGTACCAGGTCCCGCCGTTCTCGACGTCGGAGAACGCCGACATCGCCGTCTGGTCCCTCATGATCCTGCTGAGCATCGGCTTCATCTGCATCCCCTGGATCCCCGGTCTGCGCACGCTGCCGCGGCACCTCGGGGTGCACCGGCTCGTGTGGCGGACCCGACGCTGACGCGGGACGGCGGGAGGGGCTGCCCGGCGGTCGCCGGGCAGCCCTTCCCGCTGCTCGGACGGGTGCGCTCGGACCGGTGGTCAGGCGAGGTCGGCGGCGAGGTGCGCGGCGCCGATGATGCCGGCCTGGTTGCGCAGCTGGGCCGGGACGATCGGGCAGCGCAGCTTGAGCTCGGGCAGGAAGTCGTCGCTGTCCTTGGAGATGCCGCCACCGACGATGATGAGGTCGGGGGAGAAGAGCTTCTCGATGGTGTCGTAGTAGGTCTGGAGGCGTTCGGAGTACTCGTCCCAGGACAGGCCCTCGGCGTCCTTGACGGATGACGCGGCCCGGTCCTCGGCGTCGTAGCCGTCGATCTCGAGGTGGCCCAGCTCGGAGTTCGGCACGAGCCGCCCGTCGTGGATCAGCGCGGTGCCGATGCCGGTGCCGAGTGTCGTGAGGATGACGAGGCCCTGCACGCCCTTGGCGGCGCCGTAGTACATCTCGGCGAGACCGGCGGCGTCGGCGTCGTTGAGGACGGTGACGGCGCGACCCGTGTGCTCCTTGATGAGAGCCTCGGCGTCGGTGTTGATCCACGAGGGGTCGATGTTTGCCGCCGAGAGCACGGTGCCGCGGATGACGACCGCCGGAACGGTCACGCCGATGGGGGAGTCGCCCGTCACGTCGGCGAAGTGGTCGACGATCTGGTCGACGACCTCGGCCACGGCGTCTGGCGTGGCCGGCTTGGGCGTCAGGATCTTCAGCCGCTTGCCGGCCAGATCGCCGGCCTTCAGGTCGACGGGGGCGCCCTTGATGCCGCTGCCGCCGATGTCGATGCCGAGGGGCTTGCCGTGCTTGGCCATGGTCCGTACTTCCTTGTCGAGGACGTGGTCGTGGGGTGTCAGCTGGTGATGCGGGGTGACGAGGTGGTGCCGCTGCGGCGAAGAGGACGACGTGGGTGGCCGCCCCCGCTCAGGGGGCGTCCGCGGGGAGGGTGAGGATCTCGTGTCCGTCGTCGGTGATGAGGATCGTGTGCTCGAACTGGGCCGAGCGCCTGCGGTCACGGGTGACGACGGTCCACCGGTCGTCCCACATGTCCCACTCGGGGGTCCCGAGGTTGAGCATCGGCTCGATGGTGAAGGTCATGCCGGGCTCGATGACGGTCTCGTAGTGGGGAGCGGCGTCGTAGTGCGGCACGATGAGGCCGGAGTGGAACTCGAGCCCGATGCCGTGTCCGGTGAAGTCGCGCACGACGCCGTAGCCGAAGCGCTTCGCGTAGCTCTCGATAACGCGGCCGATGACGTTGATCTCGCGACCCGGGCGGGCGGCCCGGATGCCGCGCATCATCGCCTCGTGCGTGCGCTCGACGAGCAGCCGCGACTCCTCGTCGACGTCGCCGACGAGGTAGGTGGCGTCGGTGTCGCCGTGCACGCCGTGGATGTAGGCCGTGACATCGATGTTGACGATGTCGCCGTCCTCGAGCGGCCGCGCGTCGGGGATGCCGTGGCAGATGACCTCGTTGACGCTCGTGCACACGGACTTCGGGAAGCCCTTGTAGCCGAGGGGCGAGGGGTAGGCGCCGTGGTCGAGCATGTACTCGTGGGCGACCGCGTCGAGCTCGTCGGTCGTGACACCGGGCGCGATGGCCTTCGAGGCCTGGACCATGGCCGTGGCCGCGATCCGCGACGCGATGCGCATCTTCTCCACGGTCTCGGCGTCCTTGATGCGCAGGTCGCCGTCCTCGCGCGGGTTGGGCACGTCGACGTAGTGCGGCCGCTCGATCGAGGCGGGCACCGGTCGTCGCGGACTGAGGGGGTGTGCTGACACCCGCGGCTGGAGCAACGGCATACGGTGGAGTCTAGGTCGTCAGCGGGTGCCGTCCGCGAGGGGCGTTCACGAGGCGGACCCGCTCGAGCCGGATGACAAGTCGGAAGAGTCCGAAGAGAGAAGGAGTGCGCACGTGAGCTTCTGGTACAACGTCGACACGGGTCGGGTCGAGACCGACGAGAACCGCAGCCGGGGTGAGCAGGTGCTCGGCCCGTACGCCACCGAGGCGGAGGCCCAGGCGGCCCTCGACACCGCCCACAAGAAGACCGAGCAGTGGGACTCCGAGGACCGCGACTGGAACCAGCGCGGCGGCTCGTCCGCGGCCGGCGACAGCGACGCCTGACCTCTGGCAACCCCCAAGCAGTGCCCCGCCCGACCGGTAAGACCGGTCGGGCGGCGGCGTCTCAGGACTCGAAGGAGTGCTCGGCGTCGGGGAAGGCACCCGACTCGACGTCGGCGGCATACGCCCGGGCGGCGTCGAGCAGCGTGCCGCGCAGGTCGGCGTACTTCTTGACGAAGCGCGGGGCCTTGCCACTGCGCAGGCCCGCGAAGTCGCTCCACACGAGCACCTGGGCGTCGGTGCCGCTGCCGGCGCCGATGCCGATGGTCGGGATGCTCAGGACCTCGGTGACCCGCGCCGCGACGGGCGCCGGGACCATCTCGAGGACGACGGCGAAGGCGCCGGCGTCCTGCAGCGCTCGGGCCTCGTCGACGAGCGCGTCGGCGGCGTCGCCGCGACCCTGCACGCGGTAGCCGCCGAGCTGGTGCTCGCTCTGCGGCGTGAAGCCGACGTGCGCCATGACGGGGATGCCGGCGTCGGTGAGGGTCTTGACGAGCGGGACCATGGCCGTGCCGCCCTCGAGCTTGACGGCGTGGGCGAGCCCTTCCTTCATGAGCCGCACGGCACTCGCGAAGCCCTGCTCGACCGACCCGCCGTAGGAGCCGAACGGCAGGTCGGCGACGACGAGCGCGCGGCGGGCGGCCGTCGACACGGCGCGGACGAGCGGGATCATCTCGTCGAGCGTCACGGGCACGGTCGTCTCGTAGCCGTAGACGTTGTTGCCCGCCGAGTCGCCGACGAGCAGCACGGGGATCCCTGCCTCGTCGAAGATCTGGGCGGCATACATGTCGTATGCCGTGAGCATCGCCCAGCGGCGTCCCTCCGCCTTGAGGGCGTGCAGGTGGGGGATGCGCACCTTCCGTGGGGACGGCGCGGTGCTCGCGGCCGCGGGGGCGTCCTGGGCCCGGCTCCCGGATCCGTAGGGACTCTGCTCCTCGGGGGCGTCAGTGCTCATGGCCGGAGCATATCGGCGCCTCGAGGGATCGCCCCGGTGGTCGATGGCGGGCTTCGCGGATGCCTCTGTGACAGATGGGCTTCTCTATCCGAGACCGGGGTGGTCTGGGAAGGGTGGACGCCCGTCTCTTTACGAAGATTTTACGTTCTTTGCGATGAACTGCCTTGCAGCACAAGTTTTTTCGATTCCTCTGGCACAGAGCGCCACATTGTCTGTGTTCTGTGTTCTTATACGCGAGGTGCCGGATTTGCGGTGCCTTGTGACCAGGAGGACAGATCGTGAACAAGCGCCATTGGAGTGCTGTCTCGGGATTGGCCGTGGGGGCGCTCGTCGTCACCGGGCTCGCCCCGATGCAGGCTCAGGCCACACCCGTCGCCAAGGCCCCGGTGAGCGGAGACCCCGCAGCCGCCCAGGCGTCGCAGCCCGACAACCTGCCCAACCCCCTTGCCGACGCCCAGGCGGCCGAGCGCAAGGACGCCGTCGCCAAGCTCCTCAAGGGCGAGGCCACGACCAAGACCATCAACGGCAACCGTGTCATCGAGGTCAAGAGCAAGGGCAAGGGCAAGGACGGCAAGCCGGCCAAGTCCAAGTACGTCAACTACCCCGTGAACCGTGAGGAGGACATCTTCACGATCCTCACGGACTTCGGCACGCAGACGAAGTCGCCGTTCAACACGACCCCCGGACCGGTGCACAACCAGATCGCCGCGCCCGACCGCACGTGGGACGGCAACGCGACCGACGACAACTCGACGTACTGGGTCAAGGACTTCAACCGCGACCACTACCTCGAGATGATGTTCGGCACGGGTGAGTCGTTCAAGGACTTCTACCTCAAGCAGTCCAACGGCCGCTTCCTGGCCAAGGGTGACGTCTCCGACTGGGTGACCGTCCCCTACAACGAGGCCCGCTACGGCGCCAAGAACGACGCCGACGGCTACTGGAACTACGTCAGGGACACCGCGACGGCCTGGTACAACGCCCAGAAGGCGGCCGGCAAGAGCGACGCCGACATCAAGACGTACCTCGCGCAGTTCGACAAGGTCGACCGCTACGACTACGACGGCGACGGCAACTTCAACGAGCCCGACGGCTACATCGACCACTTCCAGGCGATCCACGCCGGCGAGGGCGAGGAGGCCGGCGGCGGTGCCCAGGGCACCAACGCCATCTGGTCGCACCGCTGGTACGCGTTCTCCAACCAGGCCGGCGTCACGGGCCCGTCGTTCAACAAGCTCGGCGGCGTGGCGCTCGGCACCTCCGGCATGTGGATCGGCGACTACACGACCGAGCCCGAGAACGGCGGCCTCGGCGTGTTCTCGCACGAGTTCGGCCACGACCTCGGTCTGCCCGACCTCTACGACACCAACGGCGGCGACAACAGCACCGCCTTCTGGACGCTCATGAGCGGTGGCTCGTGGCTCAACCGCGGCGGCGACTCGATCGGCACGACGCCCGGCTACATGGGTCCGTGGGAGAAGCTCCAGCTCGGCTGGCTCGACTACACCACCGTCCCCTTCGGTGAGGACACCTCGGTCAAGCTGAGCCAGGCCGACCTCGCCACGAAGAGTGGTTCGGTCCAGGCCCTCGTGGTCCCGCTCCCCGAGCGCACGGTGACCTCCGACCGCAACACGCCGCACTCCGGCAAGGCGGAGTGGTGGAGCGGCTTCGGTGACAACCTCAACTCGACCCTCACTCGCACGGTCGACCTGACCGGTGCCAAGACCTCGGCCTCGATCAGCGCCTGGGTCCAGGGCAACCTCGAGAAGGACTACGACTACCTCTACGGCGAGGTCTCGACCGACAACGGCGCCACCTGGACGCAGGTCGGCACGCCCGTCAACGGCGTCTTCGGCTGGGCGCAGAAGTCGTTCGACCTCTCGGCCTACAAGGGCCAGAGCGTCCAGTTCCGCTTCCGCGTCGCCACCGACGGTGGTGTCTCGAGCGAGGCCTTCGTCGACGACGTCGCCGTCACGACCGACGGTGTCGCCGGCACGGTCGACGACGTCGAGTCGGGCGCCGGTGCCTGGGTCGCCAAGGGTGGGTTCTCCATCATCGACGGCACCACCTCGAAGCAGGTCCAGGACTTCTACCTCGCCGAGAACCGCGTCTACAGCGGCTACGACGCGACGCTGAAGACCGGCCCGTACAACTTCGGCTGGGGCAACAGCAAGCCCGACTGGGTCGAGCGCTTCCCGTACCAGAACGGCATGCTCGTCTGGTTCGCCAACGGTGAGTACGGCGACAACAACACGATCGACCACCCCGGTGGCGGTGAGGTGCTGCCGGTCGACGCCCGTCCGGCGCCGGTCATGCTCAACAACGCCAACGGCACCACGACGATGATGGGCAACCGTCGCCAGCCGTTCGACGCCACCTTCGGGCAGGAGGCCACCGACGCGGTGACCTTCCACCGCAACGGTGTCGCGACGACGGTCCCGTCGTCGCCGGCGATGCCGACGTTCGACGACTCGGACGTCAACCGCTACTGGTCCTCTGCGAACCCGCTCGGCTCCACCAAGGTGGCCGGCTCGGGCACGACGATGACCGTGACGAAGACGCGTGACGGCGGCAACGAGCTGCAGGTCAAGGTCGCCTTCAAGTGACTCCTCCGATGACCGCGAGGTCATGAGTCCGAAGGGCCCCCGGGACACGTCCCGGGGGCCCTTCGCGTGCCCGCCCGGCGGCATACGACAGGGCTCTCGTCCCAAAGATCGTGTGTCGCAACATCCGTGAAACAGCCATGCGGCAGGATCGACACATGAACCGTCAGGAAGAGTTCGTGCTGCGCACGATCGAAGAGCGAGACATCCGGTTCGTCCGTCTGTGGTTCACGGACGTCCTCGGCACCCTGAAGTCGGTGGCGGTCGCGCCGGCCGAGCTCGAGGGGGCCTTCGCGGAGGGCATCGGCTTCGACGGTTCGGCGATCGAGGGATTCGCTCGCGTCTACGAGGCCGACATGCTGGCCAAGCCCGACCCCTCGACCTTCCAGATCCTGCCGTGGCGCGGTGACCCGCCCGGCACGGCACGCATGTTCTGCGACCTCCAGCTGCCCGACGGCACGCCGAGCTTCGCCGACCCGCGGCACGTGCTCCAGCGGGCCCTCGGCAAGGCCGCGGACCTCGGCTTCACCTTCTACACCCACCCCGAGATCGAGTTCTTCCTCCTCGAGCAGGGACGTGGCCCCGACGGCCGGCCCGTCCCCGTCGACGATGCCGGCTACTTCGACCACGTGCCCCACGGCACCGGGCACGACTTCCGCCGCGCCGCCATCACGATGCTCGAGAACATGGGCATCTCGGTCGAGTTCAGCCACCACGAGGGTGCCCCCGGTCAGAACGAGATCGACCTGCGCTACGCCGACGCCCTGAGCACCGCCGACAACATCCAGACCTTCCGGACGGTCGTCAAGGAGGTCGCCCTGACGCAGGGGATCTACGCGACCTTCATGCCCAAGCCGTTCTCCGAGCACCCCGGGTCCGGGATGCACACGCACCTCTCGCTCTTCGAGGGCGACTCCAACGCCTTCTTCGAAGCCGGCGCGCCCTACCAGCTGAGCAAGGTCGGTCGGCAGTTCATCGCGGGCCTGCTGCGCCACGGCGCCGAGATCGCCGCCGTGACGAACCAGTGGGTCAACTCCTACAAGCGTCTCTGGGGCGGGGGAGAAGCCCCGGCCCACCTCACGTGGGGCCACAACAACCGGTCGGCGCTCGTCCGTGTACCGATGCACAAGCCCAACAAGGGACAGTCGACGCGCGTCGAGGTCCGCTCGCTCGACGCGGCCTGCAACCCCTACCTCGCCTTCGCCGTCCTGCTCGGCGCCGGCCTCAAGGGCATCGAGGAGGGCTACGAGCTGCCTCCTGAGACCGAGGACGACGTCTGGAGCCTCACGGACTCCGAGCGCCGGGCCATGGGCATCAAGCCGCTCCCGTCCTCGCTCGGCCGCGCGCTCGAGGTCATGGAGGAGAGCGAGCTCGTCGCCGACGTCCTCGGCGAGCACGTCTTCGACTTCTTCCTGCGCAACAAGCGCCAGGAGTGGCTCGACTACCGTCACGAGGTCAGCCGCTTCGAGCTCGACCGCTACCTGCCGCGGCTCTGACCGGACCCGACCCTCCCGGACCCGACCCTCCCGGGGCCGACGACCACCGAGCGATTCGACACCGATGTCATCACGCACCAGCACGACCGAGGGGGCCCTGGCCAGGCTCGGGTTCGCCGACCCCGACCGCGCGGTCGGGCTCATCGACGACCGCGCGCTGCTGCCGATCCGCGCGGCTGTCGAGGACGGCCAGCTCGACCCCCTGGCCGCCGTCATGGGCGACACCGCCGACCCCGACCAGTGCCTGCTCGGGCTGGTGCGGGTCGCGGAGTCCCTCGCCCGTCTCGGGGACCCGCCCGACTGGGGCATCTCCGCTCTCGCGGCCGAGCTCGCGGCCCCGGGCGTCGGGCGCGAGCGCGTCCTCGGGGTGCTCGGTGCCTCGACGGCGCTCGTCGACGAGCTGGTCCGGCACCCCGAGCACTGGGTCGACGCCGCGCGTGCCGAGCGACGCCCGGGTGAGCAGGTGCGCAGCGACCTCGTGCGCGCGGTGACCGACGAGCGGGGGGAGCACACGCCGCTCGACGCCCTGCGCATCGCGTACCGCCGGGGGCTGTTGCGGATCGCCGCCCTCGACGTCACGTCCGCCGACCCGCTCGCCGAGATGCCCGCCGTGGGCGAGGCCCTCGCGGAGCTGGCCGAGGCGGCCCTCGAGGCCGCCCTCGTCATCGCGCGGGAGGAGTACGGCGAGGGCCATGAGGTATGCCGTCTCGCTGTCATCGGGATGGGCAAGACGGGCGGCGGCGAGCTCAACTACGTCAGCGACGTCGACGTCATCTTCGTCGCCGAGCCGGCCGAGGGCGCCGACGAGGACCTCGCGCTGCGAGTCGGCACGGCGCTGGCGACGGCCGTCATGCGCGCGTGCTCGACCCCCACACCCGAGGGCAGCCTGTGGCCCGTCGACGCTGCGTTGCGCCCCGAGGGCAAGCAGGGGCCGCTCGTGCGGACCATCAGCAGCCACAAGGCGTACTACGAGCGCTGGGCCAAGACGTGGGAGTTCCAGGCTCTGCTCAAGGCCTGGGTCTCGGCGGGGGACAAGGAGATCGGGCTGCGCTACAAGGCGGAGATCTCACCGATGGTCTGGGAGGCGGCCGGGCGGGACAAGTTCGTCGAGGACGTCCAGGCGATGCGCCGCCGGGTCGAGCAGCACGTGCCCGCCAACGAGGCGGCGCGCCAGCTCAAGCTCGGGCCGGGGGGCCTGCGCGACGTCGAGTTCAGCGTCCAGCTGCTCCAGCTCGTGCACGGCCGCACCGACCCGAGCCTGCGGTCCGCGACGACGCTCGAGGCGCTGGCGGCGCTGGCCCGCGGCGGCTACGTCGGCCGCGACGACGCCGCCATCCTCGACCGGGCCTACCGTCACCTGCGCTGCCTCGAGCACCGCATCCAGCTGCACCGCCTCCGGCGCACGCACCTCATGCCGGTGACTGAGCCCGACCTGCGCCGGCTGGGTCGTGCGATGGGACACCGGACGCACCCGGAGCGGGCCGTCGTGGCCGACCGTCAGTCCTCGGCCCGCGAGGTGCGTCGGCTCCACGAGCGCCTCTTCTACCGGCCGCTGCTCGCGGCCGCCGCGAAGCTCAGCCCGACCGAGGCACGTCTCAGCCCCGAGGCGGCCCGTCAACGCCTCCTCGCCCTCGGCTTCCGCGACCCGGCAGGCGCCCTGCGCCACATCGAGGCGCTGACGACGGGCGTCAGCCGTCGCGCCGCGATCCAGCGCACCCTGCTCCCGGTCATGCTCGGCTGGTTCGCCGACGAGGCCGACCCCGACGCCGGGCTCCTGTCCTTCCGCCGGGTCTCCGACGAGCTCGGCTCGACCCACTGGTACCTCAAGATGCTCCGCGACGAGGGCCGCGCCGCCGACCGCCTCGCCCACTGCCTGGCGCGCAGCCGGTATGCCGCGGACCTGCTCGTCCGCTCGCCCGAGAGCGTCTCGATCCTCGGGGACGACAACGGCCTGACGCCGCGCACGCGCGAGGCGATCACGGCGACGATGCAGTCCGCGGCCGGACGGCGCGACTCGGCCGCCGACGCGGTGGCCGCGGTGCGCGCCATCCGCCGCCACGAGCTGCTCCGCATCGTCATGGGTGACCTCGTCGGCGTCATCGACCTTCCCGGGGTCGGGGCGGCCCTGACCGACCTCAGCGGTTCGACGATCCAGGTCGCCCTCGAGGCGGCCATCCGTGAGGTCGAGCGGCGCGAGGGTGAGCCCGTCGGCGGCGACATCCTCGTCGTGGCGATGGGCAGTCTCGGTGGGCGGGAGCTCGGCTACGCCAGCGACGCCGACGTCATGTTCGTGCACCAGCCGCACCCTGGGTCGTCGGAGAAGGAGGTCCAGGCTCGCGCGACGATGGTCGTGCAGGAGCTGCGCAAGCTCCTCTCCGGCTCGGGTCCCGACCCGGGCCTCGGGCTCGACGCCGACCTGCGCCCCGAGGGCAAGGGCGGACCGCTCGTGCGCAGCGTCGACTCGTTCCGCACGTACTACGAGCGCTGGGCGCTCACGTGGGAGTTCCAGGCGCTGCTGCGGGCCACCCCGATCGCCGGCCCGTCGGCCCTCGCCGACGCCTTCCTCGAGCTCATCGACCCGCTGCGCTGGCCCGAGGGCGGCATCAGCGACAGCCAGGTGCGTGACATCCGGACCCTCAAGGCGAGGGTCGAGAGCGAACGCCTCCCGCGCGGAGCCGACCCGCGCACCCACATCAAGCTGGGCCGTGGTGGACTCACCGACGTCGAGTGGGTCGTCCAGCTGCACCAGCTCGAACACGCCCACGCGCACCCGGCGCTGCGGGTCACTGGCACCATGGCGGGGCTGGCGGCGCTCGAGTCCGAGGGGCTCGTCGCGACCGACGACGTCAAGGCGCTGCGCGAGGCCTGGCGTCTCGGTGCGCTGATGCGCAACGCGGGCGTCCTGTGGCGGGGGAGACCCATCGACAGCGTCCCGTCGGACCTGCGTGACCTCGACGGGATCGGCCGGATCATGGGTCGGTCCGCGGGCGAGGGAGCGGCGCTGGCCGAGCTGTGGCGCCGCGTCGCGCGACGCTCCAGGCACGCCACTGATTTCAACTTTTACGACACCCCACCTCGGGGTAGCGTCGTCACGTGAATCCGAGCCAGGGGCAGGGCGAGAGCGCGCCGACGTACGCCGCCGTCCTCCGCGTTCCGCGGTACCTGCCGGTGTTCCTGGCCAACGCCCTGTCGATGTGGGGCGACTACATCGCGCGCGTCACCATCGCTGCCGTCGTCTACGAGCGCACCCGGTCACCGCTCGCGACCGCCACGACGCTCGCCGTCAGCCTCGTGCCCACCTTCTTCGGGCGCAGCCTCATCGGACCGGTCGTCGACCGGTTCCCCTACAAGTGGGTCCTCATCTGGTCGCACCTGCTGCGGGCCGCCTGCGTGCTGGGCCTCATGTGGCTCGTCCTCCAGGGGTCGAGCCTCTGGCTCATGTTCCTCGTGCTGTTCGGGCTCGAGCTCATCGGCGGGGCGTCGACCGCCTCGTACATGGTGCTCGTGACCGACCTCTTCGACGACCGCCATCTCTACGCGCGGGCCGTGGGGTTGGGGGCGATGTCCGAGCAGTTCAACCAGGCGATCGGCCTGGCCGTCGGCGGCGGGCTCATCGTGCTGGTCGGTCCCGAGACAGGGCTGCTCTTCGACCTGCTGACGTTCGTCGTCGCGGCACTGGTGACCCTCTTCGTCGTCGAGCTGCGGCCCGTGTCGGGCGAGCGGGGCCGTGGTCTGCGTGGCTTCACGCGCGACCTGACGACCGCCGCGGGCGACCTGGCCAGGCACCCGGTCCTCGCACGACTCGTGACGCTGAGCGCCGTCGCGTGCCTCGGCATCGTCGCGCCCGAGGCGCTGGCCCTGCCGATCGCCGGCCAGAACGGCTGGGGCGGTGTGCTGATGGCCTCCCCGATCGTGGGGGCCGTCGTCGGCATCATCCTCATCGGGCGGCGCGACGTGCACCAGCAGAACCGGTCCATCGTGCCGCTGGCCCTCGCGATGCCGATCCCGCTCCTGCTGATCGCCGTCGAGCCACCGATCTGGCTCGTCGCGGCGCTGTTCTTCGTGTCCGGGATGATGCAGGCCTTCATGGTGCCCCTGCAGGCGACGTTCGCCCTCGTGACCGAGCCGGCCCTGCGGGGTCGCATCTTCAGCCTGGCCGGGTCGGTCTCGATCGCGGCCGCGGGCCTGTCCTACCTCGCGGCCGGCTGGGTCGGCCAGCACTCGAGCGCCTACCTCGCCGTCACCATCTGTGCCGGCGTGTGTCTGGCCCTCGTCTCCCTCATCGCCGCGACGTGGCCCCACAGCCGGGTCCGCTCGGCCGTCGACTCCGCCTACGCGACGACGTCCTCCCGCGCCGCCTGAGCGACGCGGGAGGACGTCGGCACCGGAGCGGGTCCGGCGAGCTGCCCGCAAACGCGGGCCATCGCGTCAGCGCATGCCGTTGGCGGCGAGCAGGGCCCGCCACGTCGACGGGTAGGCGATGCCCGTGGCCCCGAGTCCGTGCGTGGTCTGCCACGTCTTGAGGCGGCTCGTCGTCACGGAGGCGAAGGTGCCGGTCGCCGGTGACACGCCGATGGCGTTCTGCAGCGTGGTCACGGCAGGTCCCGACATGCCGGGACGCAGGACCATGCCCGAGCGCGGGACGAGCTGTCTGAGCAGGGTGCTCGCTCCGACCGGAGCCTTGACGACGGGGTAGCTGGTGCAGCGCTTCGGGTTGGGGGCTGCCTGCCCCTCCGACCAGTTGAGGTCGGCAGGGCGGCAGGGGCCCCAGTCGACCGGGGCGACCGTCTTGGTCCAGAAGGAGGTCCGACCGTTCGCGCCCTCCCACGAGAGGCTGAGGTGGATGTGGTTGCGGTGACAGGCGGTGTCGTACGCCGAGGAGGGCGTGTCGGCGCAGGTGCTGTACGGGCGCCATCCCTCCGCCGGGCGGTACGAGCTCCACATCTTGTCGTTCCAGATGATGTACATGACGCCCAGGCGTCGCGCGTTGGCGTAGCGGTTGCCGGACTTGTCGTAGGCGAGCAGCCACGTCAGCACGGCACTGGCCTCGGCGCGCTCGGTGGCGTTGCGCACGTTGAAGAAGGTGTCGATGGCGCGTCCGTCGAAGTGTTCCGAGGAGGGCGTCGTCGCCGACGTGCAGGTGCGCGAGAGGCCGTACGTGTTGCCGTAGGTCGCCTGGATCAGCTTGGCGAGCTTCGCGGAGCCGGTCCGGGTGCGCAGGTCGCAGCCGGTCGGGGGGACATAGGGCGACAGGCCCTCGATCGCGACCGGGAGGCCGGTCGGGGTCGGGGGCACCGCGACGGCGCCGCCGCCGGCCGTGGCCGACGGGGCCACGGTGGACACGATGGCGAGCGACGCGACGGCTGCCATGAGCAGACCGAGCGCTCGCGGGCGTCGAGGAAGGACGGGGTGTTTCATGGTGGGTCTCCGAGACGGGGATCGGTGGGATCCACCCGGGCCGAGGCAGGGTGGCAGGGCGCGAGGGGTGTGGGGTTGTGATCCCGTGCGCGTGGAGAGAGGCCGTCAGGGAACCTGCGAACGCGGGTGTGACAATTTAACCCATTTGTCCGATTACTACCGAGTCAACGCGAAAAGTCGCTGACGCGACACGCCGTGTCGATCACGAGACGTACGCCCGTCTTGCGATAAAGAACGCCGGTCGAGGTCGCCGGCGCGGGTCGGACGGGGCCGGAGACCGAGGGCGGGTTCTATCGTCCGGTGTGGGTCTCCGTGCGTGCGCGTCGCCGGCGCCCACGCAGGTCGAGGGCGCTGGCGAGCAGCGCCACTGCGACGAGAGCGGCAGCGACGCGGAGGGCGGTCGACGCGTCGAGCGCGCCGCCTGCAGCGGCGTCCGCGTAGAAGACGGCCCCGATGAGGGCGATCCCGGCTGCGGTGCCGATGCGCTGGCCGGTCTGGAGGAGCCCTCCTGCGGTGCCGGCTCGCTCGACCGGGACCCGGTCGACCGTGAGCGTGATGTTGGGGGAGATGACCAGACCGCTGCCGAGGCCCGCGACGAGCAGGGGGCCGGCGAGCCACCAGCCGAGCGAGGTGTCGTGGACTGCGCTGGTGACGACGTCCACCGCGACGAGACCCACGAGCACCACGGTGAGCCCAACGGTCACGAGCGAGCGCCCGAAGCGGCTGACGAGGCGCCCGCCGATCGCGGACGTCACGGCCGACCCGGCGGCGAAGGGGGTGACGGCCAGCCCCGCGAGCAGGGGCGAGTAACCCAGCTGCTGCTGGAAGAAGATCGTCAGCACGAAGAAGATGCCGGTGAAGCCACCGAAGTAGATGGTGCCGACCGCTGCACCAGAGGCGTAGCCGGGCACGTGGAAGAGGGCCAGGTCGACGAGAGGGCTCCGGCCGCGCCGGGTGTACGTGCGCTCCCACCAGAGGAAGGCGACGAGGAGGGCCGCTCCGACGAGGGCCACCCACCACGGGACGCCCGCGCCGCCACGCCCCGTCTCGACGACGGGCAGCAGGACGCCGAGCACGCCGGCGCCGAGCAGCACGACGCCGACCGGGTCGGCGTCGACATGCCGCTGGGGATCGCGAGGCGGGGGATCGGGCAGCCAGCGCATGGCGAGCACCACCGCTGCCACGGCGATCGGCAGGTTGACGAAGAAGATCCACCGCCAGCCGCTCTGCTCGCCCAGACCGTCGAGGATGACCCCGCCGACGACGGGACCCACGGCCGTCGAGATGCCGATGGTCGCGCCGAGCAGGCCGAACGCCCGGCCACGCTCGTCGCCGCGGAACAGCTGCTGGATCAGGCCCGAGACCTGAGGGTTGAGGATGCCGCCGGCAGCACCCTGGACCAGCCTGGCGACGATGAGCAGGGTGCTGTTCGGGGCGATCCCGCAGGCGAGGCTCGCGAGCCCGAAGAGGACGACGCCGACGACGAACACGGTGCGCCGGCCGAGGACGTCACCGAGGCGTCCTGCGGGGACGAGCGTCAGGCCGAACGCGAGGGCGTAGCCCGAGACGACCCACTGCAGGTCGCTGGGCGTGGCGTGCACCCCGGTCTGGATCGAGGGGAGGGCGACGTTGACGATGCTGACGTCGAGGAGGGTCATGAAGCCGGCCACGAGGCACACCCACAGGGCCTTCCAGCGCCGCGGGTCGGGCTCGGCGGCGGGTGCGCGCCCACTGGCCCCGGGTGCCGGCTCACGGCCGGTCTCGTGCGTGGCGACGCGGGCCTCGACGTGGTCGTCGTTCACGAGCCGAGGATCCCCGTCGTCGCGTCGTCGCGGCGGCCTTCGAAGAAGTGATCGAGCACGCGAGCGAAGGGCGCGGCGTCCTCCGGGTCGCGGGCCGCCAGCTCGAAGAGGGTCATCGACGAGCGCAGCTTCGTCGCGTCGACAGGACCCAGCACGCGCACGGGGTCGTCGGTGTCGAGGGCATCGAGCGCGTCCGCGCACTCGCGCAGCCGAGGTCCGAGGATCGGGTGGCGCAGGTAGGCGCGCGCCTCGCGAAGACCCGACACGGCATACGTCCGGGCGGTCTCGCTCCTGCCGAGCCCGCTGACCTGGGGAAGGACGAACCACATCCAGTGACCGCGTTTGGTGCCGGCCCGCAGCTCGGTCAGGGCGCTGGCGTAGGTGCCGCCCGCATCCTGGGCGCGGACGAAGCGCTCGAGGTCGGGAGAGTCGTCGGTCATGTACTGGGTCGTACCCGTGAGGGCCGCCCGAGACGACACCCTGTCCAGGGTCAGACCGCGACGCGTACGCCCGGCGCGGGCTCCGTGTCGCCCGGCCCGCGCGCCTAGGGTGGTGACATGCCGGTGCTGGGCACGAAGCTGCACGTCCCGAGGGCCCGTCGGCCCCTCGTTCCGCGCCGACGCCTGACCGACCAGCTCGACATGCCCGGGGCATCACTCCCCAGGCTCGTGCTCGTATGTGCCCCAGCCGGATTCGGCAAGACCACCCTCATGGCCCAGTGGCTCGCCCAGCAGGACGCCGATGGTCCGGACGGGTCTGGGGGTGGCTTCGCCGGGAGGGTCGCCTGGCTCTCCCTCGACGGCGGCGACGACGACCCGTTCCGGTTCCTGGCCCACCTCGGCGCGGCTCTCGATGCCGCGTCGTCCGGAGACGTGACCTCCACACCGTCGGCGCCGGAGGATCCGGGCCCTCCCGGGACGGACGACGAGCCGCTGCTCGAGATCGTCGCCGCCCTGTCCGACACCGCCCGGACCGTGATCGTGCTCGACGACTACCACGTCATCACCGACCCGGACGTGCACGCTCTGGTGACGTCGCTCGTCGACCGGCTGCCGCACCGGGCCACCCTGGCCATCACCACGCGCGCCGACCCTCCACTGCGGCTGTCGCGGCTGCGCGCCCGCGGCGAGGTCCTCGAGCTGCGTGCGGCTGACCTCCGCTTCACGCCCGACGAGGCCCAGGACTTCTTCCATGACGTCATGGGGCTCGACCTCGAGCGACGGCACGTCACCCTGCTCGAGGCGCGGACCGAGGGATGGGCAGCCGGCCTGCAGCTCGCGGCCCTCTCGGCCCGGGGACGCACCGACCCCGACGACATCGACGCCTTCGTCGACGCCTTCAGCGGCAGCCACCGGCTGGTCCTCGACTACCTCGTCGAGGAGGTGCTGGCCGGCCTGCCCGACGACCTGCGTTCCTTCCTGCTCGACACGGCAGTCCTCGACGCCCTCACCGCGCCGTTGTGTGATGCGCTGACGGGGCGTGAGGACGGCCAGCGCTCGCTCGAGCTGCTCGAACGCGGGAACGTCTTCGTCGTGCCGCTCGACGACCACCGGCAGTGGTACCGCTACCACCACCTGTTCGCCGACACCCTGCGTGCTGGCCTCGTCACCGAGCGACCCGGCGAGACCGCAGGGCAGCACCGGACGGCCAGCACGTGGTACGCCGGCCAGGGGCTCGTGGCCGACGCCATCCGGCACGCGATCGCAGGCGGCGACGCCGAGCAGGCCGCGGAGCTGCTGGAGCTGGCGCTGCCGGACCTGCGCCGGCGCCGCCAGGACCGGACCCTGCTGCAGTGGCTCACGGCGCTGCCCGACGACGTCGTCGGTCGTCGACCCCTGCTCGCGACCGCACGGGCGTGGTCGCGGCTGTCCGTCGGTGACCTCGACGGCGTCGAGGCCTGGCTCGATGCTGCCGAGGCCGGCCAAGCCGACCAGACCGGTGGTCACGGGCGGGATCCGATCCCGGCCTCAGCCCTCGCCGAGGCCGAGCGGGCCCGCGACGAGGAGCGCAGGAGCGTACCGGCGACGATCGAGATCTACCGGGCCTCGGTCGCCCAGGCCCGCGGCGACGTCGCGGGCACGGTCGCGCACGCGCGGCGGGCTCTCGAGCTGGCGGGGGATCGCGACCACCTCGCCCGAGCCGGAGCCTTCGGCTTCCTCGGCCTTGCGGCGTGGGCGGCCGGCGACCTCGTCACCGCCGTCGACACCTTCAGCGAGGCGCGGCGCAGCCTCGCTGCGGCTGGAGCGCTGGCCGACGAGCTCGGCGCCGTCGTCGTGCTCGGCGCCATGTGGGTGGCGAGAGGTCGTCCTGACGAGGCGCGTCGGCTCTACGAGGACGCGCTCGAGACCGCGGCGCGACACCTCGGTCGGCTGCCGGCGACGGTGGGTGACGTGCACGTCGGCCTGGCCGAGGTGCTTCGCGAGCACGGTGAGCTCGACGCGGCGCAGCACCACCTCGAGGTCGCGCGTGACCTCGGCGAGAGGGCATCCCTGCCCGAGAACCGGCACCGGTGGTTCACGACGATGGCCGGTCTGCTCCGGGCGCGCGGGGACCTCGACGGCGCGGTGGCGATGCTGCAGCAGGCCGAACCGCTCTACGTGGCCGGCTTCTTCCCCGACGTGCGTCCCATCGCCGCCGAGATCGCGCGGCTCCGGGTCGCCCAGGGCCGACTGCCGGAGGCCGAGAGCTGGGTCCGTGCCTGCGGCGTCACCCGCATGGACGAGCCCTCCTACCTCGCGGAGTTCGACCAGCTCACGCTCGCCCGACTGCTCGTTGCGCAGACCCGCGCCGCCCAGCCGAGCTCGGGCTCGGCCGGCGAACCCGACCCGAGGCGGGGTGCGGGCGGGAGTGCTGTCGATGTGGCGACGCGCGTGCTCGCCGCGGGCGAGCTGGCACGACGCGACGGCACGGTCGTCGAGGCGCTGCTCGTCCGTGCGCTCGCCCACCACGTGTCCGGTGACCTCGACCGCGCCGTGGCGGACCTCGACCGCGCCGTGAGTCGTGGTGTCCCTGCCGGCTACGTCCGGCTCTTCCTCGACGAAGGCCCGGCGCTGCAGGAGCTGCTCCGGTCCACCCGGGCTGCTGGGGTCGATGCGTCGCCGGCGCTGCTCGACCTGGTCCACCTGGCCGCGTCGGCGGCCGACAGTGACACGGATGCTCCCGCGGAGCCGGACTCGGGCCTCCGACCGGGCCTCCATCCGGGCCTCCAGTCGGGGCTCCAGTCGGGGCTCAGCAGCCGCGAGCTCGAGGTGCTGCGCCTGCTCGCCACCGATCTCAGCGGCCCCGAGATCGCGGCGCGACTGTTCGTCTCGGTCAACACGCTGCGCACGCACACCAAGCACATCTTCACCAAGCTCGACGTCTCCACGCGCCGAGCGGCGGTCTCCCGGGCGCACGCGTCCGGCCTGCTCTAGGTCACCACCTCGGTCACCCGATCAGGTGATGTGGGCTCACCCTGGGCGTCCCTAGCGTCGTGGACATCGCCGGACACGCCGTCCGGCCCCAGTCACCGGGAGCCCGACATGACCATCACGACCACCAGCCTCACCCGTGCCGCCGGCGGTGCCGCCGCGGTCGCCGGACTCCTCTTCATCGGGGTCCAGGTCAACCACCCAGCCATGGACGTGTCCTCCGTCGGGAGCACCGAGTGGGTCCTGCGCAACACCGCGAAGGTGGTCCTCAGCGCCCTCGCGCTCGGCGGCGTCACCGGGATGTACCTGCGCCAGGTGCGGCAGACGGGCTGGCTCGGCCTCGTCGGCTGGGTCCTCTCAGCGGTCGGCTTCCTCGTCATGGGCAGCGTCGCGTTCGTGGCGGCATACGTCCTGCCGACCCTGGCGGACACGGCGCCCCGCTACGTCGACGATGTGCTCGTCGCCGCGAGCGGAGGGCACCCCGTCGGCGACATCGGGCTCATGCAGGGCGTGTTCCTCGTCTCGGCCGTCGCGTACGTCGGCGGAGGGGTCACCCTCGGCGTCGCCCTGTTCCGGGCACGGGTCCTGGCTCGCTGGGCGGCCGCCCTGCTCGCCGTCGGCTGCGGCGCCACCGTGCTGCTGTCCGTCCTGCCCCACTCGTTCGAGCGGCCGATGGCCGTCCCGACCGGGGTCGCCCTCATCGGCCTCGGAGTCTCCTTGTGGCGCAACGCGACCCAGACATCCACCGCCACCACGTCTGCCGACGCGAGCTCGTCCGACGCAGCCGTGCCCGCCGTTGCCAGCGCCGTCCGATGACCGACGACGTGGTGGGCCGGCGCCGGATCGCCCGGCGCCGGCCCGGCCGGCGGGCGAGGTCCGCCGGCTGGGGCGGTCCGGTGGCGATGATCGCCCTGTCGGCCGTCCCGCTCGCGGCCGGCGCCCTGCGGCTGGCCCAGCTCGGCGGCGTCGCCCAGGTCGTGCCGGCGGACCGCCGCTTCGCCGACGCGCCGGCCCCGCTCGTCCTCCACATCGTGGGGGCCGCCGTCTACGCCGTCGTCGGGGCCCTCCAGCTCGTGCCCGGCCTCCGGCGCCGGCACCCCGCCTGGCACCGCCGCGCCGGTCGCGTCGTCAGCGGCGTGGGCGTGCTCGTGGCCGGGTCGGCGTTGTGGATGACCCTGCTGTATGCCGCGAAGCCGGGCACGGGCGCCCTGCTGTACGTCCTCAGGCTGGCCTTCGGGTCGGCCATGGTCGCGTGCCTGGTCCTCGGGATCACGGCCATCCGCCGCGGCGACGTGCCGCATCACCGGGCCTGGATGATCCGCGCATACGCCATCGCGCTCGCCGCCGGGACGCAGATGTTCACCGAGGGCATCGGCGGCGCCCTGTTCGGCACCGGTGGGGTGAGGGGCGACCTCGCCAAGGCCGCCGGATGGGTCATCAACCTCGCCGTGGCCGAGTGGGTCATCCGCCGCTCGGCGCCCGCCCCGACCGCCCGGCGGGGCCGACGCCCCTCCGTCGCGGCCACGGGTCTGTCGTCGTGACCGACCGGACCGTCGTCTACGAGATCCGGGTCGAGGGGCACCTCGACGGCCATTGGTCGGCGTGGCTCGGCGGCCTGACGATCACCCGCCACGACGACGGTACGACGACCCTCTGCGGTCCTGTCGTCGACCACTCCCGGCTGCACGCCGTCCTGGCCCGACTGGGCGACCTCGACGTCACCCTGCTGTCCCTGTGCGCCCTGGGTCACGAGCCGGGGAGCGTCGACGCCGGTGAGGCGGGCGGCTGAGCACCGGATAGGCGAAACGCGGGTCCCCGTAAGGACCCGCGTTCCGAGAGTGGCTCTCCCAGGGGGATCGGCCGTGCTGCCGTGACGACTCAGATGTCGACGTACATCTCGAGCTCGTGCGGGCGGAAGCGCATCGGGTCCACCTCGTTCTTGCGCTTGTGCTCGACCCAGGCCTCGATGAGGTCCTCGTGAAGACGTCGCCCTCGCCGTCAGGCGTCCGGACGTTCGTTCTTCGCGTGTTTTGCCACCTGCGCAGCAGGACCGCCGCGAGGCATGAACCAGGCTGCGACCACGACCGATACGCACAGAGCGGTGATGTCGGTCAGCATGATCGCGAGGAACTTCCAACGGTCGTCGACACCGAGCGGGGCGAGCAGCCACGGCATCGCCCAGCGCAGCATCATCACCAAGAACGCTGCGACTGCTGGAACGTTTCCCCTGGTCCGCAAGGCGGACGCGAACCACACCCAGATCAACGGCAGGAAGAGGACTCGGTACTGGTCGTGCGAAACCGGGAGCAGGAGCACCGCACCCATCACGATGTGCCAGAGGGAGAGCGCGGACTCAGCAGGTCTGCGGAGGACGAGCACGAGGGCAGCAATCACGAGCGCGGCGAGCGCGACGTCGGTCGCTCGCGCGAGGTCTGTCGACACGACGATCGGGATGAAGTTGCCCCGGTCGGTGAACAGTTCAGTCCCCACGCCCCACGCGGACCAGACGATGAACTTCTGGTCGCTCATGGCGTGGGTGCGCTCGATCCACCGCACGACCTCACCGGGGCCGGTGACGAGCGCCACCAGCAGGGCACAACCGGTGAGCAGCCCGAGGTAGCCAAGCAGCGATCTGGCTCGGGATCTGGCGCCGGCACGCAGGAGCCACATCACGAAGACCACGGGCCAGGTCTTGACGAGCGCCGCCAACGCCAACACGGCTCCGGACAGTCCCGGTCGTCCGCGTCGGTAGAGGAGCAATGCGACAGCCGTCACGGCGAGGACAATCGTGTCCGTCTGACCGAGAGCGAGCTCGACCCCGAGGCCCGAGTCCCCGAGGGCAGTCAGGACGCCGACCAGCGCCACCAGCGGACGCTCCCACGGCGACAGAGTCGGAGCCAGCGCCCAGACGGTCGCTGCCACGGCAACGAGACATGCGGCGATGCCCAGGACAGTCCACCAGGCGAAGGCGTCCGGAGACCATGCGAGAGGGCGGAGGAACCACGCGACGAGAGGCGAGTAGACGTAGAAGGGGCCTTCATAGACGCTGCCCCCAGAAACGGAGTCCCGTGCCGCGTCAAGAAAGTAGCCCAGATCCGTCCCGACGACGGTGAGGTCCACGGCGCGGAAGCGAACGACGAAGAGCGAGATGGTGACGAGAGAGACCAGTACCCACATCGCGGAGACGAGCTGCCTTGCTGGCATCGACGGGCGGGGGAGGGGGCGAGGCACCGTTGTCCTGCCGAAGCCCCCGACCATGGCGTCCTCTCGATGCAGGTGCGGCCGGGCTGGCCCCGTCGAAGCAGTCGTAGGGGACGTGAGCCCAGCCTGTGCTGTCGCATCAGCACGTTCAAGCGCGATCCTATGGGCTTGCTGGGCGTCGGCGCCCAGCTGAGCCTTGATGAGCCTTGATGAGCCTTGATGAGCCTTGATGAGCCTCGAGTCGGCCACCACCACCGGAGGACTCGGGCACCGTGGCGGGATCGGAGGCCCGTCCCACGACACGCGGAGAGGCCTCCGCGACTGCCACGTCGGGCACCACGAAGGCCTCTCCACACACGTCGGACGTGTGAGGTAAATCAGATGTCGAAGTACATCTCGAACTCGTGCGGGTGCGGACGGAAGCGGATCGGGTCCACCTCGTTCTTGCGCTTGTACTCGACCCAGGCCTCGATGAGGTCCTGCGTGAACACGTCGCCCTCGAGGAGGTAGTCGTGGTCGGCCTCGAGCGCGTCGAGCACCTCGGGGAGCGAGCCGGGCACCTGCTGGATCGCGGCGTGCTCCTCGGGCGGCAGCTCGTAGAGGTCCTTGTCGACCGGCTCCGGCGGCTCGATGCGGTTCTTGATGCCGTCGAGACCGGCCATGAGCTGGGCGGCGAAGCAGAGGTACGGGTTCGCCGACGGGTCGGGAACGCGGAACTCGATGCGCTTGGCCTTCGGCGACGTGCCTGTGATCGGGATGCGGACACACGCCGAGCGGTTGCGGGCGGAGTAGACGAGGTTGACCGGGGCCTCGTAGCCGGGGACCAGGCGGTGGTAGGAGTTCACCGTCGGGTTCGTGAAGGCGAGCAGTGACGGGGCGTGCTTGAGCAGGCCGCCGATGTACCAGCGCGCGAGGTCGGACAGACCGCCGTAGCCACGCTCGTCGTAGAAGAGGGGCTCGCCGTCCTTCCAGAGCGACTGGTGCGTGTGCATGCCAGAGCCGTTGTCACCGAAGAGCGGCTTCGGCATGAAGGTCGCGGTGTGGCCCTGCTTCCACGCGGAGTTCTTGACGACGTACTTGAACTTCATGAGGTCGTCGCCGGAGTGGAGCAGCGTGTTGAAGCGGTAGTTGATCTCCATCTGGCCCGCGGTGCCGACCTCGTGGTGGCTGCGCTCGACGTTGAGACCGACCTCCTTGAGGTCGAGGCAGATCTTGTCGCGGAAGTCGGCGAAGTGGTCGACGGGGGAGACGGGGAAGTAGCCACCCTTGTAGCGGGTCTTGTAGCCCTTGTTGCCGCCCTCCTCGACACGACCGGTGTTCCACGCGGCCTCGATGGAGTCGAGGTAGTAGTACGACGCGTTCTGCTTGGTCTCGAAGCGGACGTCGTCGAAGATGTAGAACTCGGCCTCGGCACCGAAGTAGGCGGTGTCGGCGATGCCGGTGGACTTGAGGTACTCCTCGGCCTTGCTCGCGATGTTGCGCGGGTCGCGGCTGTAGCGCTCGTCCGTGAAGGGGTCGAGGATCGAGAAGTTCATGACCAGCGTCTTCTCGGCGCGGTACGGGTCGATGAAGGCCGTGGCGGGGTCGGGCACGAGCTTCATGTCTGACTCGTGGATCGCCTGGAAGCCGCGGATCGAGGACCCGTCGAACATCTGACCAACGGTGAAGAAGTCCTCGTCGACCGACTCAGCCGGCACGTTGAAGTGCTGCATGACACCGGGCAGATCGCAGAACCGAATGTCGACGAACTTGACGTCCTCGTCCTTGATGAACGTGAGGACCTCGTCAGCTGAGCTGAACATCCAACCTCCTGATGTGGGGCGAGGTCGTCGCCCGGTCCTGGGCTCCGCGGAGCGGCAGGGATCGAGAGACGGCCTCGTGCTGTCGGTGTCGACACTATCGACTGCCGATTTCTCGGCAATGACCCTCATGTTTCACGGGTGTTACGGATGGACAGGCCCGGGCAAAGAGCCCGAGCCGCGTCTCGTTACGCTGGACCCGTGGTGGACCGCAAGGATTTCGGCTCGTGGCTCGAGGGCCCGCGCGCGCGTACGAACGCCGAGGGGCAGTACCGGGGTCGCGACCTCGGCCTGCCGCCGAGCGGACCCGGCTCGGTGGCCGGCTTCGGCATCCGGTTCGCGGGCGTGCTCGTCGACTGGACCATCGCCGCCTTGATCGCCCGGGGCCTCTTCGGCGTGCCGCTGCCGTTCTCGCAGCCGCCGGCGTCCGGCGCCCAGGGGTTCGTCGTCCTCGCCGTGTTCGGCGTCATGCACCTCGTGCTGGTCGGCACAGTGGGCTTCACGATCGGTCACCGGATCATGGGCCTGCAGGTGCGCTCGCTGGTCGGCGACCGCGTCCTGCCGCTCCAGGCGATCGCCCGCACCGTCCTGCTGTGCCTCTTCCTGCCCGCCGTGGTCTGGGACCGCGACGGCCGGGGACTGCACGACAAGGTGCCCAACACCGTCATCGTCCGAACCCGCTGACGCGAGGACGCGACTCGAGACGACCGAGTATGCGGAAGGGGCGGGTCCCTTCCGCATACTGCTGGGTCATGCCGCCGTGGCGGCCGGGATCACTTGCCGCGCAGGGCCTTCCGGTCCATGCGGGCGCGCATGGGGTCGACGCCGGGCGGGAGCGGAGCGCGCAGGCCACCGAGGGCCTTGAGGCGCTTGTTGACGAGCGCCATCTCGTCCTTGGTGATCTGCGGCTTGAGGCGCTGGACCTTGCTCGCGAGCTTGGGCAGCGGCACCTCGTTCTCGCCCGAGCCGACGCGCATCGTCGTGACGGGGACACCGGGGGCGACCCGCTCGACGCGCTTCTTCTCGGTGGCGAGCAGCTTCTGGACGCGGCTCGTGGGGCCCTCGCCGACGAGGACGACGCCGGGGCGGCCCAGCGCGCGGTAGACCATGGCGGCGGAGTTGATGTCGCCGGGACGCGCCACGTCGGCGGCGACGGGCTCGCGGTCGGTGTACCAACCGCGACGGATCGAGGTGAGCGCCGCGCCGGCGGCACCGGCCTGGCCTTCGATCTGGCTGTAGGCGGCCCGCTCGGCCCGGCGGCTCATGATGATCGTCGCGGCGAGGACGCCGAAGAGCACCCCGAAGATGCCGAAGATCCACGGCAGCTTGACGAGGAAGCCGATGACGAGCAGCACCCCGAAGACGACGAGGAACGACAGCAGCATGAACCAGCCGATGAGCGGGTCAGCCTGCTTGGAGACCCGGTAGACGTCACGGATCTGGGACAGTCGTCCCTGCTTCTTCTCCTGGGGCGCGCTGCTCGCGTCGCCGTCCTTGTTGCGTGCCATGGTGCTCAGGATACGGCGCTCTGGGCGCGGGCCACCAACGACGCCGCCTCCTGGCGGGCGGGGGAGCCGGCGGCCTCGGCCAGGTGCGACAGGTGAGCGGGGATCTCGCGTCCCCACTTGCGCATCGCGGTGGCCCAGAGACGCCCGGCGCGGTACGACGAACGCACGAGCGGACCCGCCATGACGCCCTTGAAGCCCATCTCCTCGGCGACGTCCGACCAGTGGACGAACTCCTCGGGCTTGACCCACCGGTCGATCGGGTGGTGCAGCTTCGAGGGCCGGAGGTACTGGGTGATCGTGAGGATGTCGCAGCCCGCGTCGTGGAGGTCGCGGATGGCCTCCTCGATCTCGGTGTCGGTCTCGCCCATGCCGAGGATGAGGTTGCTCTTCGTGACGAGCTCGGCCTCACGCGCCATGCTCAGGACGGCCAGCGACTTCTCGTAGGTGAAGGCGGGACGGATCCGCCTGAAGATGCGCGGCACCGTCTCGAGGTTGTGCGCGAAGACCTCGGGCCGGGCGTCGAAGACCTGACCGACGAGCTCGGGCTTGGCGCCGAAGTCGGGCGGGAGGATCTCGACGCCGGTGTTGGGGTTGAGCAGGTGGATCTGGCGGATCGTCTCGGCGTAGAGGCCGGCGGCGCCGTCGGGCTGGTCGTCGCGGGCGACACCGGTCACCGTCGAGTAGCGCAGGCCCATCTGAGCGACCGACTCGGCCACGCGTCGCGGCTCGTCGAGGTCGAGGGTGGTCGGGCGACCCGTCG
Source organism: Terrabacter sp. P2_E3 (assembly GCF_056403915.1). Classification (NCBI taxonomy): domain Bacteria; kingdom Bacillati; phylum Actinomycetota; class Actinomycetes; order Micrococcales; family Intrasporangiaceae; genus Terrabacter; species Terrabacter sp. P2_E3. Next base: position 325,327 of record NZ_JBFUEN010000009.1, read on the forward strand.
CGATGTCGCAGAAGTCGCAGCGCCGGGTGCAGACGTCACCTCCGATGAGGAAGGTGGCCTCCTTGTCCTCCCAGCACTCGAAGATGTTGGGACAGGCGGCTTCCTGGCACACCGTGTGCAGGCCCTCGGACTTCACCATCGAGTGCAGGGCGGTGTACTCGGGCCCCATCTTCGCGGTGGTCCTGATCCAGGACGGCTTGCGCTCGATGGGGGTCTCGGCGTTGCGCGCCTCGACGCGCAGCAGACGACGGCCGTCGGGAACGACAGACACACGGGCTCCTTGGTCGGGATTTGCTGCTCCGCACAGGTTACGCCTCCCCACGGACCGTCCAGGACCACCCTCGACGAGGGCGTATGCCGGGTGGCCGGGTCCGGGGGCAGGCGCGCCCGTGCGTCAGGTGACGTCGCGGCGCCGGAAGGCGGCGACCCCCGCGAGCACGACCGCAAGGGCGACGACGAGCAGGAAGACCCAGCCGTGCGTGTAGCTGAGCGTCCGCTCGGTGTAGTCGCACGACGAGGGCCCGCAGGAATCAGCGAAGTACGTGGTGCCCCGGTCGATGAACGCCTCGATGTTCTTCAGGACCGACCACGGCTGGAGCCGACCCTGCAGGAACGCCTGCATGACGATGCCCTCGACGACCACGGCGAAGCCGAGCACGGCCCCGATGATCGCGGCCGTGTGCCGCAGGAGCAGACCGAGCGCCGCCCCGACGACTCCGGCGCCCAGTGCCAGCGCGACGATGCGCAGGCCGAGCACTGCGAGTGGCTCCTCGAGAGCCGGCGCTGGAGGCAGCTCGAGGTCCGATCCGGGTCGGTTGACGACGGCGACCATGCGGGCACCGAGGTTGGCCAGGACCAGGCCCAGGACGGCGATGGCGACGCCGCCGGCAGCTGCCGCCGTGAGCTTGCTGGCGGCGACGCGCAGTCGACGGGGCTGGAAGGTGAGCCACAGGCCCATCGAGCCGGTGGAGAACTCGGCCCCGACGAAGCTCGCTCCGAGGAGCAGGGCCACGAAGGCGAGCAGCAGGGCGATGGTCTTGGCGATGCCCTCCGTGATCGTGTCGGCCAGGGGGAGCGCGAGGCCCATCTGCTCGAGCGTCGGGGCCTGGCCCTGCTGGTCGCACCCGAAGTCGAGCGTCGGGTCACCGCTGCGGTCGCGCTCGATGGCCTCCTGCTGGTGGCACTCCTCGACCATGCGCGGTGCCTCCTGCTGCATGATCCGGTAGCTGTCGAGCTGCTGGGCGATGCGCTCGGGCGAGCTCTCGTTGTAGGCGTTGTAGACGGTCGCGCCGATGAAGACGACGACGGCGGCCACGACCACCTTGGTCAGGCGGCGCCACCACAGACGTCGCAGCTCGACGCCGACGAGTCCGGCGAACGACGTGCCCTTCGGCCGCCGGTCGGCGCGGGGGCGGGAGTCGGGGGAGACGAGCGTGCTGCTCATGCGGCACCACCGCTCCGTCGTCCACCGGCAGCCCGGTCGGCATCGGTGCCGAGGCCCTCGTCGGCGGTGAGGGCGAGGAAGGCGGACTCGAGGTCCGGGCGCACCGGCACGAGCTCGGCGACGTAGAGGCCGTGCCCGGCGAGCGCCCGGGTGACGGCAGAAGGGTCGTCGGTCCCGACGACGAGGTAGGCGTCGTCGCGGGTCAGGGTGAAGCCGTCGGCGGTCAGCACCTCGGCGGCTCGGTCCGGGGAGGCGACTCCGACCCGCACCTGCGCGGTGCCGGCGCCCGCGCCGCCGAGGATGTCGCTGACGCGCCCCTCGGCGAGCAGCGACCCGTGCCCGATGATCGAGACCGTGTCGGCGACCTGCTCGACCTCGGCGAGGATGTGCGAGCTGACGAGCACCGTCTTGCCCTGTTCGCCGAGCGTCCGCATCGTGTCGCGCACCTCGCGGATCCCGGCGGGGTCGAGTCCGTTGGTGGGCTCGTCGAAGATGAGCAGGTCGGGGTCCTTGAGCAGCGTCGCCGCGATGGCGAGGCGCTGCTTCATGCCGAGCGAGAAGCCGGCGTACCGGTCGCGACCGCGGTCGCCGAGGTGCGTCGCGTCGAGGACCTCGTCGACGCGGTGGCGTGGGCTGCCGATCGCGCTCGCGAGCAGGGTGAGGTTCTGGCGGGCGGTGAACGCCGGGAAGAACTTCGGTGACTCGACGATCGCCCCGACCCGGTCGACGACGTGCGGCAGCCGCTTGGGCACCGCCTCGCCGAAGACCTCGGCGATGCCGGAGTCGGCGCGCACGAGGCCGAGCAGCATCCGGATCGTCGTCGTCTTGCCGGAGCCGTTCGGCCCGAGGAAGCCGTGCACGCCTCCGAGGGGCACGGCCATCGACAGGCCGGTGACGGCGACGCGTCTCGACCCTCGGCTCAGGTACGTCTTGCGTAGGTTGACGGTGCGGACGGCGACATCCATCGATCCCCCTGGTTCGACCGGTTGGTGGTCGACACCCTAGGGGTGGGCCCGACGGACCGCGCGCGGACCCGCCGGGCACGACACGGCATACGGTCTCGGGACGGGCCGGGAGACGCCGGGACGGGCCGGTCCGGCCCGGACGGGTCAGGCGAGCGCGCGGCGGTTCGGCCGGAGAGCCCGGAGGATGTCGGCGAGGTGCTTCTCGACGTGGGGGAGCACCTCGGTGACCGGCACGTCGCGCCCGAGCTCGAACGACAGGGACGTGACCCCGGCACCGACGATGCCGCACGGGATGATGACCTCGCCCCAGGACAGGTCGGGGTTGCAGTTGAGGGCGAAGCCGTGCATGGCGACCTGGCGGCTGACCCGGATGCCGATGGCACCGATCTTGCGGCGCGGGCCGCGGTCGTCGGCGGCGATCCACGTGCCGCTCTCGCCCTCGACGCGGCCGGCCTCGACGCCGAAGTCGGCGCAGACGCGGATCATCATCTCCTCGATGTGCCGGACGTAGCCGACGACGTCGATGGGCGCGGGGAGCCGGACGATCGGGTAGCCGGTGATCTGGCCCGGACCGTGCCAGGTGATCTTGCCGCCGCGGTCGACGTCGATGACGGGCGTGCCGTCGTTGGGGCGCTCCTGCGGCTCGGTGCGCTTGCCCGCGGTGTAGACGGCGCGGTGCTCGAGAAGGTAGACGGTGTCGGGCTCCTCGCCCGCGACGACCTTCGCGTGGGTGTCGCGCTGGACCTGCCACGCCTGCTCGTAGTCGACGAAGTCGGGGTCGAGACCGAGGTGGACGAAGCGCATGCGGCCACCCTACGCCGGGCGGCATACGATGCCGGAATGCCTGCCACCGAGCCGTCCCCGTCCACCCCGCTGCGTGTCGGACTCGTCGGCTACGGCTCGGCCGGTCGGGGCATCCACGCACCCCTCATCGGGCGGGCCGGGCTCACGGTGGCAGCAGTGTCGACGTCGAACGCGACCCGTGCCGACGAGGTGCGGGCCGACCTCCCGGGCGCCGAGGTCGTCCCCGACCTCGAGACGCTCCTCGGGATCGACGGCCTCGACCTCGTCGTCCTCGCGTCACCGAGCGGCGTGCACGCCGAGCAGGCCGAGCGCGTCATCGAGGCGGGCATCCCGCTCGTCGTCGACAAGCCGCTCGCCGTGGACGCGAGCCGTGCCCTCGACGTCGTCGACCTCGCCGCCCACCACGGCGTGCCCCTCACGGTCTTCAACAACCGGCGCTTCGACCCCGAGCTGGCCGCGCTGCGCATCGTGCGCGACGACGATCTCGTCGGTGACATCTGGAGGGCCGAATACCGTTGGGACCGTTGGCGTCCCGTGCCCAAGCAGAGGTGGCGCGAGCAGGTCACCGCCGCGGAGGGCGGCGGTCTGCTCCTCGACCTGCAGACCCACCTCGTCGACCAGGCGGTGCTCCTGCACGGTGAGGTCGAGTCGGTCTATGCCGAGGTCGACTCCCGCACGACGGTCGCCGACGACGACACCTTCCTCGCGTGCCGGCACACCTCGGGTGTCGTCAGCCACGTCATGTCGAGCTCGGTCAACGGGGCTCCCGGCCCTCGCGCCCGCGTCAACGGCTCGACGGGCTCCTTCGTCATCGGCCGCCAGGTCGACGACGTCAGCGCGTTCACCGAGTTCGAGAACGACGGGGACGCCATCGGCTGGATCGTGCGCGGTGACGAGCGTGAGCGGGGACCCGTCGTGACCGACGCCGACCAGGCGAACTTCTACCGGGCCGTCGCGGCCGCCCTCGTCTCGTCGGACCCGCAGGCGACGATGCCGGTCGACCCGCGCGATGCGGTGCACGTCCTCGCCGTCGTCGACGCCGCACGGATCAGCGCCCGGGACTGCAGGGTCGTCGACGTCGTGACGCCCGGCCAGACCCCCTGAGGGTGGGCCCGACACCGACCGCGGGTGTATTCCGGGTGACCCGGTCCGTCGTCGGGTGCAGTCCTCGTCGGGACCCTGTGGACGACGCGCCCGCGGCCCGGCGCGGCGCTGCTTGCATGGTCGGGTGACCGAGCACGAGCGAGAGAAGCGACCGGAGCAGCCGCCGGAGCGTCCCCACGTCCCGGGGCACCGTGTCGACGCCGTCATCGGGACGGGCTCGTCGGCGGTCGTGTGGTCGGGGGTCGACGCGACGGGGCGTCGGGTGGCGATCAAGGTGCCGCACCTCGTCCGAGATGAGCTCGACCGGCAGCAGTCCCTCGCCGAGCAGCAGGTGCTGCTGGCCGTGCAGCACGACCACCTCGTGCCGCTCCGGTCGGTCGTGCCGCTCGCCGACGGTCGCGAGGCCCTCGTCTTCGACCTCGTCACCGGGGCACCGCTGTCCGCGATGGTGCGCAGTCGCGGACACCTGCGCGCGGGCGAGGTCGTCACCGTCCTCACTCCGGTCTGCGAGGCCGTCGCCCACCTCCACGCGGCGGGCGGGGTGCACGCCGACATCTCCCCGTCCAACGTCACCCTGACCTCCGACGGACGCCCCGTCCTGCTCGACCTCGGCGCCGTGCGCGTGCCCGGTCGCGAGCCCGGTGCAGTGCACGGCACGACCGGATACATCGCTCCCGAGGTGCTCCTCGGCGCGGCGCCGGACGAGTCCTCCGACGTGTACGCCCTCGGCGCCGTCGCGTGGTTCTGCCTCACCGGCAACGGGGCGCCGGACACGATGGTGCGGCTCGACGAGGAGATCATCGTCAGCCACGTCGGTCCCGAGCTCGCCGCCGTCGTCGCGGCGGCCATCGACCCCGACCCGACCCGACGTCCGCGTGCGGCCGAGCTGGCCGGCCTCTTCTACGACGCGGTCCCGGCCGAGCCGGTCGAGGTCGTGGTCGGGGCCGACCAGGCGTCAGCACTGACCCACCGGCTCCGGGCCGAGGCCGGGCGCGAGCCGGCACCCGCAGAGCAGGACTCCCGAAGGTGGCCTCGCCGGGCCGTCACGGCGGCGCTCGTCGCGGTGCCGCTGGTGGCCGCCGCGGGGTGGGCGTGGGCGGCCCGGGACCCCGCGTCGCTGACGCCACCCTCGACCTCGTCGACGCCGACCACACCGGCGGTTCCGACGGCATCGCCGGCTCCGGGCGACAGCGCGGCGGACCGGGTGCTGCGGGACGCCGCGAGCCCCTCGGCGCGGCCGGAGGACCTGATGCAGGCCCTGAGCGACCGGCGGTCGGCCGCCCTCGTCGGGCGGGACGCGACGGCACTGGCCCGGGTCCACGCGCCCGGCTCACCGAGCCTGTCGAGCGACCGGGCCCTGGTCTCGGGGCTCGTCGGCGCCCGGGCGCGCTGGGAGGGGCTGCGGCTCGAGGTCGCCGACGCGGCCTTCGTGACGGGGTCACCGACGGAGGCGGTCGTGCGCGCCCGGGTCGACTGGACGGCCTACGTCGTCGTCACCGGGGGTGGTGCACGGCTCGTGCGACCGGCGGACGCCGGTCGTCAGCTCGACTTCCGGCTGATGCGCGGGTCCGAGGGATGGCGGATCAGCGCGATCAGCGCTTCACCAGCCACCTGACGGCCCCGTCGAGGTCGGGGTGCTCGAAGGTGAAGCCGGAGGCGAGCAGGGCCTCGGGCTCGACCCGCTGGCTCGCGACGACGTAGTCGGCGAACTCGCCGATGACGGCGCGCAGGGCGAAGCGGGGTGCGGGGACGAAGGCCGGGCGTGACAGCGCCGAACCGATGGCCGACGCGATCTCACCCTGTCGGGCGACCCCGGGCGCGACGAGGTTGAACGGCCCGGCGAGCTCCGGATGGTCGACGAGGTGCAGGATCGCGCGGACCTCGTCGACGAGGGTGATCCACGGCCACCACTCGCGCCCCGATCCCATCGGGCCGCCGAGGCCGAGACGTCCGAGCAGGACGACCTGCTCGAAGGCGCCGCCCTCAGGAGCCATGACGAGCCCGGTGCGGACGAAGGCGACGGGGAGACCCGCGTCGACCGCCGGCTGCGCTGCGCCCTCCCACCGCACGACGACGCCGGAGAGGAAGTCCTGTCCCGGCTCGCTCGTCTCGGGCAGGTGCTCCTCGCCCCGGTCACCGTAGTAGCCGACGGCCGACGCGTTGACGAGACGGATGGCCTCGCCGGTGCGGTCGCGGTGGGCGACCAGGGCCTGGGCCACCGTGCCGGTCGCGTCCGTGCGCGAGCGCTCGACCTCGCGCTTGTGCTCGGGGTTCCACCGTCGGTCGCCGATGCCGACGCCGGCGAGGTTGACGACCGCGTCGACCCCGTCGAGCGCCCGCTCGTCGATACGGCCGCGGCTGGGGTCCCACTGGACCTCGTCCGCGGCGGAGGTGGCGTGGCGCACGAGGCGCACGACCTCGTCGCCGCGTTCGGCGAGCGCACGACGAAGCGCGCCGCCGATCAGGCCGGACGAGCCGGTGACGGCGACGCGCTTCGTCATGGGGTGCTCCTCATGCAGGCGACCTCAGGCCTCGAACTGGCCCTCTTCGAGCCTGGCCTTCATCGTGCCGAGGAACCGAGCGGCGTCGGCCCCGTCGACGATGCGGTGGTCGTAGGACAGCGCGAGGTACATCATCGAGCGGATCGCGATGGTCTCGCCGCCGTCGGCGTCCGTGACGACGACGGGCCGCTTGACGATCGCGCCGGTGCCGAGGATGGCGACCTGCGGCTGGTTGATGATCGGCGTGTCGAAGAGCGCGCCGCGGCTGCCGGTGTTGGTGATGGTGAAGGTGCCACCGGCCAGGTCGTCGGGCGTGATCTTGTTGCTGCGCGTGCGCGCGGCGACGTCGGCGATCGCCCGGGCGAGGCCGGCGATGTTGAGGTCACCGGCGTTCTTGACGACCGGGACGATGAGGCCCTTCTCGGTGTCGACGGCGATCGAGAGGTTCTCGCTGCCGTGGTAGACGACCTCGTCGCCGTCGATGCTCGCGTTGACCATCGGGTGCGCCTTGAGCGCCTCGGTGGCGGCCAGGGCGAGGAACGGCAGGAAGCTGAGCTTCGTACCCTCGCGGGCCTCGAAGTCGCTCTTGACCTTGGCGCGCAGGCGGGCCACCTTCGTGAGGTCGACCTCGACGACGGTCGTCAGCTGGGCCGAGACCTGGAGCGACTCGACCATGCGGGTCGCGATGACCTTGCGCAGCCGCGTCATCTTCTCGCGTGTGCCGCGCTTCGGCGAGACCGCCGCCGCAGCGGACGAGGCACCCGACGGAGCGGATGCCGCGGGGGCGGCGGGCGCAGCAGCCGGGGCTGCCGGGGCGGGAGCCGGGGCCTTCGCGGCCTCGGCGGCGTCGAGCACGTCCTGCTTGCGGATGCGACCGCCGACGCCCGTGCCGGTGATCGACCCGAGGTCGACACCGTGCTGGTTCGCGAGCTTGCGCACGAGCGGCGTGACGTAGGCGGCGGCGTCGTCGCGCGACGGCGTGGCAGCGGACGGTGCCGGTGCGGCGGCCTCGGGGGACTGCTGGGCGGGGGCGCGCTCGGCGTCGGCCGGCTTGCCGGCAGCCTCCTGCGTCGCCTCCTCCGGCTGCTCCTGGGCCGGAGCCTTCGGTGCCTCGGCGGCGGGCTCCGGTGCCTTCTCCGGCGCGGGCTCCGGCTCCGGTGCCTTCGCGGGCTCGGGCTCGGGTGCCTTGGCGGGCTCGGCGGCCGCGGCGGGCGCGGCGGGCGCGCCACCGCCGATGACGGCGAGGTCGGCACCGACCGGCACGGTGTCGTCCTCCTGGACGAGGATCTTGGTCAGGGTGCCGGCGACCGGCGACGGGATCTCGGTGTCGACCTTGTCGGTCGAGACCTCGAGGAGCGGCTCGTCGACGGCGACCTCGTCGCCCTCGGACTTGAGCCAGCGGGTGACGGTGCCCTCGGTCACGGACTCGCCGAGCGCCGGCATGGTCACGGTCTGGCCCTCGCCACCCCCGGACGACGACGCAGCAGCCTGGGGCGCCTCGGCCTGCTCGGCCTCGGGCTCGCTGGTCGCGGCCTGCGGCTCCTGCTCGGTGCTCGGGGCCTCGGGTGCCGGGGCGGCCTGCTCGGGCTCGGGGGCCTCCTCGGCGGCCGGGGCGTCGCCACCGGACGCGGAAGCCTCGCCGTCGCCGATGACGGCGAGATCGGCGCCGACGGGGACGGTGTCGTCCTCCTGGGCGAGGATCTCCTGGAGGGTGCCCGCCACGGGGGAGGGGATCTCGGTGTCGACCTTGTCGGTCGAGACCTCGAGCAGCGGCTCGTCGACCTCGACGCGGTCACCGACGTTCTTCAGCCAGCGGGTGACGGTCCCCTCGGTGACTGACTCACCCAGGGCCGGCATGGTCACGCGTTCTGACATGACGTGTTTTCTCCTCTTCCCAGTTTCTGGCTCAAGCGTGTGCGTGCAGGGGCTTACCCGCCAAGGCCAAGTGTGCCTCGCCGAGCGCCTCGTTCTGTGTGGGGTGCGCGTGGATGAGACCGGCGACGTCCTCCGGGTGCGCCTCCCAGTTGACGATGAGCTGTGCCTCGCCGATCTGCTCGCCCATCCGGGCGCCGATCATGTGGACGCCGACGACGGGTCCGTCGACCTGCCGCACGAGCTTGACGAAGCCCTGGGTGCCGAGGATCTGGGACTTGCCGTTGCCGCCGAGGTTGTACTCGTACGTCGCGACGTCACCGTGCTTCTCGCGGGCCTGGGCCTCGGTGAGGCCGACGCTCGCGATCTCGGGGTCGCAGTACGTGACGCGGGGGATGCCCATCTCGTCGATGGCGGCGGGTGCGAGTCCCGCGATCTCCTCGGCGACGAAGATGCCCTGGGCGAAGCCGCGGTGTGCGAGCTGGAGGCCGGGCACGATGTCACCGACGGCGTAGACGCCCGCGGCGCTGGTGCGCAGCCGCTCGTCGGTGGGCACGAAGCCGCGGTCGACGGTGACGCCGGCGGCTTCGTAGCCCAGGCCCTCGGTGACCGGGCCGCGCCCGACCGCGACGAGGAGCAGGTCGGCCTCGATGGTCCCGCCCGACTCGAGCGACACCGTGACGACGTCGCCCTGCTGGGTCGCGCCGGCGAAGCGCACACCGGTCTTGAAGGCGATCTTGCGCTTGCGGAAGGAGCGTTCGAGCTGCTTGCTGATGGCTTCGTCCTCGGCCGCGACGAGACGCGGGAGCGCCTCGACGATCGTCACCTCGGAGCCGAAGCTCTTGAAGACGGAGGCGAACTCGACGCCGATGACACCGCCACCGAGCACGACGACCCGGGCCGGCACGTGGTCGATGGCGAGGGCCTGCTCGCTCGTCATGATGCGGCCGCCGATCTCGAGCCCCGGGAGCGACTTCGCATAGCTTCCGGTGGCGAGCACGACGTTGCGACCGGTGATGCGGCGGTCGCCGACGACGACGGTGTGGGGCCCGTCGAGGACGCCCGACCCTTCGACGTAGTCGATCTTCGCGGCCTTCACGAGACCCTGGAGTCCCTTGTAGAGGCGGCTGATGACGCCGTCCTTGTAGGCGTTGACGCCCGACATGTCGACGGACTCGAAGGTCGTCTTCACCCCGAAGCTCGCACCCTCGCGGGCGACGTCGGCGACCTCGGCGGCGTGGAGCAGCGCCTTGGTCGGGATGCAGCCCTGGTGCAGGCACGTGCCGCCCAGACGCCCCTTCTCCACGAGTGCCACGGAGAGCCCCAGCTCTGCCGACCGCAGGGCACAGGCGTAGCCGCCGGACCCTCCACCGAGAATGACGACGTCGTAGTCGCCTGCGGCACCAGCCGGCATGTGCATGTGCTCCTTCGGGTGAATCGCCTGCTCCCGCCGTCGTGCAGCAGGAGTCCGCGGACGTTCTGGCGTACGCGTGGGTGGGCGTACGGGTGGGCGTGCAAGAGCATCTTGTCATTGATCGGATGAGACGTCACAGGCAGGTCACGCCTCCCGGCGCGCTGTGGTGGTGAGCACGGGTCGACCCCGTACAGTGCCGCCATGGGCTGGTTCTCACGACGCGGCAGCCGCAAGGGCAATCCCTTCCCCGGCCGGTCCGACGGGCCGCAGATGGAGATCGACCGGAAGGCGGTCGAGCAGCACCTGCGCGCGTTCGTCGAGTCCCGGCTCGGTGTCGAGGCCTACGTCGAGCCCGCCACGAGCGTCACCCCCACGACCATCGTGCTCATCGCGTGGGACGGCGAGTGGACGCGTCGCGCGGTGCCATCTCCCAAGGACGGCTTCGAGATCAGCCAGAAGCTCGGCGTCCCGGTCTACGACGTCAACAAGACGGGCTATCCCAACCGGATGCGCGAGTGGAGCAAGCGCCGACGTCAGGGTGACGCCTGACCCGGCGACACGGCATACGACCTCGTGGTCGGTTGCCGGGCAAAAGGGGTGGACCGGGTCCCGGTTCGCTGACAGGGTGAAAAGCGTTCAGTCCGTGCCGGATTCGGCGCCACAGCACACAGGAGGTTCTCGAATGTCGAAGCAGGATGGCGAATCCAGCGGTCCGAGCGAGGAGATGAAGGCCAAGTTCCGTGCGGCGCTCGACAAGAAGCACGCCCACGGTGGCAAGGACGTCTCCGACGACCACGACCGCACCAAGGTGCACGGTGCACACGGCCCCGCCAAGGCCCAGCAGATGTTCCGTCGCAAGTCCGGCGGCTGACCCCAGCCGCACACGCCGAGAGGCCCCGTTCCGTCACGGAACGGGGCCTCTCGCACGTCGGCGTCAGACGTAGGACTCGGCGAGGCCCACGAGGGTGCGCACCCCGAAGCCGGTGCCGCCCTTGGGCCAGTAGCCCGTCGGTGCCTTGTCGTTGTAGGCCGGTCCGGCGATGTCGAGGTGGCTCCACGGGATGCCCTCGCCGACGAACTCGCCGAGGAAGATGCCGGCGGTCAGCATGCCGCCCTCGGCGCCGCCCTTGTGCGCGAGATCGGCGTTGATCGAGTCGAGGCCCGGACGCAGCTCGGTCGGCAGCGGCATCGGCCACATGGCCTCGCCGACCGTCGACGCAGCGTCGAGGACCCGGGTGCGGAAGTCGTCGTCGTTGCCCATGACGGCGGCCGTGTTGGCGAGCGCGACGACCTGCGCACCGGTGAGGGTCGCGATGTCGACGATGGCGTCGGGCTTGGTCTCCGAGGCCAGGGCGATGCAGTCACCGAGGACCATGCGGCCCTCGGCGTCGGTGTTGAGCACCTCGACGGTCGTCCCGCCGCGCATCGTCACGACGTCGCTCGGGCGCTGGGCCGTGGAGCTCGGCATGTTCTCGGCCAGGCCGAGGTAGCCGGTGACGGCGATCGGCAGACCGAGCTCGGCGATGGCGAGGACGGCACCGGCCACGGCGGCCGCTCCGGCCATGTCGCACTTCATCGTCAGCATCCCGTTGGCCGGCTTGATGCAGAGGCCGCCCGAGTCGAAGGTGATGCCCTTGCCGACGAAGGCGATGGACGCCTTGGGACGGGTCGGGGTGTAGCTGAGGACGGCGATCCGCGGCTCGTTGGCCGAGCCCTGGCCGACGCCCACGGTGCCCCCGAAGCCACCGGCTCGCAGCGCCTTCATGTCGTAGGACTTGAGCTTGACCTTGGTGCCCTTGACGCGGTCGGCGAGCGAGTCGACGAAGGTCTCCGGGTAGAGCAGGTTCGGCGGGAGGTTGACGAGGTCGCGCGTGTAGGCGACGGCCTCGCCGAGCGCGGCGGCGCGCTTGACCGCGCGACGCGAGGCGGCGTCGGCCGGGCCGACGAGGGCGACCGCGTCGACGGCATCGGTGCTGCGCGTGCCCGCCTTGGACACGGCATACGCCCCGAGGGCCACGCCCTCGGCGACGGCGGAGACGATCTCGACGGACGTGCCGGGCACGACGACCGCGACCTTCTTCTTGCGGCTCAGGCTGCGGATCGCGCCACCGAAGCCCTTGCGGACGTCCTCGAGGGCGGACGCGTCGCCGGACAGCTCGCCGACACCGGCGAGCACGACGAGCTTGGCGGCGACCTCCGGCACGGCCGCGAGGGTCGTGACCTCTCCGACCTTGCCGGCGAGCTCGAGGTCGGTGACGACGGACTTGAGGTGGGCGACGGTCTTGCGGGGGAGTCCGTGGCCGGGGGCCAGAGCGGCACCGCCGTCACCGGGGACGAGCGCGACGACGAGCGCGTCGCCGGCCGTGTCGGCGGCCGAGCGGTTCGAGATGGTCAGGTTGGCCACGAAGGACTCCTTTGTCGAGGTGCTGACGGGCGCACGGGGTCGGAGCACGTCCTGAGGGGTGCGTCGGTGGTGCGTCGCTGGTGCACGGTTTCGTGCGCCGGTCGGCCTCACGACACCGCCGCGGGTGGCGGCGTTCGATGATAACGAGCGGAGGCGGCACACCCGGCGGGCGGTAGGTTGGCGCCCATGACGACAGCGACGTCGGGGACGACCTCCCCGCTGACCTCACCCCTGCACGACCGCCACGTCGCCCTCGGCGCGAAGATGGCCGACTTCGGTGGCTGGGACATGCCGATCGAGTACCCCGGCGGCGGCGTCGTCGCCGAGCACACCGCGGTGCGTGAGCGTGTCGGCGTGTTCGACGTGAGCCACCTCGGAAAGGCCTCGGTGACGGGTCCCGGCGCGGCCGACTTCGTCAACGCGTGCCTGACCAACGACGTGCGCCGCATCCAGCCGGGCTCGGCGCAGTACACCCTGTGCTGCGACGACGCGGGCGGCGTCGTCGACGACCTCATCGTCTACCTCAAGTCCGACGACGACGTCTTCCTCATCCCCAACGCGGCCAACACCGCCGAGGTCGTGCGCCGCCTGCAAACCGCCGCGCCGGAGGGCATCACCGTCACGAACCTGCACCGCGACTACGGCGTCATCGCCGTCCAGGGCACGAAGAGCGACGAGGTGCTCGAGTCCCTGGGGCTGCCGACCGGCCACGACTACATGTCCTTCGTCGAGGCGGACTGGCAGGGCCGGCCCGTCATCGTCTGCCGCACCGGCTACACCGGTGAGCGCGGCTACGAGCTCGTCCCGCTCTGGGACGACGCCCCGGCGCTCTGGGACGCCCTCGTGGCGGCGCTCGAGCCGTTCGACGGCAAGCCGTGCGGTCTCGGCGCGCGCGACACGCTCCGCACCGAGATGGGCTACCCGCTGCACGGACAGGACCTGTCGCTGCAGATCTCTCCCGTCCAGGCGCGCGCCGGCTGGGCCGTGGGCTGGAAGAAGGACGCCTTCTGGGGCAAGCAGGCCCTCGAGGCCGAGCGGGCCAACCCGACGCGCCTCATGCGGGGCCTGCTCGTGACCGGCCGCGGCATCCCGCGGGCGCACTGCACCGTCTCGTGGAACGGCGCGGCGGCCGGCGAGGTCACCTCCGGCACCTTCTCGCCCACGCTCAAGCAGGGCATCGCCCTCGCACTGCTGAACCCCGAGATCGCCGACGGCGAGACGGTGTCGATCGACGTGCGCGGCCGTGCCCTCGAGGCCACCGTGGTCAAGCCGCCGTTCGTCCAGGTGCAGGTCCGCGAGGGCTGAGTCCCCGTCACCGACGACGTATGCCGGGTGGCGCGGTCAGTGCGCCACCCGGCACACGTCGTGGGCGGGGCTGGTCAGTCGCTACTCGCGCAAGGAGAAGCGGCGCCGGCCGTGGCGGTCGAGGATGCTCGCCAGTCGTTCGCCGTCGAGGGCGTGGATCGTCAGTCCGTCGCGGCCCTCCATCGTCTCGGCCTGGAGCATCGCGTTGAGGATGGCCTCGGCCGTGGCCTCGATGACGGCTCCGAACATCGCGTCGAAGTACTCGAGGGCGAGCATCTCGACCTGCATGCCGATCTCGGTGCGGGCGCCGGGGCCCTGGTCGGGCATCCCGTGCGCGGCCGTCGAGAAGGCGATCATGAGGTCGCCGGAGTAGTTGTCACCGCGGGCGCCGAACTTCGCGATGCCGAGCCCGGCTCGCTGGGCAAGCCGGTTGAGCTGGTGGGGGAGGAGGGGCGCGTCCGTGGCGACGACGGCGAGCACCGACCCGGTGCCCGGCGGCGGCACCCGGGTGATCTCGGACATGCGCGGGAAGGGCACGACCTTCTTTGTCAGCACGTGCCCGATCGGCACGCCGTTGACCTCGAAGTGCTTGCGGTCGCCGTGGTTGGCCTGGACGAGGACGCCGACCGTGAAGTGGCGGTCGCCGAGGTCGACGACCCGCGAGGCCGTGCCGGTGCCGCCCTTGAAGCCGTAGCACTGCGTGCCCGTGCCACCGCCGACGTTGCCCTCCGCGATGGCGCCCGTGCGCGCGTCGTCGAAGGCGGTATGGACGTGCTCGCGGGTGACGTGCTGTCCGCTGATGTCGTTGAGGATGCCGTCCCACGTCTCGCCGACGACCGGCAGCATGATCGGCATCCGCCCGGGCACGCGGGTCTCGCGGGCGATGAGGGAGTCGCGCACGACCCCGACGCTGTCGGTGTTGGTCAGGGCGATGGGGCTCGAGAGCATGCCCGACTCGTGCAGCCACTCGAGGCCGGTCAGCTCGCCGAACCCGTTGAGCCGGTGGTAGCCGGCGAAGACCGGCTCGGTGGAGGCGCGGCCGCCGTGGGGGAGCACGACGGTGACGCCGGTGCGCACCGGTCCCTGGCCGACCGTCATCTCGCCCTCACCGTGAACGATCGTGCTGTAACCGACCCGGACGCCCTCGACGTCGGTGATCGCGTTGAGTGGACCCGAGCGCCCCGTCCCGATCTCGATCCCGACATCGGTGGCTCGCACGCGGTCTCCTCCTCGTCCACCCGCGGACCGGGAGAACCGGTGCTGCGGCTACGATCTGGCTTGTCGATCTGGCATGTCACCGAGCGGTCGCCCCTCGCTGCCGAGCGGCGCGACCCACGATGTCGAGAAGGGTAACCGCTTTTGTCTGACGCACGCGATCCGCTCCGCGCCCGCCTGGCGCTGGCCACGGGACGGTCGGCGGGACGGCTCTCACAGGCCCTCGGCAAGGGCTCCGGCTCCATGATCGGTGGCCGCCTCGCCCTCCGCGTCGACCCTCAGGTGCTCCGCGCCGTGGCCGGTGACCGGCGCAGCGTCCTCGTCACCGGGACGAACGGCAAGAGCACCGTCACGGCACTCGTGGCGGCGGCGATCACCCCCGGCGGCGCGGTGGTGAGCAACACGACCGGCGCCAACATGACCGACGGGATCGTGACCGCCCTCTCGGCCGACCGCACGTCCGGGCTCGCGGCCCTCGAGGTCGACGAGGTCTACCTCGAGCCCGTCGCACGCGGCACCCGGCCCAAGGCGGTCGTCGTGCTCAACAGCTCGCGCGAGTACACCCGCGGCGTCTCGCTCAGGAGCACGCTCGAGCACTGGCGCCGCACCGCTGCCGCCCTGCCCGACGACTGCGTCGCCATCGTCAACGTCGACGACCCGCTCGTCAGCTGGGCCTTCGAGACCGCGCCGCACCGCATCGGCGTCAGCGGCGGCCTCTACTGGCGCGGCGACGCCCTCATCTGCCCGGCCTGCGGCTCGGTCCAGGACTTCACCGACGACTCGTGGAGCTGCCCCGGCTGCCGGCGTTCGCGGCCCGAGCCCGACTGGAAGGTCGTGCCCGACGGGAACGGCTGGGCCGTCGAGCACGCCGGCCAGCGCACCCGGATCGAGGTCACGGTGCCCGGCCGCACCGGCCCGGTGGGTGGCGCCTTCGCGCTCGCGGCCGCCGACGCCCTCGGCGTCGACGTGGCCGAGGCCGCCGAGCGGGTCAGCGCCGTCGCCGACGTCGACGGCCGCTACGCGCCCTACCGCCTCGGCGACCACGCCGCCCGCCTGCTCATGCTCAAGAACCCCGCCGGGTGGGCCGAGGCGATCGACGTCGCCGTCTCGACCGACCGGCCGCTCGTCGTGGCCGTCGACCCCTTCGGACCCAAGGACACCGCCACGATGTGGGAGGCGCCGTTCCAGCGCCTCGCCGGCGAGCGCGTCGCCGTCACGGGCGGGCGCACGGCGGACGCGGTGGCGATCCTCGACGCGGCCGGCGCCGACGTCGTCGAGGCCCCCGACATCGAGTCGGCCGTTCGCGCGCACGCACCGGGCGAGGTGATGGTGGCCTGCAACTACCCGGCCTTCCGACGCATCTCCAAGCAGTTCCGAGGAGGCACCCATTGAGCAGGGCACTCACCGTCGCCACGCTCTTCCCGCTCGCCACGGTCGCCGCGGCCGACGAGGCCAACGCGAGTGCGCTCGTGCGCCGCGGGGCCGCCCGTGACCTGTCGGTCGAGACCGTCACCGTCGACCGGGCCGACTCCTTCGTCGACGCCGACGTCTACTTCGTCGGCGGCACCGGACGTGGCGGTGTGGCGGCGCTCGTCGAGGCGCTGACCTCGACCGACCTCGCGGCACGGGTCTCGGACGGCGCGGTGCTGCTCGCCGTCGACGCCGGTCTCGACGCGGTCGCCCGCTCGTGGGTCGACCCGGCCGGTGCTCGGCACCAGGGGCTCGGTCTCGCGCCGGTCAGGATCCACTCGGCTCCCGAGGTCACCGGCACCGTCGTGACCCGACCGGATGCCTCCCTCGACCTGCCCGCCCTCATCGGCTGGGAGGCCAACGACCTGCGCACGGTCCGCGAGGACGGCGCGCGCGCCCTCTTCACGCTCGAGGTCGGGTCGGGCAACCGCACCGAGGACGCCCTCGGTGGCACGACCGAGGGTGTGCTCGCCGGGTCGATCCTCGGCACTCGTCTGCACGGCCCGCTGCTGGCGCTCAACCCGGAGCTGGCCGACCTCGTGCTGGCCCGCGCCACCCAGCGGTCCGAGCCGTGGCCCGCGCTCGAGTCCCCGGCGGTCGAACGTGCCCGTCGCGAGCGCATCGCCGAGGTGCGGCGCGAGTCGCCCAAGGCCGACTGGCGCAGCCGGCTCCCGGGACCCGTCGCGGCGCGCCTTCGCCGCTGACCCACCCGACGTCAACCGTCGAGACGCCAGCGGCGTTCGACATGGGAGGGCAGGGCGGACGCGGCCGTTCGACGGGCGGGAGGTGCACAGGCGTACTCGCCGGCCGTCGGCTACCCGCAGGCGGACGGAGCTGCAGAGGCTGCTGCATCGTGTGTGCTGTGACACACGTCGTATGCGGGCGAGCGTCACGCAGCCGACACCACAAGCGCCCGAGCGGGTTGTCGTCGGACGCTGTGGGATGGTGCGTCACAGGGCCGACGTGGCCGCAGCGCCCCCGTACATGAGGAAGAACACGACGATGGAGGCGAGCGCTGTCACGAGCCCGGTGATCGCCATCCCGCGACCGGGGTACTTCTTCGCGAGAGCGATGCCACTGAAGACGATGGCGAGGATCGCCAGTGGCCACAGGCCGATGTTCAGGAACGGAACGAACGATAAGAGCACGGCGAGGATCCCGAGGATCATGCTCGTGACAGCGAAGCCGGTGCCGGGGCGTGTCGTGGATGCTGCGACGTTCGTTGCAGCCGGGCCAGGGATTGTTTGACTCATGACGTCTCTCCTGCAGATGAGTCGAGAACTCGACTCCGATGTGGGTCAGATTGCCCACGAGCCAAGTCAACCGCCCCCGTGCCCCCCGCGGATGGGCTGGAAGTCCCCCGAGGTCGGACCGAAGGTCCTGACTACAAGCCCGGAGGTCGCTCATGCGGGGCGTGCCCGGCGCGGGCGTCAATCCGTGACGGCCACGGCGTCCTGGACGTGGCCTTTCGACGGTCAGGGGTGGGGGAGGGCAGTGACGACCAGAGTGGCCGTGACGAGACCGGCGGCCAGGGCGACCTCGATCGCGGCACCGATGACGTCTCCGGTGACCCCGCCCAGGCGCCGGACCGCGTGCCGTCGCGTGCCGACGGCCCCGGCGACCGAGACGAGGACGACAGCGACCGCACCGACGCCCCCGGCCCACGACGTGCCGCCGAGCACAGCCGACACCCCCGCGACCGCGAGGCCGGCCAGCAGGGCGACCGCGGCGACGAGGCCCAGCAGGTGCGCCCGGGACACGGTGCCGGCGACGCCCTGACCGAGCCCGTCGGCACGGGCCGGAGGTATGCCGTCCCGCGTGCACACCGCGCACGCGATGCGGCTCGCCACGAGGGCCACGACGGCCATCGCCGTGCCGAGGGCACCGCCGAGGAGGGTCGTGAGGCAGGCGGCGTCGAGCAGGAGGGCCAGGACGACCGCCGCAGCACCGGCCGGACCGGTGTCGCCGCGTCGCATGACCTCGAGCGAGCGCGCAGGCTCGTGCCCGGAGGTGAGCCCGTCGGCGAGGTCCGCGAGCCCGTCGAGGTGCAGCGCCCGCGACAGCAGCGCCGTGACGACGAGGGCCAGCACGGCCACGACGCCGGCGGGAGCCCACCCCGTCGTCGACACCGTCCCCAGGGCGGCCCAGGCGAGGAGGGCGGGCGCCGTCGTCAGGGGCGCGATCAGCATGGCGCGGCCGAGCACGACGTCGGTGACGTGCTCCGGAGGGCCGACGCGGAGCGCGGTGAAGGTGCCGAACGCGAGACGCCAGGCGTCACGCATCGAGCGTCCTCGGCCGGGGCTCGCGAGGCACGACGGGGGCGTCGCTGAGGTCGACGACGCGTCCGGCGACGACGAGATGCACGCGCGCCGCCACCGCCGCGACGAGGGCGTTGAGGCGGCCCAGCTCGTCCTGGAAGAGGCGCCCCGAGGCCGTCGTCGCCACGAGGGACCAGCCGACCTCGTTCGTCACGATGACGACGGGCACCGTTGCGGTGCAGAGTGACTCGACGAGCCGGTCGCCCTCGCGACGCACGGCGTCGGCAGCAGCGTCGAGGTCGTCCCAGCTCGCGGCATCGACGAGCGCCGTGAGCCACGTGCCGAGGCAGTCGACAAGAACCGGGCCCGTGGCAGCGTCGAGCACCCTGACCACGTCCGTCGTCTCGACGGTCCGCCACGTCGCGGGACGGCGCGTCCGGTGGTCCTCCACGCGCCGGCTCCACTCGGGGTCGGACGCATCGGCCCGACGACCGGTCGCGACATAGGTGACGTCGTCGTGGTCCGCGACGAGGTCCTCGGCGTGCCGGCTCTTGCCGCTGCGCACCGGCCCCGTGACGAGGGTCGTCGTGCGGGCTCCGTGCGCGCGGCTCATCGGGCGCCCCCGGCGCCCTGCAGCCGCGAGTCGACGTCGGCGCCCGCCGCCCGTGTCGGCTCGAAGACGACCGGCACCCCGAAGGCCGCCCGTCGGGCTCCGCGGCGGAAGACGCGGAGCAGCGCCGGACCGGCCAGCAGGACGAGGACCGCGTTGAGCACGCCCCGCGGCAGGTCCCACGCGAGGGACGTGGCGAGGTAGAAGAGGCCGTAGTGGGCGAGGTTCTCCGAGAGCGGTGCTCCGGGGACGAAGCCCATCCCGCTGGGCGCGTTGGTCCCGAGGAAGGGCCAGAACCAGAGGTTCATGAAGAGCCCGAAGGCGAGTCCCGTCACGAGGGCGTATGCCGCGAGCACCCACCGCTCGGCGCGTCCTCCCGCGCGGGCCGGCAGCAGACCGGCACCGAGCCCGATGCCCCCGGCGCAGATCATCTGGAAGGGCAGCCACGGGCCGACGCCACCCGTGAGCAGCGCCCCTGTGGTGACGGCGAGGGCGCCGGAGACGAAGCCGACGCCGGGCCCGAGCACGCGCCCGGCCACGATGACGATGAAGAACATCGGCTCGAGCCCGGCGGTGCCGGCGCTGAGCAGGCGCAGCCCACCGCCGGCCGCTGCCGCCACCCCGAGGACGGCGATCGTCTTGGCGTCGAGGCGTCCGGCCGTGACCTCCGCGAGGCAGACGACCGCGAGCAGCCCGAGGAGGACGGCGAAGAGCCAGGGCGCGTCGTTGCCGTGGTCGCGCGCGAAGTCCCCGGTGACGAAGAAGGGCCAGGTGAACGCCACCAGCCCGACGACGCCGACCACCGCGACGGCGACGACCGCCGGCCAGCGCAGCGGGATGACCCGGCGCCCGGTCATGCGATCCTCGCGAGGGCGCCCGCGACCTCGGCCACGGTGAGCCAGGTCTGGGGGAGGAGCACCTTCGTCACCTGCGGGGCGAAGGCCGGCGAGGACGCGAGGACCTCGCGTGCCGGGCCGTCGGTGACGACCTCCCCGTCGGCGAGGATGACGACACGGTCGGCGACCTCGGCCGCGAGCTCGACGTCGTGGGTGGCGAGCACGACGGTCGTCCCCTGTGCTGCGAGGCCGGTGAGCATCTCGCCGAGCCGCTTCTTGGCCCCGTAGTCGAGCCCGCGCGTCGGCTCGTCGAGCAGGAGCACCTCCGGTGACCCCGAGAGGATGACGGCCAGCGCGAGCTCGAGCCGCTGACCCTCGGAGAGGTCGCGCGGGTGCACCGCGGGGTCGATGCCCCCGGAGATGCGGTCGAGCAGGCCGCGGGCCGTGCCCGGGGCGGCGCCGAAGTCCTCGTCGGCCGCGGTGCACTCGGCCGCCACGGTGTCGGCGTAGAGGAGCAGCTCGGGCTGCTGCGGCACGAGCCCGACGGTGCGGACCCGCTCGCGGGCGGATCTCGCGTGCGGGTCGACGACTCCTGCCCCGACGCGCACCGTCCCCCCGGCCAGCCGGTGCTGGGCCGCGATGGCTCCGAGGAGCGTCGACTTGCCCGCGCCGTTGCGGCCCATGAGGGTCGTCACCGAGCCACGCGCCACGGCGAGGTCGACACCGTCGAGGACGACCCGGCCGCCGCGCGAGACGCGAAGGCCGTCGACGGTGACCGCGTCGGCGGGCCCGATCACCCTGAGGTCTGCCACGGGGCGCGGTGTGCTCGTGCCGAGGGCTTCGCGCAGGGCGGCCGCCTTGCGGCGCGCGTCGCGGATGGACAGCGGCGTCGGCGACCACCCGACGAGGCGGGAGAGACCGACGACGGGCGGGTAGATCTGGGAGCGGAGCATCGCCTCGGCGGGGTCGAGCAGCTCGGACACGTGTCCTTCGTCGACGAGGACGACGCGGTCGGCATGGTGCACGACGCGTTCGAGCCGGTGCTCGGCCAGCACGACGGTGACCCCGAGGTCGTGCACGATGCGATGGAGCGAGGCCAGGACCTCTTCTGCCGCAACGGGATCCAGGGCCGACGTCGGCTCGTCGAGCACGAGGACTCGAGGGCCGGCGGCGAAGAGCGCGGCGATCGCGACCCGCTGCTGCTGACCACCCGAGAGGGTGCGCAACGCCCGGGCGCGCAGCGGCGTCAGCCCGAAGAGGTCGAGGGTCTCCTCGACGCGGCGGCGGATCGTGGTCGAGTCCAGCCCCATCGTCTCCATGCCGTAGGCGACCTCGTCCTCGACGACATCGGTGACAAAGGTCGAGGACGGGTTCTGCTCGACGAGGCCGACCACCGTCGCGAGGTCGCGAGGACGGTGCTCGGCCGTGTCGAGCCCGTCGACGGTGACGCGTCCGGTGAGCGTGCCGCCGCTGAAGTGCGGGACCAGCCCGTTGATGGTGCGCAGCAGCGTGGACTTGCCGCTTCCCGTGGGGCCGACGACGAGGACGAGCTCGCCCTCGGGGATCTCGAGCGTGACGTCGTGGAGGCTGGGAGCGGGGGCGTCGGCATACTGCACCGACACGTGCTCGAAGGTGATCACGGTGCGACCTCCCGGGGACGGGGCGACAGCCAGGCGGGGAGGGCGGCCACGAGCAGCGCGAGGACGGCGATGAGGGGCACGGCGGGCAGCTCGCCCTGCTGGCTCGGCACGATGCCCTCCCAGCCCTGCACCGAGCCGACGACGAGGACCGCGGCGGGCACGGCGCCCGCGACGACCGTCACGGTCTCGGTCCACGTCCAGCGGTCGCGGCGGTGGCCCGACCGGGGGTCGCGCGACGCACCGACGAGCAGGCTCGAGCCGGCGAGGAGCGCGCCGAGCACGAGGACCGGCAGCCCGAGCACCCCTCCGGCCGAGGAGTCGAGGAGGCCGTAGAGACCGGCGAGGACCCCGACGAGGCCGGCGAGGGCGAGCCCCGTCGCGGCCCGACGGCTCGTCGTCGTGGAGCGGACGGCGCGGCCGTAGCCACGGGACTCCATCGACGCCGCCAGCCCGAGCGACCGCTCGAACGCGGTCTCGAGCACGGGCACCGTGAGCCGGGCCATCTCGCGCAGGCCGCGGCCGTCACGACCGCGCAGCGTGCGCGCTGCGCGCACCTCGCGGG
Organism: Terrabacter sp. P2_E3; assembly: GCF_056403915.1. Taxonomy (NCBI): domain Bacteria; kingdom Bacillati; phylum Actinomycetota; class Actinomycetes; order Micrococcales; family Intrasporangiaceae; genus Terrabacter; species Terrabacter sp. P2_E3. The sequence goes on from NZ_JBFUEN010000009.1 coordinate 347,731, forward strand.
CGTCGGTCAGCAGCTGCGGCGCGAACGTCAGCCCCACGACGACGGCGGTGCCGACGTCGTAGAGGGTGGCGGGCAGGTATCTCAGCAGTCGGCGCGGGCTCGCCAGCGCGTTGGCGGCACCGAGGCACGCGAGGACCGCGGCGAGGCGCAGGGCGTCGTAGGCGGCATACAGCAGGGACTCGAGGGTCACCGTCCCGCCGATGCGCACGCCCGCCGCCCAGTCCGGCAGCGGCACGCTCGGCAGGGTCATGACGACGGTCTCACCGACGATGCCGTTGCCCAGCAGGGCCGTCATGACGATGCGGAACGCGACGATGACGGCACCGATGGCGAGGAAGGCGGGCAGCGGGTTGACCGTGGCAGGGTCATGGCGCTCGTCGACGACGAGGACGCAGACCCCGATGACGAGCAGCAACAGCACCGGGTTGGTCGTGCGCGACGCAGCGGTGGCCAGGCCCAGCCCCCACAGCCACCAGGCTGCGGGGTGCTGGAGCCGGGCCCTGCGCTGGAGTCGCGCCACGCTCGTCGTGGCTCCTCAGCCGTCCTGGCGAGCGCGCGACCGCGAGCGCATCAGCAGGTAGCCGATGAGCGCGAGCAGGACGAGGCCCGCGATGACGTAGGCCGCAACGGTCCCGCCCGACGTACCGGACGTCGGCGCCGCGGCGACGTCGGTGCCCGAGGCGGCCGGGGTCGAGGCCGACACGGACGGCGTGGCCGCCGGAGCGGCGATGGTCACCGGCTGGTCGGCGGCCTTGGCTTCGGGGCTGACCTCCTTGACGGCACCGCCGCAGTCGCTCGTCGGGTAGCCGTCGACGCCGCAGACGAGGCCCTTCTCGGTGCGCACGTCACCGGCGACGGCGAGCACCGCCGCGCTCGTCGCGTCCGTGGCGACGACCGCGCACAGGGCCTTGGGCTCGGGCGGCGTGGCGCCGTCGGCGGCATCGGCCGGGCGGCCGAAGTCGACGACGAGGCCGACGCGCTTCTTGCCCGACACGGCCGCAGTGGTGCCACAGACCTGCTCGAACGTCAGGACGGCGCGCGGGTAGCGGGTCGAGGCCTCGTCGGCGACCGCGAAGCGCCAGCCGTCGACGCTGCCGTCCTTGGGGGTCGTCTGGTCCGGGCCCTTCTGCGCGAAGGTCCAGGCGCCGTCGGAGAGCTGGTAGAAGCCCCAGTAGCGGTACGCAGCGGCGTGGGCCGGCGCGATGGTGAGGGCCGAGAGGCAGGCGGCGACGAGCGCGGCGAGCACGACCCGGAGCGGGGCACGACGGACAGGGGACACGGTTTCCTCCTCGCGGTGGGACACCATGTCGGGTCTGCTGGCTGCGGCCGGCCCGGCGGGGTGACTCCGGTCCGCATTCCACGACAGACTGACAAAGGAGCCGGTGGGACGCGGGTTTTCCGGCTGGTCACCCCGGGCCGCACGGCGGCGGGAGGTGGCATCACGGTTGCGGGTCAGCGCCGGAGTCACACCGGCTTGCCCCATCGTCCTTCGGTTAGGCGAACCGTCGCACGCGGGGCCTGCGCCCGTCAAACGGCGTGCCAACTAGGGTGGCCGCATGAGTGCTGACTGGTCCTGGCTGTTCCTCGATGCGCACGGCAACCCGGTGGAGGGTGAGGGCGTGACGACCTCGGGATTCCCGACCCAGAGCGACGCCGAGAGCTACCTGGGGGAGTCGTGGCGCGAGCTGCTCGACGCTGGGGTCGAGGCGGTCACCCTGCGCGAGAACGACACCGTCGTCTACGGCCCGATGAGCCTGCGGGCCGCGGAGTGAGCGCGCCGCACGGGGCCGGCAGCCCGTCGGAGACGGCGCTGTCGGCGGGGCTCGAGCGCGACCTGCTCGCCCGGGTCGTCACGGCCCAGCGCACCTGGCGCTCTCCCGGCGTCAGCGTCGGCGTCGTGCGCGAGGGCGCGCTCGTCTGGTCGGCGCACGTGGGGTCGGCCCGGCTCGGGTCGCAGCCCGCGCCCGCCACCGACGACACGCAGTTCATGATCGGCTCGGTCACGAAGACGTTCACGGCCCTGACCGTCATGTCGCTGCGCGACGAGGGCCTGCTGTCCCTCGACGACGCGCTCGAGACGTACGTGCCGGGCACGAAGCACGCGCGGGTCCCGCTGCGGCAGATGCTGGCCCACGCCTCCGGGCTGCAGCGTGAGCCGGTCGGCAACATCTGGGAGAGCCTCGTGGCCCCCGAGCGCGACGAGTTCCTCGCCGGCGTCGAGGAGGCGGAGCAGGTGCTCCCCGCCCACCACGCCTTCCACTACTCCAACCTCGCCTACGGCCTCCTCGGCCAGGTCGTGGAGCGCGTCACGGGCCGGGACTGGGAGCACGTCGTCCGCGAGCGGGTGCTCGAGCCGCTCGGGATGGACCGCACCGGCCTGACGCCCGCCGACGACCGGGCACTCGGCTACCAGGTCGACCCGTACGCCGGCACCGCGAGCGAGGAGCCGCTCTTCACGCTCAACGCGACGGCACCGCTGGGTGGCCTGTGGTCGACCGTGGCCGACATGGCGCGCTACGCCGCCTACGTCGCGAACCCCGACGACCGGGTCGTGCGACCCGAGACCGTCGAGGAGATGTGCCGGCCGATCATCATGACCGACGTCGACGGCTGGAGCGGTGCCTACGGCCTCGGCTTCGGGATGGGCCGCCGCGGCGACCGGGTCTATGTCGGCCACGGCGGCGCGATGCCCGGCTTCCTCACCGGCCTGCGGGTCCGGCGCAAGGACGGTGTCGGCGCGATCGTCTTCGCCAATGCCACCTCCGGCGCCCTGACCCTCGGGCTCGCGACCGACCTCGTCGAGGCCGTCGTCGACGCCGAACCGGCTCTGACCGCGGCGTGGGTGCCCGAGACGGCTCAGCCCGCCCTGACCGAGCTCCTCGGCCTCTGGTGGTCGGAGGGGTCGCCGATCACGTTCTTCGTGCGCGGCGGCGAGCTGTGGTCCAGGCTCGCCGACGACGAGCCGCTGTCGGAGACGCGGTATGCCGCGGAGGGCACCGACCGCTTCCGCGCCGTGGCGGGCCGGGAGCGCGGCGAGGTGCTCGAGGTCGTGCGTGCCGCCGACGGCTCCGTCGACAAGCTCTACTTCGCGACGTATGCCGTGACGCGGGCGCCGCTGGCGTTCGCCGACCTGCAGGGCTGACCGAGGCGGTCGGCCGTCACCCCGTCCGACCCGGCACGGGCGGATCAGGCGGGGTGCTCGCCGCGGGCGACCTGCGGCTTCGGCATGCGCGTGCGGCGCATCTGGAAGGCGCGCATGATGGCGTACCACGCGTCGCCCTTCTCGGCGCCGCCGAACTTGTCGTCCATCTTGCGGCGCGTGCGGCGCCACATGAGGAGGGCGTCGCCGATGGCCACGAGGATGAGGCCGTAGACGAGGACGAAGACGAGCAGCAGGGCCCAGTTCGTCCGGACGAAGCTGAGCAGCAGCACGATGAGCATGATCGGCAGCATGAACTCGCCGATGTTCCAGCGGGCGTCGACCGTGTCGCGGATGAACCGGCGACGGGGGCCCTTGTCGCGGGCCGGGAGGTACTTCTCGTCACCCGTCATCATGCCGGCGCGCTGCTTGGCCATCGCCTCGCGGCGGGCCGTCTTGTCCTGCTTCGTCGCGGCCTTGCGGTCGGTGACGATGAGGGGACGCTTGTTGAGGGCCTCCTGCTCGCGCCGCTTCGGCGTGGGCCGGTTCTTCGCCCCGGCGCGTGCCGACGCGTCGGTCGAGGCCGTGGGTGCGAGGTCTTCGTTGAGGGTCTTCTTGCGTCCGAACACGGGGACACTCTAAGCCGAAGGGCGTCCTGGGCCCGCATCGCGCCCGCGGCCACCCGGCATACGACCCCTCGCGGTCAGTCCCCGGGGGTCGTGCGGAGCGGGACGAAGCGGTAGTGCCCGTGCCGGCTCGTCACGAGCGTGCCGTGGTCGCGCACGACGAGCGTCATCGAGCCGGCGACGGGGAGGACGAGCCGCCCGGGGTCGCCGAGCTGGTCGACGAGCGGCTGGGGCAGGGTCTGCGCCTCGGCGGACACGAGGATGCGGTCCCAGGGGCCACGGTCCGGGGCGCCGAGCACCCCGGCGGCGGCCTCGTGGATCTCGGCCCACGCCATCCGGGTGGCGGCGAGGTTCGCGGCACCCCATCGCGCGAGGGCGGGCTCGAGCTCGACGCCGACGACCTCGCCGGTGGGTCCGGTGAGGTGGGCGAGCAGGGCGGTCGTCCATCCGGAGCCCGAGCCGACGTCGAGGACGCGCTGCCCGGGCTGCACGTCGAGGAGGCGCAACATGTCGGCGACCGTCCGCGGCTGCGAGTTCGTCTGCCCGTGCCCGATGAGGATGGGGCCGTCGTGACCCGCGCGGGACCGGGCGCCGCGGGGGAGGAAGCCGGCCCGAGGCACGGCGGCGAAGGCCTGCTGCACCCGGTCGACGGCGTCCATGGTCCGAGCCAAGCACGCCCGGGTCCGGACGTCAGCCCCGGAGCCGGGTCCCGCGCGGGTCACGACGGTTGAGTCAGGCCGTGCGGCGGGCGATGACGTGCACGAGGGTGCCGAGGGCGCGGTAGGGGTCGGTCGAGCCGAGCCGCTCCTCGACGTCGAGCAGCGTCGCCAGCTCGTCGCCCGTGGGTGCGGGCTCGTCCACCCCGACGTCGTCGCTCGCGACGCGGATGCCGTACCACGCGACGAGCTCGAGGCCCGCGACCTCGCAGTCGACCGTCAACGAGGCGAGCGTGTCTGCGCGCGCGTCGACGCCGATCTCGTTGCGGTAGCGGGCATCCCGGCCCTGCTCGGCTGCGCGGCGCGTCTCGTCGAGCATCGCCAGGGCAGCGGACCAGTCATGCCGGCCGGCCGGGCGCCAGGCCATGGCGTCGCCGTTGCGGGCCGCGATCGACACGATGCCGCCCGGCGCGACCCGGCGGGCCAGGCCGGCGACCGCGGCGCGGCTGTCGGGGAGGTACATGAGCACGCCGTGGCACATGACGACGTCGTATGCCGTCGGCCGCGTCACGCTCGCGAGCCCGGCGAGGTCGGTGGCCACGAGGGTCACGTGGTCGCGCTGCTCCGGGGTGAGCCCGGCAGCGGCCTGCTCGAAGGTGGCGCGCATGCGCCCGTCCGGCTCGACGGCGGTGACCGTGTGGCCGAGGCGCGCCAGACGCAGCGCCTGGGTGCCCTGGCCGGCGCCGACGTCGAGGACGCGGAGCGGACCACGAGGCAGGTGTGCAGCGAGCTGTCGGGTGACCATCTCCTGGCGTACGACGTTGCGCAGGTTGCCCAGTCTCTCGAGCCAGGGGTCCTGCCCGGCCACGAAGGTGTTGTCGGCCATCGGCCGAACCTACCCACAGGGGACGACACCTGCCGAGGCGGGCGCCCCCGGGAGCGGCTGACACGGTCCTCGCCTGCCTCGTGGGCCCGCCCGTGGCGTGGGTAGGGTCGGCTCGTGACTGACGACGCCCTCACCCCCGACCAGATCCAGCAGATCCGCGACCGCGTGGCCGAGCTCATGCCGCAGGTGCGGGCCGACCTCGAGGAGCTCGTGCGCATCCCGAGCGTCTCGGCCTCCTCCTTCGACCAGAGCCAGGTGGCGCACAGCGCCGAGGCCGTCGCCGAGCTGCTCCGCCGCGAGGGCCTCGACGTCGAGGTCGTCGTCGAGGGCGGCCGCCCGGCGGTCATCGGGCACCTCGACGGTCCCGCTGGCGCCCCGACCGTGACGCTCTACGCGCACCACGACGTGCAGCCCCCCGGCGACGACGCCGACTGGGACAGCTCGCCGTTCGAGCCCGTCGAGCGCGACGGGCGCCTCTACGGCCGCGGCGCGGCCGACGACAAGGCCGGCGTCATGGCCCACGTCGCGGCACTGCGCGCGCACGCCGGCAACCTGCCGGTCGGCGTCACGGTCTTCGTCGAGGGGGAGGAGGAGTCCGGCTCGCCGTCGCTCGGCACGATCCTCGAGAAGCACGGCGACCGCCTCGCTGCCGACGCCATCGTCATCGCCGACTCCGGCAACTGGGACATCGGCACGCCCGCCCTCACCACGACCCTGCGCGGCGGCATCCGCGTCGTCGTCCGCGTCCAGACGCTCGACCACTCCGTGCACTCGGGCATGTTCGGCGGCGCGGCACCCGACGCCACCACCGCCCTCGTGCGCCTCCTCGCCTCGCTCCACGACGCCGACGGCAACGTGGCCGTGGCCGGTCTCGACGCGGGCGAGGCCGCCGACATCGACTATGACGAGCAGCGCTTCCGCGCGGAGTCGGGCCTGCTCGACGACGTGTCGCTCATCGGGTCCGGCTCGATCCTCAGCCGGCTCTGGAACAAGCCCTCGATCACGACGATCGGTATCGACGCGACGTCCATCGACAAGGCGTCGAACACCCTGTCCGCCAAGGCCGCTGCCAAGATCTCCGTCCGCCTCGCCCCGACCCAGGACCCCCTCGTGGCCTTTGACCGCGTGCGTGAGCACCTCGAGGCCAACGCTCCCTGGGGGGCCAGGCTCACGGTCGAGCTCGAGGAGCACGGCTCGGGCTTCGCCGCCGACGCGAACGGACCCGTCTACGACGAGGCGCGTGCGTCGTTCGCCGACGCCTGGGGCACCGAGCCCGTCGACATGGGGGTCGGTGGCTCGATCCCGTTCATCTCCGACTTCTCGGCCCGCTTCCCCGACGCGTCGATCATCGTCACGGGCGTCGAGGACCCCGACACGCGCGCCCACGGCGCGAACGAGTCGCTGCACCTCGGCGAGTTCGAGAAGGTCTGCGTGGCCGAGGCGGTCTTCCTCGCCCGGCTGGGAGCGCTGCGGCCCACCCGCTGAGGCGGACGGCATACGCCATCGGTGGACGGGCAGCCGATGACCCGCGCGATGGTGCTGCGTCTGGTGGGGCGATCACCCCACCAGACGCAGCACCATCGGTAGGACCATCCACACCGGAACGGCGGGCCAGGGCCGGCCGGCGGCTCAGGTGGCAGGGACCGCCGAGCCGCGGTAGCGCTGCTCGCGCAGCTCGAGGGCGTACGCGTCCGCGCCCGGCATCCCGAGCTCCTCGGCCACCGCGACCTCGGCCTCGACGTCGTAGGGCACCCGGACGAAGGTGATGCCGACGTGGCCCGCGGGCTCGTCGAGGTCCGCACGGGGCAGCGCGCCCTCGAGGACGACGTAAGGGGCGCCGGGACCGTCGAGGGCGTTGCCGACCGACCCGGCGTTGAAGACGGTGATGCCGTAGTCGACGGCGAGGTAGGCGCCGTGGATGTCGCCGTAGCCGACGATGGTCGGCACCGGCCCGTCGCCCGTGAACGCGGTCTGCGCGACGAAGGCCCGGTGCTCCTCCTCGGTCGTCGGGGCGAAGACGCGGTGGAACTCGCTCACCGGCGAGGCGTGGAAGAAGCGGATCGGCTGGCCGCTCAGCACGATCTCGTGGACGTTGGGCAGCGTTGCGAGCCAATGCCGCTCGTCCTCTGACAGCGTGTCGCGCACCCACTGGCCGTGCTCCCACGGCTGCACGGTGTCGCGCGCGATGAAGGTGTCCCAGTTGCCCCGGACGGTCGGGATGGCGCGCTCCCGCGTCATCCGGATGCACTCCGACCCACGCGGGCCCTTGCCGATGAGGTCGCCGAGGTTGACGACGTACTCGATGCCGCGGCGGGCGATGTCGGCGAGCACGGCTTCGTACGCCGTGACGTTCCCGTGCACGTCGGAGACGACGGCGACCCGGTGGAGGTCGCCTGCGGTGGCCGCCACCGGGCGTCAGTCCTTGTGGGTGGTGCCGGGCAGGGCGAGCATCCGGTCGAGCGCGGCTCGCGCCTCGGCGGCCACGGTCGGGTCGACGCGGATCGGGTTGACGACCCGGCCCTCGACGAGGGACTCGAGCGCCCACACGAGGTGCGGGAGGTCGATGCGGTTCATCGTCGAGCAGTAGCAGACGTTCTTCTCCAGGAAGGCGATCCGCTGCTCGGGGAACTGCTGGGCGAGGCGGCGCACGAGGTTGAGCTCGGTGCCGACGACCCACGACGTGCCGGCCGGGGCGGCGGCGATCGTCTGGATGATCTTCTCCGTCGAGCCGACCTCGTCGGCCCGCTCGACGACCTCGTACTGGCACTCGGGGTGGACGATGACCTTGACGCCGGGGATCTCGCGGCGGGCGGCCTCGACGGCGTCGACGGAGAAACGGCCGTGCACGGAGCAGTGTCCACGCCAGAGGATCATCCGGGCGTTCTCGAGCTGCTCCCGGGTCAGGCCGCCGTTCGGGCGGTGCGGGTCCCAGACGACGCAGTCGTCGAGCGACAGGCCGAGCTCGCGCACGGCCGTGTTGCGGCCGAGGTGCTGGTCGGGCAGGAAGAGCACCTTGCCGGTGCCGGTCCCGTCCAGCCCGACGCCACCGACCTGCTCGAAGGCCCAGTCGAGGGCGGTGCGGGCGTTGGAGCTCGTGCAGATCGTGCCGCCGTGGCGCCCGGTGAAGGCCTTGATCGCGGCGGCGGAGTTCATGTAGGTGACCGGGATCGTCTGCGCGGCGACGCCGGCCGCGGTCAGCTGCTCCCAGCAGTCCTCGACCTGGGCGATCGCGGCCATGTCGGCCATCGAGCAGCCGGCGGCGAGGTCGGGCAGGATCACGGTCTGCTCGTCGCTCGTGAGGATGTCGGCGGACTCGGCCATGAAGTGCACGCCGCAGAAGACGATGTAGGGCGCGTCCGGCCGGGCGGCGGCGTCGCGGGCGAGCTTGAACGAGTCACCGGTGACGTCGGCGAACTCGATGACCTCGTCGCGCTGGTAGTGGTGCCCGAGGACGAAGACGCGGTCCCCGAGCGCGGCCTTGGCCGCGCGCGCCCGCTCGACGAGGTCGGGGTCGGACGCCGCCGGAAGGTCGCCCGGGCACTCGACGCCGCGCTCGGTGTGCAGGTCGGTGCCCTGCCCGAGCACGAGGAGGGGGAGCGGAGCGGGAGCCGGGGCCGATGCCGTGTCGGTCGTCATGTGCAGATCGTATGCCGCCCCGAGCGCTGCCAGCGCTCGGGCACTTGACCTCAAGTGAACTTGATGTCTGACGCTGTGGCCATCGACCCACGACCACACAGGAGTCATGATGCCCACCGCACTCGTCACCGGTGCCACCCAGGGGCTCGGCCGGGCCCTCGCCGAGGCCCTCGCCGTCCGGGGCTGGGACCTCGTCGTCACCGCCCGCCTCGCCGACCGTCTCGCCGAGACCGTCTCCGCCCTGCGCGACCACGGTCACGACGTCGTCGGCCTCGCCGGCGACGTCAGCGACGCCGTCCACCGTGACGACGTCGCCCACGTCGTCACCGGGCCGGCCGGTCCGGACGGCCTCGACCTGCTCGTCCACAACGCGAGCACCCTCGGCCCGCTCCCGCTGCGTCCGCTGCGCGACCTGACAACGGACGACCTCGCGGCCGTGCTCGCCGTCAACGTCGTCGCGCCGCACGCCCTGACCTGCTCGCTGCTGCCGTCGCTCGAGGCCGCCGGAGGGACGGTCCTCGCGATCTCGTCCGACGCCGGCGTCGAGCACTACGAGACGTGGGGCGCCTACGGCGCCAGCAAGGCCGCGCTCGACCATCTGACGCTGACCCTCGGGGCGGAGGTGCCCTCGATCCGCGCCTACGCCCTCGACCCCGGCGACATGCGTACCGCGATGCACCAGGCGGCGTTCCCCAGGGAGGACATCGGCGACCGGCCGCTGCCGGAGGAGGTCGCCCTGCCCGGGATCCTGGCGCTGCTCGCGTCGCGACCCGCCAGCGGTCGGTACCGGGCTGCCGAGCTGCTCGCGGCGACGTCGGGGGTGGCCTCGTGACCGCGGCCCTCGCGCACGTCCCGCACACCGTCTTCCGCGTCACCGACGACCTCACGGCCGACGCGCCGCCCGAGCGGAGAGGTCTCGACCGGGACGGCGTCCGCCTGCTCGTCGCCTCGGGGTCCTCCTCGGGAACCGTGCGCGTCGAGCACACGACCTTCGCCGCCATCGGCGACCACCTGTCGCCCGGCGACCTGCTCCTCGTCAACAACTCGGCGACCGTGGCGGGCGAGATCGACGGTCGGGTGGTCGGACGCGGCGCCGTCGTCGTCCACGTGGCCTCCGAGCTCGACGACTGCACCTGGGTCGTGGAGCTGCGCACCGCCCCCGACGCGCGGCACCCGGTGCTCGACGCGCTCGAGGGCGACGTCGTCGACCTCGCGGCGGGCGGCCCCCGGCTGCGCCTCGAGGCTCCCTACCCGAGGCCCGACTCGTCCCCGACGGGACACGGCAACCGGCTGTGGCGGGCGACGCAGCTCGACGACTGCACCCTCGCGGAGCACCTCGTGACGCACGGCCGGCCCGTCGCCTACGGCTACCTCCGTTCGAGGTTCCCGCTCGAGGACTACCAGACGGTCTTCGCCCGGCTGCCGGGCAGCGCCGAGATGGCGAGCGCCGCCAGACCGTTCACCGCCGACCTCGTGACCGGGCTCGTGTCGTCGGGCGTCCTCGTCGCTCCCGTGACGCTGCACACCGGCCTGTCGTCACAGGAGGCCGGTGAGGCGCCGCAGCCCGGACGGTTCGCCGTGTCAGGGGAGACGGCAGCCCTCGTCAACCTCGTGCGCGACCGCGGGGGCCGGGTCGTCGCCGTCGGCACGACGGCGACGCGGGCCATCGAGTCGGCGACCGGTCCGGACGGCCGGGCGCGCGCGGCGGCGGGCTGGACCGAGGTCGTCATCTCGCCGGACCGTCCGGCCCGCGTCGTCGACGGGCTCGTCACCGGCTGGCACAACCCGGACGCCTCGCACCTGCTCCTCGTCGAGTCGGTCGCGGGGGCCGACCTGGCCCAGCAGGCGTACGACGAGGCGGTGGCGCGCCGCTATGCCTGGCACGAGTTCGGCGACGCCGGCCTCTTCCTGCCGCACCGTTGACTTCCGCCCCTCGCGCCGACATCCACTGCGGGTCGAGGTGATCGCGTCGCCCACGGTCGTGCCGCGATCACCTCGGCCGCGGGTGGGACGCGGCACGACCTGGCCGGATGGGAGGATGCCGCACGTGCACGTCATCTTCGCTCCCGACTGCTACACCGGCACGCTCACCGCGTCCCAGGCCGCGGCCGCGATGGCCGAGGGCTGGGGGCGGACGGCGCCGGGCGACCGTGTCACGCTCGTGCCGCTCTCCGACGGCGGACCCGGCTTCGTCGACGTCCTCGCCGAGACGCTCGCGGGGGAGGTCCACGCCGTCGTGACCACCGACCCGCTCGGCCGTGAGGTGCCCGGCACCATCCTGCTGACGACGGGCGCGGGCGGCCGGACGGCATACGTGGAGTCGGCGCAGGCGGCCGGTCTGCACCTGCTCGCCCCGGACGAGCGCGACCCCACGGTGACGTCGACCTCGGGGGTCGGCACGCTCGTGCTCGCGGCCCTCGACGCCGGCGCCCGGCGCATCGTCATCGGGCTCGGCGGGTCGGGCACCAACGACGCGGGGGCCGGCCTGCTCGGCGCCCTCGGGGTCGGGCCCTCCGCCCGCCTCGGGCGCGGCGGGCTGGCGCTCGCCGCCGCGACGCCCGACGACGTCGCCGGCCTGGACGCCGCGCGCGACCGGCTGCGGGGCGTCGACCTCGTCATCGCCAGCGACGTCGACTCGCCGCTGCTCGGCCTCAAGGGGGCGAGCGCGGTCTTCGGCCCCCAGAAGGGCGCGTCCGAGGAGGACGCCCAACGGCTCGAGAACGCGCTGGGCCACTTCGCGAGCGTCGTGGCCCGGGTTCGGCCGCCGGCCAAGGACCTGCTGACCGGCACCCTGCTCAAGCCGGAGCGCGAACCCGGAGCCGGAGCAGCCGGTGGGCTCGGCTACGCCCTGCACCTGCTCGGAGCGCGCCGCGTGTCCGGGGTCGAGGCGGTGCTCGACGCCGTCGGGTTCGCCGACCTCGTGGCCTCCGCCGACCTCGTCGTCACGGGCGAGGGCAGCTTCGACTGGCAGTCGCTGCGCGGGAAGGTCGTCGTCGGCGTCGCCGAGGCGGCTGCGCGCGTCGGTGTGCCGGTCATCGCCGTCCCTGGTCAGTCGCTCGTCGGCCGCCGTGAGGCCATGACGGCCGGCCTCTCCGGGGTGTATGCCGTGGCGGAGCGTCCCGACCAGGTCGCCGCCGCCATCGCCGAGCCCGCCGCACGCCTCGCCGACCGCACGGCACGCGTCGCGCGCACCTGGTCGCCGTCCACATCCTGAGCCGCCGGACGGGGGGAGGATGCACGATTCGGGTGGGGGGCGACGTATCCTTGGAGACGTCGGGAACACATCCGGCGCGGCATGGGTTCTCTCTTCCGACCCATGCTCCACGACGTGAAGGACCAACACATGAGTGTCGAGACGAACGCATCTCCCGCCGAGGTTCAGACCGAGGCTCCCGCCCACGGTGTCGTCCTGACGGACGTCGCGGCCACGAAGGTCAAGAGCCTGCTCGAGCAGGAGGGTCGTGACGACCTCCGCCTGCGCGTCGGTGTCCAGCCCGGCGGATGCTCGGGCCTGATCTACCAGCTCTACTTCGACGAGCGCAGCCTCGACGGTGACCTCGTCCGCGACTTCGACGGTGTCGAGGTCGTCGTCGACCGCATGAGCTCCCCCTACCTCGAGGGCGCCACGATCGACTTCGCCGACACGATCGAGAAGCAGGGCTTCACCATCGACAACCCCAACGCGGGCAGCAGCTGCGCCTGCGGCGACTCCTTCAGCTGAGCCGCCCGCGCCACGGCGCACGCCGCACCGCACGTCCGAAGGGCCCGACCGTCACGGTCGGGCCCTTCGCCGTCGGCGGGCGTCATCGGGCCGGTGTCGAGCCGTCACCGAGCCGTCACCGGGCCGGCGTCGGGCCGGCGTCGGGCCGGCGTCGGGCCGGCGTCGGTGGGGCAGCGATCCCGGGTAGGTTCGTGCTGTGCAGATCGCCATCACCGGTTCCATCGCCACCGACCACCTCATGACCTTCGACGGACTCTTCGCCGACTCGCTCGTCGTCGAGCAGCTCGACAAGATCTCCCTGTCGTTCCTCACCTCGGACCTGCAGGTCCGCCGGGGCGGGGTCGCCGCGAACATCGCGTTCGGCATGGCCAACCTCGGTCAGCGTCCGCTGCTCGTCGGCGCGGTCGGCGAGGACTTCACCGACTACCGCAGCTGGCTCGAGCGCCACGGCGTCGACTGCGGCGCGGTGCACTACTCCGAGTCCCAGCACACGGCGCGCTTCATCTGCACGACCGACCGCGACATGGCCCAGATAGCGACGTTCTACGCGGGGGCCATGACCGAGGCGCGCGACATCGAGCTCGCGCCGGTCGCCCAGCGGGTCGGCGGCCTCGACCTCGTCGTCGTGGGCGCCAACGACCCGGAGGCGATGCTGCGCCATTCGGACGAGTGCCGCTCGCGCGGCATCCCGTTCGCGGCCGACCCCTCGCAGCAGCTCGCGTTCTGCGACGGGCCGACCATCGCACGCCTGATCGACGGGGCCGAGTACCTCTTCACCAACGAGTACGAGAGCCACCTCGCCTGCCAGAAGACCGGTTGGAGCGAGGACGAGCTCGCCGACCGCGTCCGGGTGCAGGTCAAGACCCGCGGCAAGGACGGCGTCACCGTCCGCGTGCGCGGCGAGGAGCCCGTCGAGGTGGGGATCGCCCGCGAGGTGCGCAAGGCCGACCCGACCGGCGTCGGCGACGCCTTCCGGGCCGGCTACCTCACCGGTCTCGCGGCGGGTCTGCCGGTCCGGCGCTGCGCCGAGCTCGGCTCGATGCTCGCCACCTATGTCATCGAGACGGTCGGCACGCAGGAGTACGCCCTGGGCAAGGAGCGCTTCCTCGAGCGGCTCGCCGGGGCCTACGGCGCCGAGTCCGCCGACGAGATCGGGCCCCACATCACCTGTCCACGGCCATGACGCCGCCGCCGGCCCGGCGCTGACGGTCATCGCGAGCCGCTGAGCAGCCCACCCCCACGAGAGCCGGAGCCCGTCAGTGCCCACGCCGCCGCCGTCCACCCCCTGGGACTTCGCGCTCGACCGCGTCCCCCCGGGGGAGGACCTCATCGGCATCGGCGCCGACCTCGACGTCGCGACGCTCTTCGAGGCCTACTCCGTCGGCGTGTTCCCCATGGGGATCGGTGACCACGGCGCCGAGCCGATCGGGTGGTGGTCACCGGACCCCCGCGGCATCCTGCGGCCGCGCGAGCTGCGCGTCAGCCGGTCGCTGCGCAAGGCCGTGGCCCGGTTCGAGGTGCGCGTCGACTCCGACTTCCGCGGGGTCGTCGAGGCCTGCGCGGCCCCGGACCGGGACGGTCGCTGGATCACCCCCGAGATCGTCGACGCCTACGTCGAGCTCCACGACGCCGGGTGGGCCCACTCGGTCGAGACGTGGCAGGACGGCGAGCTCGTCGGCGGCCTCTACGGCGTCGCCATCGGCGGACTCTTCGCGGGCGAGTCGATGTTCCACCACGAGCGTGACGCCTCGAAGGTCGCCCTCGTCGGTCTGCGCGACCTGCTCATCGCCGACGGGGACCCCCGCCGCCTCGTCGACGTCCAGTGGCAGACGCCGCACCTGGCCACGCTCGGCGTGCGCGAGGTCCCGCGCGACGAGTACCTCGCGATCCTGCCGACCGTGCTCAACGCGCCGCTCCCGGCCCGCTGGGCCTGACCACCTCGACGAGGTATGCCGTGTGGTCGCCCTCCGCACGCGCCTCGACGAAGCGGTGGCCCCGCATCCGGCACCAGGCCGGGACGTCGTGGGCGGCGGCCGGGTCGGTCGCCAGGACCGTGACGGTCGCGAGGTCCGGCCGGTCGCGGACGAGGCGGGCGAGGCGGATGACGGGCAGGGGGCAGCGTTCGCCGCGCGCGTCGACGACGCTCGGGTCGTCGGTCACAGGTCACCGACCCCGAGCTGGTCGCGCACGGCGCGGACGGTCGGGGCGAGGGCGGCCGTGAAGACGCTGACGTCGTCGGCGAGGGCGGGGGAGACCGCGGGCAAAGGCAGGGTGACGCGCACGTTGCCGTGGGTCAGGACCCCCATCGCCGCGAGCACGTGGCTCGGCTCCAGCGTGCTCGACGTGCAGGCCGACCCGCTCGCCACCGCGAAGCCGGCGGCGTCGAAGGCCCCGACGACGGCCTCCCCGTCGACGTAGAGGCTGGAGAAGGTGACGACGTGGGGGAGCCGGTCGTCCGGGTCCCCGACGACCTCGGTGTCGGGCACCGCGGAGGCGGCGCGGCGGATGTCGTCGACGAGCGCGCGCGTCACCTGTGTGTCCGCGGCACGGGTGGCCGTCGTCTGCTGCCACGCCTCGGCCGCGGCGAGGGCCAGCGGCACCCACGGCGTGACGTCCGCACGGCCGTGCTCGACGTCGGCGCGGGCCTCGGACCAGTGCCAGCGCACGCCCTCGCGGACGACGAGCACACCGAGCGGTGGTCCGCCCCACGACCGTGCGTCACCGACGAGGACGTCCCAGTCCGCAGGCACGTCGTCGCGTCCGAGGGACGCCGTGGCGTCGACCACGAGGGGTGTGCCGTGGGCCGCGGCGGCATCACGGGCCGCCCCGAGAGGCTGGCGCGTGCCCACCTCGCCGTTCGCGCTCTGCAACGCCGCCACGACGGTGCCGGGGACCGCGAGGGCGCTCCGCCACGCGTCGAGGTCGAGCCGCCCCAGGGGGTCGACCTCGACCTCCGCGAACAGGGACGCGTCGTCGGCCGCGGCCGCCCGCGCCCGTCCCGGGACGAGGACGGCGGAGTGCTCCACCGCGGAGGCCACGGTGCGCCCCCCACGCCGGCGGGCGGCATACGCCACCCCGTCGACGGCCCGGGCCAGCGCGGTCGGCCCGCTGGGCAGGAAGCTCACCTCGGTGGGTCGCACCCCCAGACCGGCGGCGACGATCTCGCGGGAGCGGTCGAGCAGGGCCCGGGCCCGGCGCCCCTCGGCGTGCAGGCGGGCGGGGTCGGCCCAGCCGACCTCGATCGCGGCCTGCAAGGTGTCGCGTGCGACGGGGTGGAGCGGGCCGGACGAGGCGTCGAGCAGCCGCCGCACGCCCGGTGACCGGGTCGACCGGGGCGTCGCCACCGGTGCCGGCTCGCGGTCGTGCTGACGGTCGTCGGGGAGCCCGCCGGACACCCGCTGGGAGCCTCCGGAAGGGGCGGACGGACGGGGTCCAACGTTCGTGCCCGGATCGTGACTGACCACTCCGCAACGTTAGCCGCCCCCTGCGGACAGCGTGACAAGAGGGACGGTAGGGTTGCGCCGTGGGCCTTGGTGCCCAGACGGTTTGACGTGAACACGTTCGACGCGCGCCCTGCGCGCCCACGTACGGAACGAAAGGTGCACCTGGTGCCTGAGCACGAAGACACCCCAGCGGCAACGCCGGTGGTGACGACGGTGGTGGGGGAGACCGGGCGGCGACGCACCGGGCTGCGCCTCGCCGGGATCGCCGGCCTCGCCGCACTGGCCCTCAGCGGTTGCCAGGGACAGGTGTCCAACGGATACCTGCCCCCGGTGGTCTCCGACAGCGGCCAGCGGGTCACCGACCTGTGGATCGGCAGTTGGATCGCCGTCCTCCTGGTGGGGGCCCTCACGTGGGGCCTGATGCTCTACGCCGCCATCCGCTTCCGCAAGCGCAAGGGCGACGAGACGCTTCCCGTCCAGCTGCGCTACAACGTGCCGATGGAGATGCTCTACACGGTCATCCCCGTCTTCATGGTGGCCGTCTTCTTTTACTACACCGCGCGTGACGAGGCCAGGCTCGTCGACACGAGCACGAAGAAGGACCTCACGGTCAGCGTCGTCGCGAAGCAGTGGAGCTGGGACTTCAACTACGTCGACTCCAACGTCCACGAGACCGGAGTCCACACCGAGCTCGACGGCACCGAGGGCAAGCGCGCGCAGATGCCCGTGCTCTACCTGCCGGTCAACAAGCGCGTCGAGTTCGTCCTCAACGCCCGCGACGTCATCCACAGCTTCTGGGTGCCGGCGTTCATGATGAAGATGGACATGCTCCCGGGCAAGACGAACAAGTTCCAGCTGACGCCCACGCAGGTCGGCACGTTCCAGGGCAAGTGCGCCGAGCTCTGTGGCGCCTACCACTCGCAGATGCTCTTCATGGTCAAGGTCGTCCCGCAGGCCGAGTACGACCAGGAGATGGCCCACCTCAAGGCCATCGGCCAGGAGGGCCTCATCCCGGTCGACGTGAGCCGCGAGAAGATGGTCCAGGCTGACATCGACA
The DNA here is from genome assembly GCF_056403915.1 of Terrabacter sp. P2_E3. Classification (NCBI taxonomy): domain Bacteria; kingdom Bacillati; phylum Actinomycetota; class Actinomycetes; order Micrococcales; family Intrasporangiaceae; genus Terrabacter; species Terrabacter sp. P2_E3. The sequence continues at coordinate 364,895 of NZ_JBFUEN010000009.1, forward strand.
AGATCCCCGCACCGGCTCGCACTGGGAGCAACTGATGACCTCCGCAACGTACAACCGCGAGGCGCAGGCCCCGAGCATGACGGCCGCGGCCCGCCCGCGCCTGGCCAAGGGCCAGACCTTCGTCAAGTGGGTGACGACGACCGACCACAAGGTCATCGGCAACCTCTACTTCATCACGTCGTTCATCTTCTTCCTGCTCGGCGGCCTCATGGCGCTGCTCATCCGCGCCGAGCTCATGGCCCCCGGCCTGCAGATCGTGGACAACCCCGAGCAGTACAACCAGCTCTTCACGATGCACGGCACGATCATGCTGCTGCTCTTCGCCACGCCGCTCTTCGCCGGCTTCGCCAACGCCGTCATGCCGCTGCAGATCGGTGCGCCCGACGTCGCGTTCCCGCGCCTCAACATGTTCGCGTACTGGCTCTACCTCTTCGGTGGCCTCATCGCGTCCATCGGCTTCCTGACGCCCCAGGGTGCTGCCGCGTTCGGCTGGTTCGCCTACGCGCCGCTGTCCGACGTCAGCTACTCGCCCGGTGTCGGCGGTGACCTGTGGGTCTTCGGTCTCGCGCTCGCAGGTTTCGGCACGATCCTCGGTGCCGTCAACTTCATCACGACGATCATCTGCCTCCGCGCGCCCGGCATGACGATGTTCCGCATGCCGATCTTCACGTGGACCGTGCTCATCACCTCGCTGCTCGCGATCCTCGTGTTCCCGATCCTCGCGGCTGCCCTCTTCGCCCTCGGCGGTGACCGGCGCTTCGGGATGCACATCTTCGACGCCGAGAACGGTGGGGCCATGCTCTGGCAGCACCTGTTCTGGTTCTTCGGGCACCCAGAGGTCTACATCATCGCGCTGCCGTTCTTCGGCATCATCAGCGAGGTCCTGCCGGTCTTCTCGCGCAAGCCGATCTTCGGCTACAAGACCCTCGTCTTCGCCACGATCGCCATCGCGGCCCTGTCGGCGAGCGTCTGGGCGCACCACATGTACGTCACCGGACAGGTGCTCCTCCCGTTCTTCGCGGTCATGACGATGCTGATCGCCGTGCCGACCGGCGTGAAGTTCTTCAACTGGATCGGCACCATGTGGGGCGGCAAGGTCGTCATGGCCACGCCGATGCTGTGGGCGATGGGCTTCCTCGTCACGTTCCTCTTCGGCGGTCTGACCGGCATCATCCTGTCCAGCCCGGCGCTCGACTTCCACCTGTCCGACAGCTACTTCGTCGTCGCGCACTTCCACTACACCGTCTTCGGCACGGTGGTGTTCGCGATGTTCGCCGGCTACTACTTCTGGTGGCCCAAGCTCACCGGTCGGATGCTCGACGAGACGCTCGGCAAGATCCACTTCTGGATGCTCTTCATCGGCTTCCACATGACGTTCCTCATCCAGCACTGGCTCGGTGTCGAGGGCATGGCCCGTCGCTACGCCGACTACCTGCCGGAAGAGGGCTTCCAGCTCGCGAACATCGTCTCGAGCCTGGGCGCGTTCCTGCTCGGTGCCTCGATGATCCCGTTCGTCTACAACGTCTGGAAGACGTGGCGCACGGCGCCGCTCGTCGAGTCCGACGACCCGTGGGGCTACGGCGCGTCGCTCGAGTGGGCCACCTCGTGCCCGCCGCCCCGCCACAACTTCACGTCGCTGCCTCGCATCCGGTCCGAGCGCCCCGCGTTCGACCTGCACCACCCCGAGTCCGCAACGGGTGTCGCGCCCGTCGCCGACCAGGGCACTCTCGTCCAGGTCATGGGCCCGGCCGACGTGGCCGGCTCCGAGAAGGCCACCGCCAGCACCCAGAAGCGTGAGGACTGATCCCGATGCGCGTCGAGACCAAGCTCTTCCTCTACCTGTTCGTCTTCTTCGTCCCCGTCGTGCTCATGTACGGCTTCTGGTCCAAGTGGGAGGAGCCGATCGGCGTCACGGCGCTGATCCTCACCGCACTGCTGTTCGCGCTCACCGGCTTCTACCTCTGGATGACCGGCAAGAAGCTGCCGCTGCGCCCCGAGGACAACGCCGCCGGTGAGATCGAGGACGCCGAGGGCAACTACGGCTACTTCGTCGCCAGCTCCTGGACGCCCCTGTGGCTCGCCGGCTCCGGCGCCATCATGTTCGCCGGCCTCGCGATCGGTTGGTGGCTCTTCATCATCGGCGCCGTCTTCGCGGTCGTCGCGGTGTGCCTGTGGGTCTTCGAGTCCTTCTCGGGCGAGTACTCCATCTGATCTCGAGCCTGACGTCGCAAGGGCCCCGGTCGCCGACCGGGGCCCTTCGTCGCGGTCGGCCGGAGCTCGTCGGGTCGACGAGCCTCCACGCCGGACGTACGAACGTGCTGCGGAGATGACGTCGTCGCCCGACCCTGACGACGGGTCCTCCGGGTCCGGACAGCGCGAAGGGGAAGGCCGTGGCCTTCCCCTTCGATCCGACCCTGACCTTCACGGCCCGAGCGGCTCGCAGTGCGATCGTGTGGGAGAGAACATCTGACGCACCTCCATCCGATCGGTTGAACGGTTCCTCGACGGTATCCCCGGCAGGCTGCGACGACAAGGGGCGCTCGGGGTGGACCGGACAAAACTGTCCCGCCTGCGAGACGTCGCGCGGCGCGACGCCGCAGGTGGCCGCGCTGTGGCCCAACTGTGGCCCGCTGTGGCCCGCTGTGGCCCCGACGGTGGCCCGGTGCGGAGCTCAGCCCCAGCCCAGCTCGTGGAGATGGTCGTCGTCGATGCCGAAGTGGTGGGCCACCTCGTGCACGACGGTGATGGCGATCTCCTCGCGCAGCGTGGCGGCGGTGTCGCACATCCGCTCCAGGGGGCCCTGGAAGATCGTGATGCGGTCAGGGAGCGAGCCAGCGTCCCACCAGCCGTCCCGCTCGGTCAGCGGGGTCCCGTCGTAGACGCCGAGCAGCTCGGGGTCATCGGGCGGGGGCTCCTGCTCGACGAGGACCACGACGTTGTCCATCGCGCGGGCGAGCTCCTCGGGGATCGAGTCGAGGGCGTCCCCGACCGCCTCCTCGAACTCGGCCTCGGACAGGTGCATGGGCCGAGTCTGTCACGCGGGCCGAACGGCCCCGAGGGGTGGCCGTGGCCCGCTGCTGCGCGGAGCACGGCTGCGTCCTCAGTTGCCGTCGTCGCCGCCGGCCGGCGCCGGGGTCTGGGACACGGAGTCGGACCAGGCGGCCTGCGCGCCGCTGTGGCCGATGCGCACGACCTGCACGGTCGTCCCGAGGGCCGCCACGAGGCCGACGACCGCGCCGGCGACGAGGAGCCAGCGCGGCACGAGCGAGGTGCGGGCGGGCGTCTCGTCGGTCGGGTCTGCGGCCGAGGCGCTCGGCGCGACGGTGGGCACGGCCCGACGCTCCCGGCGGGCCACGACGAAGAGCAGGGCCGCCGCGACGGCGAGTCCGAGGACCCACGGAAGCAACCCCTCGGCGAGCTGTGAGTGCGTCTCGATGAGGTCGCTGTGCTCCACGTGTCGTTCGAGGGACTCACCCGACTCGGTCGACAGGGGAGTGAGCACCACCGCGAGGACGGACAGCGCCAGCGGCATCCAGGCGGCCCACCGACGGAAGCGCGGCCACACGGCGGAGAGCAGCACCGTGACGGCGGCGGCCGGAACGACGACGGTCGCGTGGACGATGAGGGGATGGACGGGGAGGCCGAAGATCGTGTCGAGCATGGAACCTGCCTGTCGTTGGGGGACGGGGGTACGGCCGTGCGCCCAGATGCTCTCGACGACATCTCAGAAAGTTCTCATAACCGACATCTCGGGTCACGGTGCGTCGCCGGACGCCGAGAGGGACCTCCCGCACCGGGAGGTCCCTCTCGTGTCGGTGTCGCCGGAGGCGACCAGGCGTCAGCCGTGCTGCTTGTCGGCCTTGATCGTCTCGCGCTCTTGGCCGGCCCCTGCGGGCTCGATGGCCTCGTGCCCGCCGTCGGGCGCGGCCGCGTGGTCCTCGTGCTCGTGGTGGGCCGCCTCGAGCTCGGACGGGGTGGCCGGGGCGACGCGGTCGCGGAAGTAGAAGTTCGAGAACTTCGCCCGGAGGCGCTCCTTGCCGGCGATGGGGCTGTCGACGCCGTTGGCGTCCTTGCCCGCCGTGAGCTCGAGCGGCTCGTGGGACTCATGCTGGACCAGGGCCCAGCGCTCGTCGGGGGTGAGCGGAGCGTGGATCTCCTCGAAGCGACCGTCGGCGTGCCGCCAGATCGTGCCCGTCTCACGACCGTGGAGGACCTTCTGGCGGTCGGCGCGCTGCAGGCTGAGGCAGATGCGCTTGGTGATCCAGAAGGCGACCGGCGGCGCGACGAAGAAGAGCACGCGCAGCGTCTGCGTGATGTCGTTGATCGACAGGTGCAGCTTGATCGCCATGAGGTCGTTGCCGGCAGCGAGGAACAGCACGACGTACATCGAGATGCCGGCGATGCCGATGGCGGTGCGCGTCGGCGCGTTGCGCGGACGGTCGAGCAGGTGGTGCTCGCGCTTGTCACCGGTCACCCACGACTCGACGAAGGGGTAGACGCCGATGATCGTCCACATGAGCGGCAGCAGGATGAGCGAGCCCGGGAAGATGTTCATGCTCCACGTGAAGCCGAACGTCTCGAACTCGAGGAAGCCGGGCAGCAGTCGCAGCGCACCGTCGGCGAAGCCCATGTACCAGTCGGGCTGGGAGCCCGCGGTGATGGGGGAGGGGTCGTACGGACCGTAGGCCCAGATCGGGTTGATCGTCACGACCGCCGAGATGAGGGCGATGACGCCGAAGACGATGAAGAAGAAGCCACCGGCCTTGGCGATGTACACCGGCAGGAGCGGGTAGCCGACGACGTTCTTGTTGGTGCGGCCCGGTCCGGGGAACTGCGTGTGCTTGTGCAGGAAGACGAGCAGGATGTGCGCCGTGAAGAGGCCCACGAGGATGGCCGGGATGAGCAGCACGTGCGCCGAGTAGAGGCGCGGGATGATCGCCTCGCCGGGGAACGCGCCTCCGAAGATGAAGTACGACAGGTAGGAGCCGATGACCGGCGCCGACTGGATGAAGCCGTTCATGGCGCGGATGCCGGTGCCCGAGAGCAGGTCGTCGGGGAGCGAGTAGCCCGCGAAGCCCTCGATGCACGCCAGCAGCGACAGGATGGTGCCGAAGACCCAGTTGATCTCACGCGGCTTGCGGAAGGCGCCGGTGAAGAAGACGCGCGCCATGTGGACGAAGACCGACACGACGAAGATCAGGGCGGCCCAGTGGTGGATCTGACGGATGAGCAGACCGCCGCGGATGTCGAAGGAGATCCCGAGCGTCGAACGGTAGGCGTCCGACATCGTCACGCCCTGGAGCGGGACGTAGGAGCCGTCGTAGACGACCTGGCTGGCGCTGGGCACGAACCAGAAGGTGAGGAACGCACCGGTCAGCAGACAGACGATCATCGAGTACATCGCGATCTCGCCGAGCATGAACGACCAGTGGTCGGGGAAGACCTTCTTGGCGAGGAAGGAGACACCCTTCGCACCGCCGAGGCGGTCGTCCATCCAGCCGGCGATGCCGCCGAGCGGCTTGGTGGCGGACGCGCGCTCGTCGGCCTGGCGGTCGCCGGCGCGGAGTGCGTCCGCGGGACGAGTCTCGTTGATGGTGCTCATCGCGCACGCTCCCAGAAGCTCGGTCCCACGGGCTCTGCGAAGCCTGCGGGGGCGACGAGGTAGCCCGCGTCGTCGACGGTGATCTTGAGTTGCGGCAGCGGCCGCTTGGCCGGGCCGAAGATGACGGCGCAGTCCTCGGTGAGGTCGAAGGTCGACTGGTGGCACGGGCAGAGCAGGTGGTGCGTCTGCTGCTCGTACAGGCCGACCGCGCAGCCCACGTGGGTGCAGATCTTGGAGTAGGCGACGACGCCGTCGACGCCCCAGTCCTTGGCCTTCTGCACCTTGATCAGGTCGGGGTCGAGGCGGATCAGGATGACCGCCGCCTTGGCCTTGGCCTCGAGGACGTGCTTGCCCTCGTCGATGTACTTCTGGAGTGTCTCGGGCATCACGTGGAAGACCGAGCCGGACGTGACCTCGTCGAAGCGGATCGGCGTCATCTCCGGGTCACGCATGAGCCGGATCGGCTTGCCGCCGTTGTCCTTCGGGTCCCAGATGGTGTGCTTGAGCTCCTCGACGTTGGTCGGGCCGAGCGAACCGGCGACCTGCAGGCCGAGGGGGAGGGCGAAGAGGCCGAGCGCCCCACCGAGGGAGTACTTCAGGAGCGGGCGGCGGTTGAGCTGCGTCGACGCGACGCCCTCGTTGACGACGGCGACGGCCTTGGCGCGCTGCTCGGTCGTCGAGGCCTGCTCGTGGCGCTCCTCGACGATCTCCTCGTCGGACATCAGCGTCTTGGCCCAGTGCACGGCGCCGATGCCGATGAGGAAGATGGCGAAGCCGAGCGACAGGCCGAGCACGACGTTCTGGGTCTTGGCGATCCCGATACCGGGGAAGAAGAAGGTCGCCTCGTCGGGGATGGCGAAGTAGCTGACCAAGAAGACGAGCGTGGCGAGCATCGACAGACCGAACATCGTCGCGACCTGGCGCTCGGCGCGCTTGGCCGCCGCGGGGTCGTCGTCGGCGGCGCGGTGCACGTGTGCCGGCAGACCGGGGTTCTCGAACTGGTCCACCCCCCTGATCAGCGACGCCGGGAGTCGCTCGGTTCCGGCGTCGGACGCCGGGACGAGGGACGTGCTGGTCCCGTGGTCCGTGGTGTCGTTCTCGTTCATCGGGTCGTGGTCCTGTCGTCGTTCGTGATCGAGGCGATGCAGCGCGGGCTCATGCTGCCTTCTTGCCGAGCCAGACGGCGCAGCCGATGAGGATGCCGAGCGCGAACACCCACGCGAAGAGCCCCTCGGACACCGGGCCGAGGTTGCCCAGCGTGAGGCCGCCGACGTTCGTCTCGTTCTCCTGCGCCTTGAGGTAGGAGATGACCTTCTGCTTCGCCTCGGGCGTGAGGTTCATGTCGTTGAAGACCGGCATCGACTGCGGCCCGGTCACCATCGCCTCGTAGATGTGCTTCGGCGTGGTGCCCTCGAGCGCCGGGGCGTACTTGCCGCGGGTCAGGGCGCCGCCCGCACCGGCGAAGTTGTGGCACATCGCGCAGTTGACGCGGAAGATCTGGCCACCCTCGGCGATGGCCTTGTTGTTCTCCGGCGTGCCGGGCTCGATGACCGTCGTGTACTTCTCCTCCGGGATCGCCGGGCCGGGGCCGAGCGAGGCGACGTAGGCCGCGAGGGCGGAGATCTGGGCGTCGTCGAACTTCACCTTGTTCTGGGGCGCCTGGACGTTCGGGCCGGCGAGCGGCATACGTCCGGTGCCGACCTGGAAGTCGACCGAGGCGGCGCCCACGCCGACGAGCGACGGGCCGGACTTCGTGCCCTGGGCACCGACGCCGTGGCAGGTGGCGCAGTTGGCGATGAAGAGGTCCTTGCCGTGGGCGACGTCGTCGGCGGCCGCCGTGGGAGCCGCCGCGTTGGCGTCCTTGGGGGCGAGGAAGGAGTAGGCGCCACCGGTCACGAGGAGGCCGAGCAGCAGCAGCACCGCGATCGCGGCGGGGTGTCGGCGTCGGGCGGCCAAGGCGTTCACTGTGGGTTCCTGTCGTCCATGGAGGTGGGGGTCGGGTGCAGCTGCGCGATCATGCCGGGGGTCAGCGCAGGATGTAGATGGTCGCGAAGAGCGCGATCCACACGACGTCGACGAAGTGCCAGTAGTACGACGTCACGACGGCGCCCGTGGCGTTGGCGTGCGTGTAGCGCCGCGTCGTGAAGGTGCGGGCGATGATGAGCAGGAAGGCGATGAGGCCGCCGGTCACGTGCAGACCGTGGAAGCCGGTCGCCATGTAGAAGACCGAGCCGTAGGCGTCGGAGCTCAGCGTGACGTTCTCGTGGACGAGCTCGGAGTACTCCATGACCTGGCCGGCGATGAAGAAGGCGCCGAAGAGGTACGTCAGGACGTACCACTCGCGCATGCCCCAGCCCTTGATGTCGAGGAGCTTGCCGGTGCGGGCCTTCTGGCCGCGCTCGGCCTTCCAGACGCCGAGCTGGCACCACACGGAGGAGATGACGAGCACGAGGCAGTTGACGCTCGCGAAGGGCAGGTTGAGCTTCTCGGTCTGCACCGCCCAGAGGTCACCGCGGACCGACCTGAGCTGGAAGTAGACCGCGAAGAGACCCGCGAAGAACATGAGTTCGCTGGAGAGCCACACGATGGTGCCGACGGCAACCATGTTGGGGCGGGTCGCCGGCCCGTGATGGGCCGGATTCGCTACTGCGCTTGAAGGAACTGCCGATGCTGTCGCCACGTTGGACATTATTCCCACATTCCTGTCCGGCTGTGCGAGGGACCCCCCGCTTCGGGGCCCTTTCTCGCGCGGGTGTAGAGGATTCGTGACCATTCCGACATGAACCCTGAACAGCCGTGTCGTGGGCCGTCCGGGACCACCCTCCCACGTCGGTCTGAGGCGTCGTCTCGCGGGTGGGGAGGTCGGTGCGGTCGGTCGCGACCCGCCCGGTAGCATCGGTCGCATGACCGCCTCGAACGACAGCGCAGCGCAGGGCACGTCCACCGACATCGCGACGACGACCGGCGCGCAGCGGCCGGTGGCGCGGGTCAGCGTCCTGCTCTACAGCGACGACATCACGACCCGTGACGCGGTGCGCGCGGCGGTCGGCCGTCGCCCCGCCAGGGACGTCGAGGTGGTCCGCTGGCACGAGTGCGCGACGGCCGACGCCGTGATCAGCTCGGTCGAGTCCGAGCGCTTCGACATCCTCGTCCTCGACGGCGAGGCCGCCAAGGTCGGCGGCCTGGGCCTGGCCAAGCAGCTCAAGAACGAGATCTTCGACTGCCCCCCGATCGTCGTGCTCACGGGCCGTCCGCAGGACAGCTGGCTCGCCGCCTGGTCCCAGGCCGACCTGGCCGTCCCGCACCCGCTCGACCCGATCGCGCTGACGTCGGCCATCGCCACGCTCGCGCGTTCGGGCGTGCCCACGGCCTGACGCATGGCGCCCGACGCGACGACCTGGCCTGCACTGCTGACCGACCTCATCGCCGGTCGTGACCTCGATCGGCCGACGGCCGAGTGGGCCATGGGGCAGATCATGAGCGGGGAGGCCACGCCCTCTCAGGTCGCGGGCTTCCTCATCGGCCTGCGCGCCAAGGGCGAGAGCATCGAGGAGATGCGGGGCCTGGCCGAGCAGATGCTCGCCCACGCGCGGCGGATCGAGGTGCCGGGGCCGAGCCTCGACATCGTCGGCACCGGCGGCGACCGGGCCCACACGGTCAACATCTCGACGATGTCCGCGATGGTGGCCGCGGCTGCCGGCGTGCGTCTCGTCAAGCACGGCAACCGGGCCGCCTCGTCGTCGTCCGGCTCGGCGGACGTGCTCGAGGCCCTCGGCGTCGACCTGTCCCTGCCTCCCGAGCGTGTCGTCGAGGTGGCGTCGGAGGCCGGCATCACCTTCTGCTTCGCGCAGACCTTCCACCCCTCGTTCCGTCACACCGCGGTGCCGCGCCGCGACCTCGGCATCGGGACGGCGTTCAACTTCCTCGGTCCACTGACCAACCCGGCCCAGCCGACGTATGCCGCCGTGGGCTGCGCGGACGCCCGCATGGCCCCGTTGCTGGCCGGCGTCTTCGCGCACCGTGGCAAGGACGCCGCGGTGTTCCGCGGCGACGACGGTCTCGACGAGGTCACCGTCTCGACGACGACGCACGTGTGGTGGGTCCGCGAGGGCTCCATCACCGAACGCTCGCTCGACCCCACTCGCCTCGGCGTCGAGCTGCACCCGATCGAGGAGCTGCGCGGCGGCGACGCGGCGCACAACGCCGGCGTGGTCCGTGACGTGTTCGCCGGCGCGACGGGAGCCGTCCGGGACGCCGTGCTCCTCAACGCCGGGATCGCGCTCGCGCTGACGCGTCCGGACACGGGGGCGTCGGAGGGCGACTTCGACCGTGACGTGCGTGCCGGGATGGACCGTGCGGCCGAGGCCATCGACAGCGGAGCCGCGACCGGCCTCGTCGAACGCTGGGTGGCCGCGACCCGACGCTGAGCCGGTCGGACAGTCAGCCGGTCGGCTCGCTCAGGCGTCCACTCGGTCGGCTCGGCCGGGGTCCGCGACGAGGCGAGGGTCTGTGTCGACCTGCTACTCGCCCTCGAGCCCGAGGCTGAAGGCGGCCTCGAGGTCGTGCGACGAGTAGGTGCGGAAGGCGATGTGCGTCGACGTTCCGACGATGCCCTGCACCTTGTTGAGCCGGTCGGCGATGACGTCCGCGAACTCCTCGTGCGCCTTGACCCGCACCATGGCGATGAGGTCGGCGTCGCCCGTCACCGAGTAGACCTCGGACACGGCCGGGATGTCGGCGATGGCCTCGGCCACCTCCGGGATGCGGTCGACCTCGCAGCTGATCATGACGATGGCGGTGATCACGGGACCACCCTAGCCGGGCCTACCCCGCGCGACGCAGGCCGCCGCCTCGGCCCGGGCGACCGGMGCGGCCGGGTCGGTCGCCGTGCGGGGAGCCGGCACGCGGTCCGGGCACGTCGTGGTCGAACCCGACGACCTCGTGCGCCGATGCGACGGCGGGCTCGAGCTCGCTGCGCACCGAACCGGCGCCGCCGACGGGGCACGTCCAGGTCCCCTCGAGCTCGACGATGCGCACGCCCGGCGCCTCGAGCCACCGGAGCAGGATCTCCGTCTCCTCGGTGAGGGCGGACGGACGGTCGGGCGTCGGTGCGGGCACGACCTCGGCCGTGGCCTGCATCGACCGGACGTAGGGCATCGGGTCGGCGCCGCGCGGGCTCACCACGACGCCGGCGAGGCGTCCGTGGCGGACGGAGACGAGCTCCCACCCACCGACGTCGCTGCGGCGCGCGGCGATGATTTCGGGAGAGCGGACCAGGGGGGCCAGCCGCTGGGCGCGAGCGGCTCCGCGGACGAGCTGGAGGAAGCGGTCGCGCACCCGCGCCGCATCCTCGAACCGCTCCTGCGAGGCCAGCTCCTCGAGGCGGACCCGGAGCAGCTCGGCGCTGGGCCGGGCGTTGCCGGTGAAGATGGCGCGGCACTCGGCGACGACGACGGCGTAGTCACCCTCGGACTGCGCGCCGGTGCACGGGGCGCCGCACCGGCCCATGTCGGCGAGGGCGCAGGCGGTGCCTCGGCCGGTGAGCCGGCCGGTGCACTGACGCAGCGGGACGACCTCGTGGACGGCGTCGATGGCCGCCTGGGCCGTCGCCCGGGACCGGAACGGCCCGATGTAGTGGGCGTCGTCGTCGCGGACCTGCTTGACGATCGACAGGCGGGGGAAGCGCTCCTGGGTGAGCTTGACCCAGATGACCTTGCGGCCGTCCTTGGACCGGCGGTTGAACCGCGGCTTGTGCTCGTCGATGAGCCGCAGCTCGCGCACCTGGGCCTCGAGCGAGGTCTGGCAGACGACGGGGTGGACGACGTGGGCGAGGCGCACCATCTCGGCCATCCGGCTGCGCTGCTCCGAGGCCGTGAAGTAGGTGCGCACCCGGGTGCGGATGTCGCGACTCGTGCCGACGTAGAGGACGCGGTCGCTGCCGTCCTTGAAGAGGTAGACGCCGGGGGCGCTGGGCAGGGGATCGGCGAGGAAGCGCTTCCGTCGCTGCGACGGGGTGACCCGAGAGCTGTAGCTCGACAGCTCCTCGAGCGTGTGCACGCCGAGGTTGCCGACGCGTTCGATGAGTCCGTGGAGGACGTCGACCGTGGCTCGGGCGTCGTGCAGGGCCCGGTGGTCGGGTGCCGTCGTGGAGCCGAAGACCTGGGCGAGCGACGAGAGCCGGTGGTTGGGCGACTCGTCGCGCACGACGAGCTGCCGGGCCAGCTGGAGCGTGTCGAGGACCGGGAAGCCGGGCCACGGAGCGCCGACCCGGGCGGCAGCGGCCTTGAGGAAGCCGATGTCGAACCCGGCGTTGTGGGCGACGAGGACGCTGCCGGCGGCGAACTCGAGGAAGGCGGGCAGGGCGCTCTCGATGCGCGGCGCGTCGCGGACCATGGAGTCGGTGATGCCCGTGAGGACGGAGATGAACGCCGGGATGGGCTCGGCCGGGTCGACGAGGGTCTGGAACTCGCCGAGCACCTCGCCGCCGCGCACCTTGACGGCGCCGATCTCGGTGATGCCGCACTGGGCGGGTGAGCCACCGGTGGTCTCGAGGTCGACGACGACGAACGTGACGCCGGCAAGGGGGGTGCCGAGGTCGTCGAACGTCGCCTGGATCGCCTGCATGACCTCGACGGTATGCCGGGGCGCCGACAATGCCTCGGAGGCGCGTCGGTCGCAAGCCCTTCTGGCACAAGGGGGCCGGACGGCGCCTGAGGATCACGGTGCCCCGGGGCGTTGCCCTCCCGTGCGGCTCGACGCCGGTCCCGCGGCCATCCGGCGGAGGCCGGGAGGCGAGTCGACGACCGAGTGTCCCGGGGCAGTGTCAGTGGGGCCACCTAGCGTCTTTCACGACAGATCGCAACGAGAGACGAAGGGGTTGGACCACGATGATGCTCGTCGACTGCCAGACCTGCCCGGTGCGGGACGTCCACTGCGCAGACTGCATGGTGACCGCGCTGGCGGGGATCCCGCTGCGTCCGGGCGCCACCGCACCCGGCGCCGACACGCGACCCGGCCGCCCGCGGCCGGTCGACGACCGCCGTGAGGTCGACGGGGTCATGACCGCACCCCTCGACCGAGCGGAGCGACGGGCCGTGTCTGCCTTCGTGGCGGCAGGGCTCGTCTCCGTGTCCACGGCCAACACGGCTCGCGCCGAGCTCGAGCCCGCCGAGGTCGTGACGCACCACCGAGCGCGCCACGCCGTCTGACCCCACGGGCGACGGGGACGGGCCACAGCAACAGCTCCGCATGACACGATGTCGCGGTGTCGGGCACCCGTCGTCGCGGACCTGCGCGGGAGGCCGCCTCGGCGGCGTTGGCCGCGCTGCTCGTCCTGACCCTGACGGCGTGCACGGCGGCCGGTCCGCACTCGGGGCCCCCGGCGACGGCAGCACCGCACCCGACCTCGCCCAGCGGCGGGCTCGGCGCAGACGCCGAGGTCACTCCGGAGGCGTGGGCGTCGTCCCGTCAGCGTGCGGTGACGGAGCTGCTGCGCGCCCGCTTCGCCGCTGCGGAGCGGTCTGACGAGAGCGGGTGGCTCGCACCCCTGCAGGCGGCGTCATCCGCGGCGCTGCGCCCGACACAGGTCGCCGTCCTCGACCGCATGACGCGCATGGCGGTGGAGAGCATCCGGCTCGTCGGCGTCCGCGAGACCACCGCGCCGGTTCCGGCAGCCCGGGGGACCACGGTCGAGTGGGACGTCAGGGCGAGCCTCACCTACAGGCTTCGGGGCTTCGACGCTCGTCCTCGGTCCTTCGACCTCGACCTCACCTTCAAGGCTGACCCCAGTCGGCCCGCAAGCCTGGCCATCACGGCGTCGGCTCCCTCCGGGCGCCCGCAGCCCTGGGATCTCGCGGGCCTCGTCGTCCGGAGGTCGGACACCGCGCTGGTGCTGGGCGTCGGCGACGACGACCGGATCGAGGAGGTCGTCCGTCGGGCGCGCACGGCGGCCTCGCGGGTCGCGAGCGTGTGGGGAGAGGTGCGCCCCGCGGTCTGGATCGCCCCGGCCACCGACGCCGACGCCGCCCGGTTGCTCGGACGCGCGGCCGGCGACCTCGACGGCGTCGCCGCGGCCACTGACGGTCCGCTGACGCCGGGGGAGAGAGCCGGGGCAGACCGCATCGTGCTCGTCCCGGGAGCGTGGGCCTCGCTGCGTCCCGACGGCCGCGACGTCGTCATGACGCACGAGCTGACCCATGTCACCGTGCGGGCCTCGACGACACGGGCCGTGCCCGTCTGGCTGTCCGAGGGCTTCGCCGAGCTCGTCGCGTACGAGCCGATCGACCTGCCGGAGGCGACGATCGTCGCTCCGGCGCTCGAACGTGTGCGAGCGTCCGGCCTGCCGCAGGCACTGCCGGCCGACGCGGACTTCGACCCGGGCACCCACGCGCTCGCGGCGGCATACGGCCTCTCGCTGCTGGCCCTGCGCACCCTCGCCGACGCGCACGGCACCCAGGCCGTCGTCCGTCTCTACCGGGCCACAGCCGGCGGGCTCGACGTCCCGACCTCCCGGCTCGACGACCGCGAGGCAGCCGTCGACGCCGCCCTGCGCAGCACGACCGGAACGACACGGGCAGCCCTCGTCACGGACTGGCAGGCGCGCATCCGCCACCTGCTCCGCTGAGCCCTCAGGCGTAGAGCCTCTCGACCTCGTCGGCGTAGTCCTTCATGACGACGTTGCGCTTGAGCTTGAGCGACGGCGTCAGGTAGCCGTTGGCCTCGGTGAAGTCGCCGGGCAGCACCGCGAACTTGCGGATCGACTCGGCCTTGGAGACCGCCTCGTTGGCCCGGTCGACGGCCTCCTGCAGCGCCTCGAGGACCTTCGGGTCGGTGCGGGCCTGGTCGAGTGACACTCCCTCGATGCCGTGCGTCTTGGCCCAGAGCGGCCACATCTCCTCGTCGAGCGTCACGAGGACGGCGACGAAGGGCTTCTGGTCGCCGACGACGATGCACTGCGAGACGAGGGGGTGTGCGCGGAGGCGGTCCTCGAGCACGGCCGGGGCGACGTTCTTGCCACCCGCCGTCACGAGGATCTCCTTCTTGCGGCCGGTGATCCGCAGGTAGCCGTCCTCGTCCATCTCGCCGATGTCGCCGGTGTGGAACCACCCGTCGACGATGGCGTCGGCCGTCGCGGTCGGGTTGTCGTGGTACGCGTTGAAGACGCCGACACCCTTGAGCAGGATCTCGCCGTCCTCGGCGATCCGGATGCCCGTGCCCGGCAACGGCGGTCCGACGGTGCCGATCTTGATCTTGTCCGGCGTGTTGACCGCGACGGGCGCGGTCGTCTCGGTGAGGCCGTAGCCCTCGAGGATGACGACCCCGATGCCCCGGTAGAAGTGGCCGAGGCGCGTGCCGAGGGGCGCCCCGCCGGAGACGGCGTAGCGCACGTGCCCGCCCATGGCTGCGCGCAGCTTGCCGTAGACGAGACGGTCGAAGACCGCGTGCTGGATCCGCAGTCCGAGGCCGGGTCGGCCGGCGTCGAGGGCCTCGCTGTAGGCGATCGCGACGGTGGCCGCGCGCAGGAAGATCTTGCCCTTGCCCTCGGAGGACGCCTTGGCCTCGGCCGAGTTGAAGATCTTCTCGAAGACGCGGGGGACGGCGAGCACGAAGGTCGGCTGGAAGCCGGCGAAGTCGTCGAGCAGCGTCTTGATGTCGGCCGAGTGGCCCATCCGTGCGCGACCCTCGACGCAGAGCACCTCGATGAAGCGGGCGAAGACGTGCGCGAGGGGCAGGAAGAGCAGGGTCGAGGCGTTCTCGGTGAGGACGACCTGGCCGAGCTTCTCGATGGCATTCTCGGCGAGGTCGAGGAAGTTGCCGTGGGTCAGCTCGCAGCCCTTGGGTCGGCCCGTCGTGCCCGAGGTGTAGATGATCGTCGCGACCGCCCGTCGGTCGAGTCCGGCCCGGCGCGCGGCCAGATCGGCGTCCGAGACCTCGCGGCCCTTCTCGCGCAGGGCGTCGAGACCACCGGCGTCCATGGTGACGACGTCGCGGAGCGACGGCAGGTCGCCCCGGACCTGCTCGACGACCGAGCGGTGTGCGTCGGTCTCGACGACGACGACCTGGGCGTCGGAGTCCGAGAGGATCCACTGGACCTGCTCGGCCGAGGAGGTCTCGTAGATCGGCACGACCACGGCGCCCGCACTCCACGCGGCGAAGTCGACGAGGGTCCACTCGTAGCGCGTGCGCGACATGAGGGCGACCCGGTCGCCGGGCTGGAGCCCCTCGGCGATGAGGCCCCTGGCGACGGCGGCGACGTCGTCGGCGAACTGGGCCCACGTCACGTGCGTCCAGCCCCCGGAGGGCGTCTTGCGGGAGAACGCGGTCTCGCTCGCGTTCTCCGCGGCGTTGCGCACGGGGAGGTCGGCGAGGCTTCCCTCCGTCGTGACGGGGGCGAGTGGTGCGACGACGTTGTCCTTCACTGTCACTCCTGATGGCGGGGCCGGGGAACTGTGCTGCACCTTACCGATCGGTAACCGCGCAGACCACGTCAGCATCATCACAGGGTGGGCTCGGCGGTCGGGCGCGCCGCCCCGCGGCGCAGGGCTGCCGTCGTCCCCATCTTGGCACGCGGCCGACGCGGGATGACACCGGCGGGGACAACCGCGGTCGGCCCGCTGACGACGCGATAGCCTTCGGCGCATGGCCGATCGCACCGAGTCCTCCATCGTCATCGACGCCCCGCCCGGCGAGGTGCTCGACGTCATCGCGGACTTCGAGGCCTACCCCGAGTGGGCGGGCGAGGTGAAGGACGTCACCGTGCTCGCCGAGGAGGGTGACGGCTGGGCCGACCAGGTCCAGTTCACCCTCGACGCAGGCGCCATCAAGGACACCTACGTCCTGGACTACGAGTGGGACGTCGTCGAGGACGGCACGGGCGTCGTCTCGTGGTCCCTCGTCTCCGCGCAGGTGCTCAAGGCGATGAACGGCTCCTACACCCTCGCCGATGACGGCGACGGCACGAAGGTCACCTACCGCCTCTCCGTCGACGTCAAGATCCCCATGATCGGGCTGCTCAAGCGCAAGGCGGAGAAGGTCATCGTCGACACCGCGCTCAAGGAGCTGAAGAAGCGCGTCGAGGCCTGACCGACCGTGATACCGAACGACGGTCCCGACGCGGCACCCGCCGCCCCCGACCAGCCCCACCGGCTCGACGCCGACGAGTCGTCGCGCCCCGACGACGCGCCCCCCGGCAGCGTCGCGGCAGAGGCTGCGCTGCTCGTCGACCTGCTCTCCCGCCGCACCTGGTCGGGAAGCTCGCGTATGCCGTCCGGTGACTCCCGGGGTGAGCGTGCGGGCGGCGCAGCGCACGGCCACGACCGCGCCGCAGGCCCGGCGTCGCCGGCGGGTGACCCAACGGGCCCGGACGCAGCGCGTCGACCCGACGGGTCGGCGGGGGAGTGCACGTGCGGGGGCACGAAGCCCGCTGCGTGCCGCGTGTGTCCCGTCTGCCAGCTCATCGCCTTCGTCCAGCAGGTCAACCCCGACACCATCGAGAAGGTCGCCGACTTCGTCGGCTTCGCGGCCACGGCCCTGCGCGACCTCGCGACGGCGCAGCGGGAGCGGCGCGCCGAGCCTGCGCCCGACCGTGACACGGACCGCGACAACGCCCACCCCAGCGCCGACGCCAACGACATCGACGCCGACGACATCGACGCCGACGACATCGACGCCGACGAGAACGGGCCCGGAGGCAGCGCATGAGCAGGCGTCTCGCGATCGGCATCGACATCGGCGGCACGAAGGTCGCGGGTGGTGTCGTCGACGAGTCCGGCGTCATCACCCATCGCACCCGTCGTGACACCCCCCACCGCTCGACGTCTCCGGCGGTCGTCGAGAACACCATCGTCGAGTCGGTCGAGGAGCTGCTCGGCCACGTCGACGCCGACGACGTCGTGGCCGTCGGCATCGGCGCGGCGGGCTTCGTCGCCGAGGACCGCGCGACCGTCGTCTTCGCGCCGCACCTGTCCTGGCGCAACGAGCCGCTGCGTGACGCGCTCTCCCAGCGCATCGCCCTGCCGATCACCGTCGACAACGACGCCAATGCCGCGGCCTGGGCCGAGGCGACCTTCGGTGCCGCCCGGGGTGAGTCGCACGTCGTCGTCATCACGCTCGGCACCGGCATCGGCGGCGCCCTCATCATCGACGGCAACGTCCAGCGCGGCCGGCACGGCATCGCCGGCGAGTTCGGCCACATGCAGATCATGCCGGGCGGCGCGCGCTGCGAGTGCGGCAACCGTGGCTGCTGGGAGCAGTACGCCAGCGGCAACGCGCTCGTGCGCGAGGCCCGCGCCATGATCGAGGCCGGGTCTCCCGTCGTCGCCGACCTGCTCGCCCGTCTCGGCGGCGACGCCAACGCGCTGACCGGTCCCTTCATCACCGAGGCCGCCCGCGAGGGCGACCCCACCGCGCGCGAGCTGCTCGCCGACATCGGCGAGTGGCTCGGTATCGGGCTGGCCAACCTCGCCTCGGCCTTCGACCCCGGCCTCTTCGTCATCGGCGGTGGCGTGAGCGCGGCCGACGAGATGCTCATCGGCCCGGCCCGCGAGGCCTTCCGCCGGCAGCTCCCGGGGCGCGGCTACCGTCCGGAGGCGCGGATCGTGCGCGCCGTGCTCGGCAGCGACGCCGGTCTCATCGGCGCCGCCGAGCTCGCGCGCGCCGGCCGCTGAGCCGGTGGCCGCGCGGCCCGGTGGCCGACCGGAGCATGTGCTGCGGATCATGAGCTACAACGTCCACGACCTGCTCGACGACCGGGCAGCAGCGGCACGCGTCGTGCGTGCCGTCGCCCCCGACGTGCTGTGCCTCCAGGAGGTCCCGCGCCGGCTCACGACGGAGCTCCGCCTCCCGCCGTTCGCGCGTGACTGCGGTCTGCACTGGCACCGGGGCCGCCTCGGCACTGGCGGGACGGCGGTCCTGACGGACGCACGGGTGGTCGTCCACGGCACGTCGCGTGGCCGTCTGCCGGTCCGCTTCCCCGACCGCACGCGAGGGTATGCCGCCGCGACCGTCTCGCTCCCGACCGGCGGTCCGTCGCGTCGTGCCGTCACCGTCGTCAGCGTGCACCTCGGGCTGCGCGCCTCCGAGCGGGCGAGGCACGCGGCCACCGTCCTCGCCGGTCTCACCCGGCTCGCTGGGCTCGACGACCGGGCCGTCATCGCAGGGGATCTCAACGAGGGACCCGGCGGGACGGCATACGCAATGTTCGCCGAGCACCACCTGCCGGTGTCCGGCAACGCGCCCACGTTTCCCGCGCTCGACCCGAGGACCGCCCTCGACGTCGTCTTCGCCGGGCCGGGACTGCGGGTCGTCGAATCGGCCGAGACCGTCGTGGACGAGGGTGACCTCGTAGCGGGGTCGGACCACCGGCCGGTCTGGGTCGACCTCGACCTCGGGTCCGACTGACGTGTCGGACCGCCTCGCGAGCGGCTAGAGGCGGGTGCCGTCGTCGAACGGGTCCCGCTCGGTGCCGCCGCGCAGGACGAGCAGCACGAAGCCGACGACGACCATGGTCAGGGCCGTCACGACCCACCAGCCGCTGCCGTCACGGTCGAAGAAGAGGACGTAGAGGAGCAGCAGCGGGCCGCCGGCGAGGCCGCCGACGATCGCCCAGAACATCGGGTCGGTCTCGGCCGACGGGAGGTCGATCTCGGAAGGGGGGACGAAGTGGTCGTCGCCGTCCGATGCGGCGTCGGCGTCGTCGCGGCGGGACGTCGGGCCGCGCCACTCGTGGGACGTCGTCGGGGCGATCGGCAGCTCGAGCAGACCGGACGACCCCGACGGGGTCGACGCGCCGGCTCCGGGCTGCTGCGGCGGTGCCGCGGGGTCGGTGCCCCGGCCGGCCTGCGGGCGTTCCACCGGCGAGGGTGAGGCGTCCGGGGCCGACGTCGGACCGGGCTGGTCGGCCGCGTCGGCCACGTCGGCCGTGTCGGCCGTGTCGACCGTGTCGGCCGCGGTCGGCGAGACCGACGGTGGCGCAGGGTCGGCGACCTGCTCGGCCGCCGGCTGGACCACCTGGTCGGTCGACGCCGGGGCGTCACGACGCTGTGGCTCGGGTGCCTCGTCGTCCCATCCCGCGATGATCCGCGCGAACTCCGCGTCGAGGTCGCGGTCACTCATCGTCCGCCCCCGGCGACGGTCGTGCGGAGGGGCTGGAAAGACATGCCGAAGCCCGTTGCGGCGTCGGGACGGACCGTCACGGTGGGGCTCCTCGGGCGAAGCGGCTGGACCTGCTGATCCTCGCATGCGCCGCTGTCAGTGCGCGAGTGTCGTAGAGTTCGAGCCGTCACAGACGGAAGGCGGACACGGTTGTTCTACTGGTTCCTCAAGACGATCGTCATCGGGCCGATCATCAAGCTCCTCTTCCGTCCGTGGGTGGAGGGGGAGGAGAACATCCCCGAGGAGGGTGCCGCGATCTTCGCGAGCAACCACCTGTCCTTCTCCGACTCGATCTTCCTCCCGCTCGTCGTGTCCCGCCGCGTCACGTTCCTCGCCAAGAGCGACTACTTCACCGGCCGAGGCATCAAGGGCCGGCTCACCGCTGCCTTCTTCAAGGGCGTCGGGCAGCTGCCCGTCGACCGGTCGGGCGGCAAGGCGAGCAACGCCGCGCTGACCTCGGGCCTCAAGGTGCTGCGTCGCGGTGACCTGCTCGGCATCTACCCCGAAGGCACCCGGTCACCCGACGGCCGTCTCTACCGCGGCCGCACGGGCGTGGCGCGGATGGCGCTCGAGGGCAAGGTCACCGTCATCCCCGTGGCCATGATCGGCACCGACAAGGCCCAGCCCACCGGCAAGGTCATCCCGCGGATCATGCGGGTCGGGGTGCGGGTCGGCAAGCCGCTCGACTTCTCGCGCTACGAGGGCATGGAGGACGACCGCTTCGTCCTGCGCTCGATCACGGACGAGATCATGTACGAGCTGATGCTGCTCTCGGGCCAGGAGTACGTCGACATGTACGCCACGTCGATGAAGGACCGGCTCGTCTCCGCGGCTCGGGCCAAGGCCCGTGAGCTGCAGGAGGCTGCCAAGCCCGGCAGCGCCGCGCCCGAGCTGGAGGAGGCGCTCGACGCCGCCGAGGGCAAGGCCCGGCCGGCCCAGGCCTCCGAGTCGTCCGGAGCGACCTCGGCCTCGACAGCCGAGGACGACAGCGACGGCGACGCTCCCGTCGTGGCGGCGTCCTGACGTCATGGCTCGCACGCGGCACGGCGCGGGCCCGGAGCACGACGGTGTGCCCGACGGCGAGCCAGGCGATGTGCCGGGCGGCCCTGACACCGACCTGATCCCGGCTCCGGCGCCGCTGTCCGACGACGAGCTCCCCGCCGCCGTCTCGGCGCCGACGGTGGCGGTGCTCGACGACGAGCACGCCATCGTTCGCGGGCTCTGGCGCGGCATCGACGTCTTCCGCTGCCTCGCCCTCGCGTATGCCGTGTGGTCGGTCTGGGAGCGGCACGAGCAGATCGCGCACCTCGTCGGGGCGGTCGCCATCCTCGGGGTCCTCGCCGGCTGGACGCTCGCGGTCACGTTGCGACCGGTGCGCACGGTCCGCGCCTACACCATCGAGCTCGCCATCGGCTGCTCCGCGATCCTCGCGACCCGGCTCGTCGACGACCCCGACGTCATCACTGCCGGGGCCAAGACCATCCCCTCGATCTGGCCCACCGCAGCCGTCATCGGGTTCGCGGTGCTGCGCGGCTGGCGCGGTGGTCTCGCGGCCGCCTCGCTCGTCGCGGCGTGCTCCTTCGTCGAGGTGGTTGAGCCGACGCCCAACACCATCACCAACTCGATCTTCGGGCTCCTGCTCGGTGGCTGCATCGGCTACTGCGTCGACCTCGCCCGGTCGAGCCACGCGGCGCTCGCCGAGGCCATGCGGCTCGACGCCGCCCGCGCCGAGCGCGACCGGCTCGCCCGGACCGTGCACGACGGCGTCCTCCAGACGCTCGCCTTCATCAACCGGCGCGCGAGCGACATCGGCGGGGAGACGGCGCGGCTCGGTGCGATGGCCGGTGAGCAGGAGCGGATCCTGCGCACGCTCGTGAGCCAGACCGACCTCGCCGAGGTGGGCCGGGCCGTCAGCGGTGACGCCGACCTGCGCACCCTGCTGCGCCACGTCGAGGGCGACAGTGTCCAGCTCGTCTCGCCCGCCGACGCCGTGCTCCTGCCACGAAGGGTCGCCGACGAGGTCGTCGCCGCCGTCGAGGCCGCCCTCGACAACGTCCGCCAGCATGCCGGCGACGACGCGCGGGCCTGGGTGCTGCTCGACGACGACGGCGACGAGATCGCCGTGACGATCCGCGACTCCGGTCGAGGCGTTCCGGAGGGTCGGCTCGAGGAGGCCGTCGGGCAGGGGCGTCTCGGTGTCTCGTCGAGCATCCTCGGCCGCCTCGCCGACCTCGGCGGCACCGCGACCATCACGTCCGGGTCCGCCGGTGGGACGACCGTCGAGCTGCGGATCCCCAATCGCCGGACGACACGTCTTACGAACCGGCACCATGGTCGCCGGACGCCCGCGACGACCGAACGCGGGCCGCAGGTTCGCACCCGGGGACAAGGAGCATCGTGACGGAGCAGGAGGACGCCATGCCGCAGCAGGGGAGCAGCACGCCGCCCGAGCACATCCGGGTCGTCGTCGCCGACGACCACCCGATGTGGCGCGATGCCGTCGCCCGTGACCTCGCCGACGCCGGCTTCGAGGTCCTCGCGACCGCGGACGACGGCCGGTCGGCGGTTGCGAGGACCCGGGCCACGGTGCCGGACGTCCTCGTCCTCGACCTCAACCTCCCGGGCCTGTCCGGCGCCCAGGTCTGCGCCGCCCTCGCCGCGGCCCAGGTGCCGACCCGCATCCTCATCCTCTCGGCGAGCGGCGACCACCAGGACGTCCTCGACGCGGTCAAGGCCGGCGCGCTCGGCTACCTCGTGAAGTCGGCCGGACGTGAGGAGTTCCTCGCCGCGGTGCGGGCCACGGCCGCGGGGGAGCCGGTCTTCACCGCCGGCCTCGCCGGCCTCGTCCTCGGCGAGTTCCGGCGGGTCAAGGCCGCGGGTGGAGGCACCCCGGAGCGACCCATCCCCGAGCTGACCGACCGCGAGACCGAGATCCTCAAGTACGTCGCGACGGGCATGGGCTACAAGGAGATCGCGTCGACACTGTTCCTCTCGCACCGCACCGTGCAGAACCACGTGCAGAACATCTTCGGCAAGCTCCAGATGCACAACCGCGTCGAGCTCGTCCGCTTCGCGATGGAGCGCGGTCTCGACCTCGCCGACCCGACGTGACCCGCATCGACCCGAGCTGACCCGGCCCCGCCGGCCGGACGGCATACGTCCTCGGTGGAGCGACCGCGGCGCTCGAAGGTTTCGGGATGCGGACCCGGGCGGGGGCACCCCCGTGCGACGTCTACGCTGGCGGGGTGAACACGAGGACCGCCACCGCCGATGCCGGCCTCGAACCCGTTGACGGGTCCGAGGCCCTCGCCGCCCTCACGGCCGCGGCCACCGAGCTCGAGGCCCAGCAGCAGCCTGCCTGGCCCGACACGGCTGCCCTGGCCGAGGTGATCGAGACCCTCGCCTCGTATCCTCCGCTCGTCTTCGCGGGCGAGTGCGACATCCTCACCGACCGGATGGCCAAGGCCGCCGTGGGTGAGGCCTTCGTGCTCCAGGGTGGCGACTGCGCCGAGACCTTCGCCTCCGCGACGGCCGACAACATCCGCGACCGCATCAAGACGATCCTCCAGATGGCCGCGGTGCTGACCTACGGCGCATCGGTGCCCGTCATCAAGATCGGGCGCATGGCCGGGCAGTACGCCAAGCCGCGCAGCTCGACCGTCGAGACCCGCGAGGGCGTGACCCTGCCTGCCTTCCGCGGCGACATGGTCAACGACTTCGCGTTCCACGAGACCGCCCGCATCCCCGACCCGCAGCGCCTCGTCCGGGCCTACCACGCGAGCTCGGCGACCCTCAACCTCGTGCGCGCTTTCACGACCGGTGGATTCGCCGACCTGCGGCACGTCCACGACTGGAACCGTGGTTTCGTCGCCAACTCGGCCAACCAGCGCTACGAGAAGATCGCCAAGGACATCGACAAGGCGATGCGCTTCATGTGGGCCTGTGGTGCCGACTTCGACGCCATGCGCACCGTCGAGTTCTACGCCGCCCACGAGGCGCTGCTGCTCGACTACGAGCGGCCCCTGACGCGCATCGACTCGCGCTCGGGGCGTCTCTACGACACGTCCGGCCACTTCGTCTGGGTCGGCGAGCGCACCCGTCAGCTCGACGGCGCCCACGTCGACTTCGTCTCGCGCATCAGCAACCCCATCGGCGTCAAGCTCGGGCCCAAGGCCGACATCGACGAGGTGCTGCGCCTCATCGACACGGTCGACCCGAACCGCACGCCGGGCCGCCTGACCTTCATCACCCGCATGGGCGCGGGTACGATCCGCGACGCCCTGCCGGCTCTCGTCGACAAGGTGACGGCGTCCGGTGCCACCGTGACGTGGATCTGCGACCCGATGCACGGCAACACCTTCGAGAGCCCGTCCGGCTACAAGACGCGTGACTTCGAGGACATCGTGGAGGAGGTGCGCGGCTTCTTCGAGGTGCACCAGTCCCTCGGCACGATCCCCGGCGGCATCCACGTCGAGCTCACCGGCAACGACGTCACCGAGTGCCTCGGCGGCGCGGAGAAGATCATCGACTCCGACCTCGAGAAGCGCTACGAGTCCGTGTGCGACCCCCGCCTGAACCACCAGCAGTCACTGGAGCTCGCGTTCCTCGTCGCCGAGATGCTCGGCCAGGCCTGAGCGGTGGCGGCGACGAGTCCCTTCCGGGCAGACCTGCTCAGCGACACCCTGACCCGGCCCTCCGAGGCCATGCGCGAGGCCATGGCGCGCGCGGAGGTCGGCGACGACGTCTTCGGCGAGGACCCGACGCTGCGCGCCCTCGAGGAGCGCGTCGCCGGGATGCTCGGGCACGAGGCCGCGCTCTTCACGCCCTCGGGCTCGATGGCCAACCAGCTCGGCGTGCGGCTGCACGTCAAGCCGGGCGAGGAGCTCATCGGCGACTCGCTCGCCCACGTCGTGCGGGCCGAGCTCGGAGCCGCCGCGGTGCTCTCGGGCATCTCGTCGCGCACCTGGGTCTCCGAGCGCGGTCGCTTCCGCGCCGACGACGCCGCGTCCCTCATGATCACCGGCGTCGGGCCGTACCAGGTCTGCACGTCGCTCGTGATCGTCGAGAACACCCACAACTTCGGCGGCGGCACCGTGCAGTCGCTCGACGAGATCCGCCGGGCGCGGGAGGTCACGCGTCAGCGCGGGGTCGCCATGCACCTCGACGGGGCGCGGCTCTTCAACGCGCACGTCGCCTCCGGAGTGCCGGTCGGTGACTACGGCCGTGAGTTCGACACCGTCTCGATCTGTTTGAGCAAGGGTCTCGGCGCTCCGGTCGGCAGCGTGCTCGTGGGCTCGGCCGATGCCATGGCCGAGTCGCGCATCTGGCGTAAGCGCTTCGGCGGAGGCATGAGGCAGGCCGGGATCCTCGCTGCCGCAGGCCTTTTCGCGCTCGACCACAACGTCGAGCGCTTGGCCGACGACCACGCCCGGGCGCGACGAGCCGCCGAGGCGATGGCGGAGGCCGCCCCCGGCGCCGTCGACCTGGCCACGGTCGAGACCAACATCGTCATCGTCGACGTGGCCGCGGTCGGCTGGACCTCCGCCGCCTTCGTCGACGCAGCCCTCGCCGCCGGCGTGAGGACGTATGCCGTGGGGCCGGGTGCCGTGCGTCTCGTCTGGCACCTCGACGTCGACGACGCCGGCACCGACGTCGCGATCGACGTCCTCACCGGCCTGCTGCGCGCGGCGCCCGAGGCCGCCTGACCCGGACGCACGCCTCCCCGCACCGAACGCCGCGTTCGGTGCCGAACTCACTGGTAGAACAGCGCTTTCGCCACCGAACGCCGCGTTCGGTGGGGAGGGTGGGTGGTCTCAGACCTC
Source organism: Terrabacter sp. P2_E3 (assembly GCF_056403915.1). Classification (NCBI taxonomy): domain Bacteria; kingdom Bacillati; phylum Actinomycetota; class Actinomycetes; order Micrococcales; family Intrasporangiaceae; genus Terrabacter; species Terrabacter sp. P2_E3. Next base: position 390,470 of record NZ_JBFUEN010000009.1, read on the forward strand.
GTGGTGGAGGGCCTCGCTGGGCAGCTCGCCCGGGCGCCGCCGCGCGAGGAGCTCGACGGCGTACATCGCGGTGAGCACGAGCGCGCCGCCGATGACCATCCGCAGCGTCGCGGTCTCGTCGCCCAGGGTCACGGCGAAGAACGCCGCGAAGACCGGCTCGAGCGTCATGACGATGGCCGCCCGCGTGGCCGGCATGTGCGCCTGCGCCCACGTCTGGACCCACAGGGCCAGGATGCTGGCGAAGACGACCATGTAGAGCACCGACGCCCACTGGCCCGGCCCGCTCGGCAGGACGACGCCACCGGGCAGGGCGCCGACGACGCAGAGCACGGCGATGACGACCATCTGCACGACGGACAGACCGGTCGCGATCTCGGAGGCGCTGTAGCGGCCGAGGCCGACGATGTGCAGGGCGTAGAGAGCGGCGGCGAGCAGGGTGAGGGCCTCGCCGACCCCGACGGAGAAGCCGTTGAGCGAGAGCAGGGCCAGGCCCACGGTCGCGAGCCCGACTGCCGCCCAAGTGGATCCGGCCACGCGCTCGCGCAGCAGGACGGCGGTGAAGACCGGGGTGAGCACGACGTAGGTGCCGGTGATGAAGCCCGACACGGAGGCCGGTGTCGTCGCGAGGCCCTGCGTCTGGAAGATCTGGGCCAGACCGTAGAGGGCGCCGAGACCGACTCCCACGAGGACCTGACGACGGCTCAGGGCCCGCACCGGCCGCCAGAACACGAGAAGCATGATGACTGCGGACAGGCTGAAACGCACCGCGAGGAAGTCGACGGGCGGGACGGTCTCGACCAGATCGCGGATGAGGAAGAACGTCGAGCCCCACACGGCGGTGAGGGCGACGAGGAGCAGGGTGGCCAGGCGCGTGCGCGCCGCAGGTGTCACGGACGGCCTCAGACGATCGTCAGGTGGATCGTCGTGCCCTTGGGCACGGGCGTGCCCGCTGCGGGGTCCTGGGCTCGGACCTTCTTCTCGAAGAGCTCACCGAAGGGGTACTGCTTGTCGACCTTGAAGCCGAGGTCGGTCAACGTCTTCTCGGCGGGGGTGTCCTGCTGGTCGACGACGTTGGGCACGGGCACCAGCACCGGCCCCTTCGACACGACGACCGTGACGGCGTCGCCACGGTGCAGCGTGCCCCTGTCGGGTGACTGTGAGACGACCTGGCCGGCGGGCACGGCGTCGCTGTTGACGTCCTCGCCGCGCTGCACCGTGAGCCCGGCCCTCGTGATGGCTGCCGAGGCCGCGTCGAACGGTGCGCCGGTGACCGTGGGCACCTCGATCGGCTCGCGCCCCTTCGAGACGACGACGGACACCGAGGTGCTGCGCCTGACGGACTCGCCGGGTGCGGGGTCCTGGGCGATGACGACTCCCTTGGCCACCGTCTCGCTCCACTCCTCGGAGCGGTCGCCGAGCCGGAGCGTCAGGGGTGACAGGGTCGCCCCGACGTCGCCGAGCCGGGCGCCGACGAGCTTCGGGACGGCATACCGCTCCTTGCCCTTGGAGACGACGAGACGGACGGTCGACTCCTTGCCGAGCTCGCTCCCCGCGCCGGGCTCGACGCGGAGCACGACGCCCTTGGCCCTGCCCTCGGAGAACTCCTCGACGGTCTCGACCGTCAGGGCGGCCTGTTCGATCGCGCCCTCGGCCTGAGCGACCGGCTGGCCGACCACGGCCGGCACGACGGTCGAGCCTCCCGGTCCGGCCGTGAACCACCAGCCTCCGAACGCGACACCGCCGACGACGAGGAGGGCCGCGAGCCAGAGCGGCCACCGTCGTCGGCGGCCGGCCCGTCGGTCGATCGGCATGGCTGCGGTGTGCTCGAGGGCGGGACCGTCGTCGTGGACGGGCATCCCGGCGAGGGCCGCGCGTCCGACCTCGTTGGGTCGGGTGCGGTGGCGCTCGGGGGAGCTCGGCAGGTCGGCCCGCTCCGGCCGAGCCGGGGCGGGCAGGTGCGTCGTCGACGAGACGGACGGCAGCACCGAGGTGGTGGCGGGGTCGGTGGCGACCGCGTTGCCACGTCGGTCGAGCTCGTCGGCCGTGAGGCCGCGGCGCACCCCCCGCAGCGCAGCGACAAACGCGGCGGCCGACTCGAAGCGGTCCTCGGGCTCGAGTGCCGTCGCGCGGGCGACGAGCTGGTCGAGCTCGGCGGGGACACCGGGGACGACCGAGCTCGGCGTGACGATCGATCCGTGGACGTGGTTGTACGCGATCTGGATCGGAGTGCCGCCGGTGACGGCCTTGCGCCCGGTGAGCATCTCGAAGAGGAGCAGACCGGCGGCATACACGTCGCTGCGGGTGTCGGCGACTCCGCGCTCGACCTGCTCGGGGGAGAGGTAGGAGACCGTGCCGAGCAGGACGCCAGTCTGGCTCGTCGCGGCCTGGTTGGTGATCGCGCGCGCGAGGCCGAAGTCGGCGACCTTTACCTCGCCGTCGCGTCGCACGATGACGTTCTCGGGCTTGACGTCGCGGTGGATCATGCCGGCCACGTGGGCCGCCCTGAGCGCCAGGAGGATGGGCTCGAGGATGGCGAGCGCCTCACGTGCCGTGAGGGGCGCCTCCTCGTGGATGACGTCACGCAGGGTCTTGCCCTCGACGAGCTCCATGGCGAGGAAGACCTCGCCGTCGTCCTCGCCCTGGTCGAAGACGGCCACGACGTTGGGGTGGCTCAGGCGGGCCGCGGACCGGGCCTCGGCGCGGAAGCGCTCGACGAAGACGTCGTCGGTGGCGAGGCCGGGGCGCATGATCTTGAGCGCCACCTCCCGGTCGAGCCGTCCGTCCAGCGCCACGTAGACAGAGGCCATGCCTCCGTCTGCGAGGTGGGAGAGGATGCGGTACCGGCCGTCGATCACCCGACCGACGAGGGCGTCCGCCACGCTGGACGTCACGCCCCGCAGTTTACGGGCTGGGTCTGCGCATCCCGTGCAGGCCAGCCGCGGCGGGGTCTCGCGGTGCGGGCGCGCTGCCCGCCCCGATGGGCGCGCCGGTCAGGCGCACCGCGAGACCTCCGCCTGCGCTCCGCGCCCGAGGGGCCGTCCGGCGACCTCCCCGTCGGGCGGCTCGGGACGCGGAGCGGCACCCCGTCAGAGGCGGTCGTAGACGGCCATGACGTTGGCCACGTAGCGCTTCGTGTCCTCGTACATGCCCTTGGTGCGGACCGAGTAGAGGCCCTGGTAGTAGCCGGCGATGGCCTGCTCGCGCGAGTCCGCGCTGGCCTGCAGGGCGCGGATGATGAGGACGCCTCCGGTGATGTTGTCCTGCGTGTCGTAACGGTCGAGCGTCCGGCCCGCGAGCTGCGAGGCCCACGTCTGGGCCACCGGCATGAGCTGCATGACGCCGACGGCGTTGGTGTAGGAGACGGCGCGCTGGTACCACCCGGACTCGAGGTAGCCGATGGCGAGAGCGAGCTTCGGGTCGACGCCCTGGCGGGTCGCGGTCGCCCGGATCATCGCGGCGGTGTCGGTGCGGCTGGGCACGTCCATGGCCGCGAGCTTCGCCTTGCTCTCGGCGACGGCCTGCGCGGTCTTGCTGGGGTACTGGTAGCCCGGCGCGGGGGCCGGGGCGGGGGCCGGTGTCGTGGGCGCGGGGGCCGAGACGGTGCCGGGGATGACGATCTTCTGGCCCACGTAGATGCGGCCCGCGTCGGCCAGCTTGTTGGCCGCGAGCAGCTTGGTCAGCGAGACGCCGTAGCGCTGTGCGATGACGCTCATGCTGTCGCCCGCCTTGACGACGTAGATCGTGCCGGCACCGCTCGGGGTCGTCGGTCCCGTCGCCGGCTTCGAGGGCGTCGGGGTGGAGGGCTTGGGCGCCGACGGCGTCGGGGTGGCCGGTGCCTTCGCACCCGGCACGCTGATCCGCTGCCCGACGAAGATGAGTCCTGCGTTGGGGAGCCGGTTCGCGGCGAGGAGCTTGGTCAGCGAGACCCCGTAGCGCTTGGCGATCCCGCTCATCGTCTCGCCCGCACGCACGACGTGGATGACGGTGGCGGTCGTGCTCGCCGGGCGGACGGTTGACGCCGTCGACGCGGCGGACCGGGCCGGGGTCGCCGAGGGGCGACCGGGCACGAGGAGCTTCTGCCCCGGGTGGATCACCGATCCGCGTGCGGTGAGCCGGTTCTTCTCGACGATCGCCTGGACGGTCGTGTGGTTGGCGAGGGCGAGGTGCCAGATCGTGTCACCCGGGCGGACCGTGACGGTCTTCCACGGGGTGGCGGCCACGGGGGCCACGGCGGCGTGTGCGGGTAGCGCGAGCGCGGCGACGTCGGCGAAGGGCATGGGGTGGAGTCCTTTCCTGGAGCCCGAGCTGAGTTCGAGAAGCGTGGAGGGGCGTTCGGAAGGGGTTCGGTGAGGTACTGGAGGGTGTTGTGATGCTGCTGCGGTGTTGTGAGGTGCTGTGTGACGCTTGTGAGCGGAGTGGCGCCTGTGACGATAGCGCATAATTGAGCACTAAAGTATAAATACACCCGTGTAATTCGTCCCGGTCTGCTCCAGCACGCCTCGGTCGGCGGTGTGCGCGGACCGGTCGGGACGGTGGCAGACTCTCGTCCTGTGAGCGAGACCCCTGAGCTGCAGCCCGACGTGCCCACCACCCGTGACCTCGAGTCGCTCGTCGGGGAGTGGCTGACCGTTCCCGACGCCGCCGAGCGGTTCGGTCTGCAGCTGTCGCAGGTGCGCCAGCTCATCGCCGACCGCGAGGTGCTCGCTGCCCGCATCGGTGAGCGGCGCGTCGTCGCGATCCCGGCGAAGTTCTTCGACGAGACCGGCCCGCGGCCCGAGCTGCGCGGGACCTTCACCGTGCTCGCCGACGGTGGCATGGACGACGACGAGATCATCGAGTGGCTGCACACCCCCGACGAGACGCTGCCCGTCGAGGGCGCTCCCATCGACGCCATGCTGGCCGGCCACAAGACCGAGATCCGGCGCCGGGCGCAGGAGCTCGCCTTCTGACGCGTCCTGGCGCGTCCTGACGGACCGAGGGCGTATGCCGTCCGGCCGGGTCGTCAGGACCGGCGGGCCGTCGAGACCGCGACGAGCGCCTCGAGGACGTCGAGCGCCGACGTGTCGTAGGAGCCCGTCGCCCGGGCCCGGTCGACGGCGCGGCAGGCCTCGTCGGCCAGGGTCGCGATGAGGCTCTCGACCCGGTCGACCGCCCCGGTGTCGAGCAGCACCCTGCGGATCGCCTCGACGCCGGCAAGCTCGAGGTCGTCGCGCCCGAGGAGGCTCTCGACCGTGTCACGGTCGGTGTCGGACGCCGCGTCGAGGGCGTGGGCCACGAGCACGGTGCGCTTGCCCTCGCGCAGGTCGTCACCCGCGGGCTTGCCGGTGGCCTCGGGGTCGCCGAAGACGCCGAGCAGGTCGTCGCGCAGCTGGAACGCCTCCCCGAGGGCGAGCCCGTAGTTCGACAGGGGGGCGAGCGACCCGTCCGGCGCGCCGCCGACGAGCGCCCCGATGAGCAGCGGGTGCTCGATGGTGTACTTCGCGCTCTTGAAGCGGATCACCTTGCGCGCCGAGGCGACCCGGGCGTCGAGGTCGAGCCCGTCCCAGCCGCGGGCGGACTCGAGCAGGTCGAGGAACTGGCCGCCCATGAGCTGCGTGCGCATCGAGTCGAAGAGCTGACGGCCGCGGGCCAGCTCGTCGGCGGGCAGGCCGCACGTCGCGTAGAGCTCGTCGCACCACGTGAGGCACAGGTCGCCCGCGAGGATCGCGGTGCCCTCGCCGAAGCGGTCGGCGTCACCCGCCCAGCCACGCGCCTGGTGCAGCGAGGCGACGGCACGGTGCGCGGATGGCATACCCCGTCTCGTGTCGCTGCGGTCCATGACGTCGTCGTGGAGCAGGGCGGCGCCCTGGAAGAACTCCATGCTCGCGGCCAGGCGCACGAGCGCGTCGGAGTCGGCGCCACCTGCGGCGCGGTAGCCCCAGTAGAGGAAGCCGGCGCGCAGACCCTTGCCGCCGGTCAGCAGGCCGGACACGGCCGCGACGAGCGGGGCTGTCTCCTCGCCGATCGCGGCCAGCGACTGCGTGGCCCCGGCGATCTGCCCGTCGATCGCCTGCTGCACCCGACGGCGCAGCACGTCGAGGTCGGTGGGGGTCTGCACGGGGTCCTCCATCGAGTCGCGGGAATCGGGGTCAGCCTACGCGGCGCGCGGGTGCGCCCGTGAACAGCCCGGACACCGCGGACGCGCGCGGCTTATGGTGTGCGGCATGGCACACGGCACGGCATCCTCGATGGCGCGGGCGGAGCGGTTCACGCGGTCCATCCCGGCGATGATCGAGGCCGACACCCCGACGTACAGCTTCGAGTTCTTCCCGCCCAAGGACGACGCGTCCGAGGCACAGCTCTGGGACGCCATCCGACGCCTCGAGAAGGTGTCGCCGAGCTTCGTCTCGATCACCTACGGCGCCGGCGGCGGCACCCGCGACCGCACCGTCCGGCTCACCCAGCGCGTCCTCGAGGCGACCTCGCTGACGCCCATGGCGCACCTGACGTGCGTCGGGCACTCCGTCGCCGAGCTGCGCGGCATCGTCGGGTCGTATGCCGCCGCGGGGGTTCGCAACATCCTGGCCCTGCGCGGTGACCCCCAGGGCGGCCTCGGCCAGCCGTGGGTGGCGCACCCCGAGGGCCTCGACCATGCCGACGAGCTCGTCGCGCTGGTCCGGGGGCTCGGCGACTTCACCGTCGGTGTCGCGGCCTTCCCCGACGGCCACCCCGAGTCGGGCGACATCAGCGAGGACGCAGAGACCCTGATCCGCAAGGAGCGCGCTGGCGCCGAGTTCGCCATCACCCAGATGGTCTTCGACGTCGACCACTACCTCCGGCTGCGCGACGAGCTCGCCCGGCGCGGGTCGCGTCTGCCCGTCGTCCCGGCGATCATGCCGATCACCAACGCCCGTCAGGTGGTGCGCATGGCGCAGCTCGCGGGGCAGCCGATGCCGACGGCGGTCACCGACCGTCTCGAGCGGCACGGCGACGACGCCGCCGGGGTCCGGGCCGAGGGCATGGCGATCGCCACGGAGTCGTCGCGCCGCCTGCTCGACGAGGGTGCTCCCGGGATCCACTTCATCACGATGAACCGGTCGTCGGCGACGCTCGAGGTCTTCGGCAACCTCTGACCGGCGCGGAGACTCGGAGGACGAGGGGCCCACCGGCGACAGGTGCGGCCAGCCCGACGACACGAGGACGACCGGCCCCCAGGGAAGGGCCGGCCGTCCGGTGCGTGGACCGGGTCGGTCAGGTGGTGCTCGACGGGGTGGCGGTGCCGTTGGGGGAGGCCGGGGCCTCGCCCTGCTGGCCCGACTGGCCCTGGGGGCCGTCGCCGTCGTGGTCACCGCCACGGCCGCCGGGTCCGCCCGACCCGCCAGGTCCGCCCTCCTGGACGGCCGTCACGGCGAAGGACGCGTCGACCTGCACCGTGATGTGGGTGCCGTCGGTGCGCACCATGTGCGCCTCGTAGACGCCGTCCGAGTCGGTCTCGACGCGCTCGATCGTCGCGGTCGGCTCCTTGGCCTTGGCGGCCGCCGTCACCTTGGCGGCGACGTCGCCAGTGAGCAGCGTCTCGTCGGAGCGCATCGGCTTGCTCGGGTCGGTGTTGCCGTTGGTGTTGCCGTTGGCCTGGGGGCCCTCGCCGAGCTGGCCGTAGCTGGTGGCGGTGCCGGTGGCACCCGTCTCGTCCGCGCTCGCGAGGGCGGCCCCGCCGAGCGCGAGCGCCGACGCGGCCACGATGCCGGCGCCTGCCAGCGCGATGGTCTTGTTCTTCATGCGTTCCACTCCTTCGATGGGCTGGCCTCGTGCCAGCTGTGTCCACCGTCGGCAACAGCCCTGTGTCCCCACCCTCGTCAGGGTGGGGAGGTCCTGTGAGAGGTCTGCGGACCTGTGGGGGCCCAGGTCCGGGGGTGGCCGGCGCTCACCGGGCCGGGCGGTCAGGTCTCCTGGTCGAAGGGTCGCTCGAGACGCTCGTCGGCCCGGGCCGACGGCGGCGGTGGCGCAGCGGTCCCGCGGCGCTCCCGGCGCTCCCGGCGCTCCCGGCGCTCCCGGCGCTCGGAGGGCACGGCGATGCCGACGCGTTCGCCCCACGCGTCGTAGCGGCGCTTGTAGCGGCGGATGCGTGCGGCCAGCTTGTAGACGAGGAACGCGCCGAGCACGAGGAAGAGCAGGGCGATGGCCGCGGCCCACCACGGGTGCGCGATGGCGAGGGCGGTGACGCCCGTGACGGTCACGTCCTCGGTGGTGCTGACGAGGACGTTGCTCGCCGGCTCGGGGGAGGTGTTGACGGCAGCGCGCAGCCCGGCCTTGATCCCGTGCGAGATGAGGGCCGTGACACCACCGGTCGCCGCGCCCACGGCGGCGTCGAGGCTCGCCGTGTCGTGGCCGATGAGGTAGCCGATCGTCGCCCCCACGGCCGGTCTGACGACGGTGTGCACGGAGTCCCAGGCGGAGTCGACGTAGGGGATCTTGTCGGCGAGCATCTCGACGACGAAGAGGACGCCCGCCCCGATGAGCACGTCGGTGCGAGCCAGGGCGTTCGGGATCTGGCTCAGGTTGAAGATCTTGTCGGCCAGCCCGAGGACGAGCACGACGGCGTACGCGTTGATGCCGCTGCCCCACCCGGTGGTGAAGGCCATGGGGATGAGCTCGGCGCCCACGACACCCCTTCGGTCGTGCGCCGGTCGCGGTGCGCCGGTGCGGCTGTGGCCCGACCGGTCGGCCGAGCCCAGGTCCAACGTCCCTGACGCTCCCGTATTCCCGGGGGTGGCGCAACGGGGCGCGCTGCAGGCGGCGGGAGGGGGCAGCGGAACGGGCCCGATCCGTGAGCGGACAGGACCCCTGCGCCCCTCCGTTCGCGGACCGAACCCGCGCCATCACTCTGTCGCCGGGGACGCCGCACGGACCTGAGCACGGGTACTCAGATCGGTCCGGAGCGGGGCGAAACGGACGCGTGCGGAGAGGTCGGCTGCGGCGGCCCGGGATCGCGTGGACGTGACGCGCGGACCGTCTTGACAGGCTGTCGGCGCCAGGGGTTAGGCTTCGAGTATCGAACAGGTGTTCGAACGTCGTCTCTTCGGGTGAGGTGCCCGGGAGGTGAGGTCCGAGCCGGTGTCCGAGCCAGTCAGTTGTCAGTCAGTTGTCAGTTCAAGTCGTCGGTTGGTGTCGGACCGCTCGTGTGGGGCGCGGGTGGTCTGGGTCGTGATGTCCGGCCTCGACGTGTCCGAGGGAGACGTGTCGTGGTGCGCAGGTTCAGTGATGCCGTGCAGGTGAGAGTGCGCGAGCGGGAGCAGCAGGAGCAGTCCGTCGTGGGCCGCTCCGGTGGTCCGGTCGGAAGGTCGACCCGTCCGCCCGGGTCCTCGAGGTCCTCACGGGACTCCGGGTCGTCGGGACCCTCGGGTTCCGAGGCCGGGTCCCTCGAGGCGCCGCCAGAGGCGTTCATCTGGCGCGGGCGCCTCTACGTCGTCCGTGGCGTCCTCGCCCAGTGGCGCGAGCGGCGGGCCTGGTGGCACGACGCGCTCGAGGCCGACGAGGCGCAGGTCCGTCCCGGCGAGACGCTCGTCGCCGCGGCGAGCGAGCAGCACGTCTGGCGCGTCGAGGCGAGCCCGGGATGGTCGTTCACGCCCGGGGTCTACGACCTCGCCCACGACGAGTCCCCGCGCGGCGACCACTGGTCGCTCGTCCGGGTCGCCGACTGAGCCCATGAGACGAGAGAGGAGAGGAACCACCATGACCACCGCCCACGACCTGCGCCGCCCACCCATCTCGGTCGCCGTGCTCGACCTGCTCGAGCGGGGCCGGACCACCCTCGAGACCGCGTGCCGCACGAGCGACGCGTCCGAGCGCTATCGCGACGCCCACCTCGGAGCCCTGCGCGCCGCCGCGGCCCTCGTCGCAGCCCGCACCGTGCCGTCGCCACGTTCGCGACCGCGCAGCGTGTGGCAGGTGCTGCCCGGGGTGGCCCCGGAGCTGGGGGAGTGGGCCGCCTTCTTCGCCGCCTGCTCGGCGCACCGGTCGGTCATCGACCGCGGCGGTCACATCAGCGCACGCGAGTCCGACGACCTGCTGCGCCAGGCCGAGATGTTCCTCGAGATCGTCCAGGACCTCCTCGGTGTCCCTGCGACGATCCCGCTGCCGCAGTCGATCACCCCGGTCTCGAGGAGCCGGGCGAGCGGGTGACGACCGGCATGACCACCACCATCACCAGCGGCCGCACGAGCAGCGCGGCCGGCAGCACCGAGAGCTTCGTGCACCTGCACGTCGCGTCCGGCTACTCCATGCGCTACGGCACGGCCAAGCCGCACCAGCTCGTCGAGCGTGCCGCGGCGTTCGGGCAGCCGGCGCTCGCCCTGACCGACCGCGACGGGCTCTACGGCGCCGTGAAGTTCGTCCGCTCCTGCATGGAGCACGACGTCGCGCCGGTCCTCGGCGTCGATCTCGCCCTCGGCCCCGAGCACCCCGAGCGCCAGCGCAGCCGTCCCGTGCGCACCCCGGTCCGTGGCGGCGCCCTCGTCGACCCGCGGCTCCCGCGGGTCACGGTGCTGGCCCGGGGCAGCAGCACCGGCCTCGCCCCGGGTGCCGGGTGGGCGGCGCTCTGTCGCCTCGTCACGGCGACCCACCTGCACGGCGAGCGCGGCAACCCGGTCACGTCCGCGGCCCTCGTCGCCGAGCACGCGCGCCTGCTGCCCGCCCCGCCCGTCCCGTCCGCAGCGGAGGACGACCGGCCCGGCCGGCCCGAGGGCCGGGGTCGATCGGATGGACGAGGCGGACGGCCTACGCCATCGGGGGCGGACGGTGGGCCGTCCCCGCTCGTCGTGCTCCTCGGGCCCGACTCCGACGTCGGTCGTGCGGTGCTCGCCAAGCGACGCGACCACGCCCGGGCGGTGCTCGAGCGCTGGGTCGCGCTGCTGCCGCGGGGCGCCGTCGTCGTCGAGGTCGTGTGCCACGGCGGGCCCGAGCACCAGCCCGGCAGCCTCGGCCAGGCCGGACGCATGCTCGCGCTCGCCCGCGAGGTCGGCGTGCCGAGCATCATCACGGCCGCGGTGCGCCACGCCGACCCGCAGGACGCCGCCATCGTCGACGTCCTCGACGCCGCCCGGCGGCTCGTCGCGCTCGACGCGCGCCACCTCGACCGCGTCACGACGGCCGGGCACCTCTCGCCGACGCCCCTCATGCACGCGCTCGCCCTCGACGTCGTCCAGGTCTCCGGCCCGGGGCTCGTCGGCGGCGGGTCGCTGGCCCGCGAGCAGGCCCGCGAGCTGCTCGCCCGCACGACGGCGCTCGCCGCCGAGTGCGTCCAGGACCCACGGGCCGACCTCGGCATCGGCTCGGTCCACCTGCCCGAGCCGGGTGTCCTCGGCATCCGGCCCGGCACCAACCCGCACCGCGTCCTCGCGCGACGGTGCCGCGAGTCCATCCCGACCCGCTACCCCGGCCGCACCGAGAGCGAGCTCGTCGCCGTCAGCGACCGTCTCGAGGACGAGCTCGGCGTCATCGAGACGCTCGGCTACGCGACGTACTTCCTCACCGTCGCCCAGGTCTGCGACCTCATCCGCGAGATGGGCGTGCGGGTCGCCGCCCGCGGGTCCGGGGCCGGGTCGCTCGTCAACTACCTCCTCGGCATCTCCGGCGTCGACCCGATGCGGCACGGGCTGCTCATGGAGCGCTTCTGCTCGCCGCTGCGGGCCGAGCTGCCCGACATCGACATCGACGTCGAGTCGGCCCGGCGCACCGAGATCTACGAGCGCATCCTCGACCACTTCGGCGGCGACCGGGTCACGTGCGTCTCGATGATGGACACCTACCGGGTGCGCCACGCGATCCGCGACGCCGGGGCCGCGCTCGGGCTCCCGCCGCCCGAGGTCGACGCCATGGCCAAGGCCTTCCCGCACATCGCCGCCCGCAACGTCCGCAACGCCCTGGCCGAGCTGCCCGAGCTCCGGGCGAGCGGCCTCGACGTGCCGCGCCTGCAGCTGATGTTCGACATCGTCGAGCGCCTCGACGGCCTGCCCCGGCACATCGCGCTGCACCCGTGCGGGGTCGTGCTGTCCGACTCCGTCCTGCTCGACCGCACCCCCGTCGAGGCGAGCTGGCTCGGCTTCCCGATGAGCCAGTTCGACAAGGACGACGTCGAGGAGATGGGGCTGCTCAAGCTCGACGTCCTCGGCATCCGGATGCAGTCCGCGATGGCGCACGCGATCGAGGAGGTCGAGCGCGTCGACGGCGACCACGTCGACCTCGACGACGAGTCGCAGGTGCCCTTCGACGACGAGCCGACCTTCGAGCTCGTCCGCTCGACGAAGACCCTCGGCTGCTTCCAGATCGAGAGCCCCGGACAACGCGAGCTCATCGGCAAGTTCGGGCCGCGCACCTTCGACGACCTCATCATCGACATCTCGCTCTTCCGGCCCGGCCCGGTCAAGAGCGACATGATCATCCCGTTCCTCAACGCGAGGCAGGGGTGGAAGGACCCGTCCTACCTCCACCCGTCGCTCGTCCCCGCGCTCGAGGAGACCGAGGGCGTCGTCGTCTTCCACGAGCAGGTGCTCATGATCGTCGCCGAGACCACCGGGGTGACCCTCGCCCAGGCCGACGAGGTGCGCCGCACGCTCGGCACGCCCGACGGGCAGAAGCGGATCGAGGCGTGGTGGCGACCGGCGGCCCGGGACCGCGGCTACGCGCCCGAGGTCGCCGACAAGATCTGGGAGGTCCTCAAGGCGTTCGCCTCGTTCGGGTTCTGCAAGGCGCACGCCGCGGCCTTCGCGCTGCCCACCTACCAGTCGGCCTGGCTCAAGACGCACCACCCGGCAGCCTTCCTCGCAGGGGTGCTCACCCACGATCCCGGGATGTACCCCAAGCGCCTCATCCTCGACGACGCCCGCACCTTCGGCATCGCGATCCTCGGGCTCGACGTCAACGTCTCGACCGGCGCCTACCGCTTCGAACGCACCGACGACGGCGGCGAAGCCATCCGGCTGTCGCTCGCCGACGTCCACGGCATCAGCGAGGCCGAGGTCGCGCAGATCGTCGCCGGACAGCCCTACTCCAGCCTCTCCGACTTCTGGCAGCGTGCCCACGTGTCGCGGCCCGTCGCCGAGAAGCTCGTGCTCGCAGGGGGATTCGACTCGTTGCACGACATCGACCTCGGCGGTCCGTCCCGTCTCGACGAGAGCGGGTCCGGGGTCGTGGGCCGGGCGCGGGGCGGCCTCGGCCGTCGTGGCCGGGTCACCCGGCGCGACCTGCTGCTCCACGTCGCCGAGCTCGACCGCTGGTCCTCCTCGCAGCGGTCGTCACGCCGCTCCTCCCATCGGGTCTCGGCCGCGAGCCGGTCGTCGGGACCGGGCTCCTCACGGGGTCGCGTCACGTCCGTCTCCGCCACGGGAGACATCCGGGCCCTCGCCGCCGCCCAGTCGCAGGGCTCCGCCGGGGCGCCCGAGCAGATCGCGACCCAGCTGACGCTCGACCTCGGCGACACGCCGCGGCTCTCCGCGACGAGCGGCCTGCCGGAGATGACCGGCCCGGAGCGGGTCCGGGCCGAGCTCGAGGTGCTCGGCCTCGACGCGAGCGGTCACGTCGTCGACTTCTACGGCCCGCTGCTCGACGCGCTCGGCGTGACCCGGGCGCGCGACCTGCTCTCCGGGCGCAGCGGCCGCGAGGTCCTCGTCGCCGGGGTCAAGGTCGCCACCCAGACCCCGCCGATCCGCACCGGGCGCCGCGTCGTCTTCCTCACGCTCGACGACGCCACCGGCCCGGCTGACCTCACCTTCTTCGAGGACGTCCAGGGCCCGTATGCCGCCACCGTCTTCCACTCGTGGCTGCTGCTCTGTCGGGGGGTCGTGCGGCGCACCGGTCCACGCGGCGTCTCGATCCGGGCCACCGGCGCGTGGGAGCTCTCGGGCCTGCAGGACGCGTGGACGTCCGGGGGCATCACCGCCGTCCGCGACGCGCTCGAGGCCGCCGACCGGTCGGCGTGGGAGCGCGCCACCGCGCTCGCCGGACCCGACGGGGCACGGTCCGGCGTCGGCGAGGGGCCGGACGGCCGGCGGGTGCTCGTCCACGCCTCGGGGTTCAAGCAGTCGCCGTACGCCGACATCAAGCCGGCGGGCGACGACGTCCGGGGACCGCGCGGCACGAGCGGGCTCGTGCCCACCGAGACGGTGGGCGGCCCGCCACGCAAGCTGTGGCACGCGAGTCCGGGAAGCTCGGGGCACTAGGGTGATGACGCACACGAACCACACGCGGCACCACGCGTACCACGTTCCCAGACGGAGGATCCCGTGCCCGACGAGCAGCGCCCCCAGCGACGTGGAGGGGTCCGGCCGTCGGCCGTCGTCTCGGCCGTGGGCCACCTCGCCGACGAGTGCTCGCAGCGCCTCGGCCGGCCGCTCGAGGTGCTCGACCTCGGTGGCGGCACCGGTGGCGTCGCCGTCCCGCTCGCCGAGGCCGGTCACCACGTCACCGTCGTCGACCCCAGCCCCGACGCCCTCGCCTCGCTCGGTCGCCGGGCCCGCGAGGCCGGCATCGTCGACCGCATCACGGCGGTCCAGGGCGACGGTGACTCTCTCGGCTCCGTCCTGGCCGGGCGCCACGTCGACCTCGCCTGCTGCCACGGCACGCTCGAGTTCGTCGACGACCCCGCGGCGACGCTCCACGCCATCGCGCAGGCGCTGGGCGACGGCGGCGTCCTGTCCCTGCTCGTCTCCGGCCGACTGTCCGTCGTCTTCGCCAAGGCCATCGCCGGTGAGTTCGGCCAGGCCCGCGCGGCCCTCGTCGACCCCTCCGGTCGCTGGGGGAGCACCGACCCGCTGCCGCGCCGCTTCGACGTCGAGCAGCTCGAGACGCTCCTCGCCGACGCCGGCTTCACCGACGTGCGGGTGCGTGGCACCAACATCCTCGGCCACCTCGTCCCGGCCTCGCTCATCGACTCCGAGGCCGACCGCGTCGCCCTGGCCGAGCTCGACGAGCTGCTCGTCACCGGTCCGGGGCGCGAGTTCCTCCGGACCCTCGGCAATGCCCTCCACGTCGTCGCGCGCCGCGACTGACCGCGCCCTCGTGAGCGCGTCGACCCGTCCGACGGGCCGACGATGAGCCGCCGCCAGTTCACCGCGCCGACCCGGGCCGGCTCCGAGCCACCCGACGACACCGGCTGCACCGTCCTGCACGTCGACATGGACGCCTTCTACGCGTCCGCCTCGCTCATCTCGCGGCCTGAGCTGCGGGGCAGACCCGTCATCATCGGCGGCGCGAGCGGGCGGTCCGTGGTGCTCTCGGCAACCTACGAGGCGCGGGCCTTCGGGGTCACCTCGGCGATGCCGATGGCCAGGGCCCAGCGGCTGTGCCCGCAGGCAGTCATCATCGAGCCCGACCACCGCCGCTACGCCGCCATCTCCGAGGCCGTCATGGCGACCTTCGCGACGATCACCGACAGCGTCGAGCCGCTCTCGCTCGACGAGGCCTTCCTCGACGTCTCCGGGGCCGTGCGCCGCCTGGGCCGTCCGACCCAGATCGCCGAGCAGCTGCGCGACACGATCGCCGACGAGCAGGGCATCACGTGCTCCGTGGGGGTGGCCTCGACGAAGTTCGTCGCCAAGCTCGCCTCCAACCTCGCCAAGCCCGACGGGCTCATCGTCGTGCCGCGCGAGGAGGTCGTCTCGTTCCTGCACCAGCTGCCCGTCGGCGCGATCTGGGGCGTCGGCGACAAGACCGAGGAGCACCTGCACCGCCTCGGCCTGCGCACCGTCGCCGACCTCGCGCACACGCCCGTCGAGACCCTCCAGCGTGCCCTCGGCGACGTCTCCGGCCGGAGCCTGCACGACCTCGCGTGGGGTCGTGACCCCCGGTCCGTCGTGCCGGAGCGACGCGAGAAGTCGATCGGCGCCGACGAGACCTTCGCGCACGACATCGACGACCCCGTCCGCATCCACCGCGAGCTGCTGCGACTCGCCGACCGCACCGCGGCCCGGGCCCGGTCCGCCGGCATGACGGGGCGCACCGTGTCGATCAAGGTCCGCTTCGCCGACTTCACGACGATCACCCGCGCCAAGACGCTGCGCCACCACACCGACGTGTCCCGCGACATCTTCGCGACGGCCCGCGAGCTCTACGACCGCCTCGGCCTCCAACGCGCCCGCATCCGGCTCGTCGGGGTCCGCCTCGAGGGGCTCGTCCCGTCGGCCGTCGCTCCCATCCAGGCCACCCTCGACGAGCCCGAGCACGGGTGGCGAGAGGCCGACCGCGCGGTCGACCGCGCGAGCGCCAGATTCGGAGCCGGGTCGGTGCGTCCGGCGTCACTCATGCCCGACCGACCCTCGGGTTCCCAACGCGCTCGGCGCGACCTATCCTGAGGGAAAGAAGTCCGCGTCGGCCGTTTCCGACATACGATTCGGGCACAGTCGATTTCGCACCAGGGAGGTGCCAGGTGGCACTCTCGGAACACGAGGAAGCACTCCTCCAGCAGATGGAGGAAGCCCTCTACGCCGAAGACCCTCGATTCGCCTCGCGGATCGAGAAGACGAAGTCGCGCGGTCTCGGCCGTGGACGCCTCGTCGCCGGAGTGGTGGCTGCGGTCGTCGGTCTCGCCCTGGTCGTCTTCTCGGCGATGAGCAGCAGCATCTGGCTCGGTGCGGTCGGCTTCGCCATCATGGTCGCGGGCATCGTCTACGCGATCACCCCGTCGAAGACGAAGCTCGCAGCCGTCGCCAGCGACGGCACCACCAAGCCGCGGGCCGGCGGCAAGGCCAAGGCCGCCTCCGCCAAGCAGGGCACCTTCATGGAGCGCCTCGAGGAGCGGTGGGAGAAGCGCCGCCGCGACCAGTGGTGACGCGCCGCTGACCGGCCCCCACCTCCACGGACGCAGACAGGACCCCGACGGAGACCGTCGGGGTCCTTCACATCTCCGGGCCGTGTCAGACGAGAGCCTCGCGGGCGGGTCAGGGTCGCGTGGCGTAGACGCCGAGAGCCCACGTCGCGATCATCGCGAACGCCGTGACGAGCTCGATGCCGATGTTGAGGGCCACCGCGCGGATGGCCTGGGTCGTCGCGTGCCAGGCCGGTGCATGCCCCCGGTGCTTGGCCAGCTCGAGGACGTAGATCGTCAGGACGAACCCGAGGGGTCCGCCCACGACGGGCACGACGAAGAAGCCCACCACGGCGACGACCAGCGCCACCGCGACGATGACCCCGTCGACGCCCGCGGTCTTCATCCGTCGCCCGGGGACGAGGTACTGCGCGACGAGGCCCACGGCATACAACAGGGTCGCGATGCCGAAGACGAGCCAACCCGGCCCGTCCTGACGTTCGAACGCCCACACGAGCGTCGCACCCCAGACCAGCAGCAGCCCCGGCAGCACCGGGACGACGATGCCGACGGTGCCCACGATCATCGCGAGCAGAACGAGGACGTTCGTCGCAGTGATCACGGGGCAGCCGTCGGCGGCGTGCGGATCAGGATGGGGTCAGGAGGGGCCGGGCCGGAGATCGCCTCTGGACTCAGTGTTCGTCCACGGGAGCAGATCCCGGGACCTCGGTGAGTCGTTCCGTCTCGTCGCGGATGTCGAGAGCCTTGTCCTTCAGCGCCGGGAGGTGCTCCCGTCCGTGGTGCGCGCAGAAGAGCAGCTCTCCGCCGGAAACGAGGCGGGCGCGGATGTAGGCCTGAGCCCCACATCGGTCGCAGCGGTCAGCAGCAGTCAGTTCGGGTGCCAGTGCTGTCGTCATCGTATTTCGCCTCTTTCCTCCCTCGGGGGTCCCCCGGAGGGAAACCCTGCCATGTACCTACGACGCCCGATCGGTCCATCCGGTGGACCTCTCGCGCCTCGTGGACGTTCCAACAGTGAATCACGTCGAAACCTTCCCGATGGTGAGGCTCGGTCAGTGAGTCGCCCGCCGGAGCAACATCGTTACGTGTCAGTGATTCGGCGCGCCGCCCAGATACGGATTGGCAGGCCGCTCCCGACGGGGCTCGCGGGGCTGCCGGGGCTGGTGCCCGACTCGTCGGTGAGGTCCGTCACCCGGGGGAGCCGCGAGCCTCCCGAGGGCGGTCGGTGGAGGTGGCTAGGCTTCCCCTGCCAGCCCTACACAGCCCGACCGCTGGCCGCACACCGACGGAAAGAGAACGACACACCGTGGCCTCCGCCTCACGACCCGCTCCCTCCGGCAACGGCGACTACACCGCCCGCCACCTCCAGGTCCTCGAGGGCCTCGAGGCCGTGCGCAAGCGCCCCGGCATGTACATCGGCTCGACCGACCAGCGCGGCCTCATGCACTGCCTCTGGGAGATCATCGACAACGCGGTCGACGAGGCCCTGGCCGGCGTGTGCACCGACATCGAGGTCATCCTCAGCGGCGACGGGTCCATCGAGGTCCGTGACAACGGTCGCGGCATCCCCGTCGACATCGAGCCCCGCACCGGCCTGTCCGGTGTCGAGGTCGTCTTCACCAAGCTGCACGCGGGTGGCAAGTTCGGTGGCGCGTCGTATGCCGCCACGGGTGGTCTCCACGGGGTCGGCGCCTCCGTCGTCAACGCCCTGTCCGCGCGGCTCGACGTCGCGGTCGACCGCGGCAGCAAGACGTACGGCATGAGCTTCCGGCGCGGCGAGCCCGGCACGTTCGCCGACCGCACGGCGATCCACTCGCCCGACTCGGAGTTCACGCCCTACGAGAAGAAGAGCGCGCTGCCCGTCGTCGGCAAGGCCAAGCGGGGCGTCACCGGCTCGCGCGTGCGCTTCTGGCCCGACCGGCAGATCTTCCTCAAGGACGCCGAGCTCGACTACGATGCCATCCTCGGACGCGCCCGCCAGACCTCCTTCCTCGTCCCCGGCCTGCGCCTGGTCATCCGCGACGAGCGACGCCTCAAGGGCACGCCCGGCGAGGAGGGCACCGTCGAGGAGGTCTTCCAGCACGACGGCGGCATCACCGACTTCGTCGAGTACCTCGCGCCCGACACTCCGATCACCGACGTGTGGCGCCTCGAGGGCTCCGGCACGTTCACCGAGACCGTCCCGGTCCTCGACGTCAACGGCCACATGACCCCGACCGAGCTCGAGCGCGAGTGCGGTGTCGAGGTCGCCCTGCGCTGGGGCCAGGGCTACGACACGAAGGTCCAGTCCTTCGTCAACATCATCACCACGCCCAAGGGCGGCACCCACGTCACCGGCTTCGAGCAGTCCATCGTCAAGGTGTTCCGCAAGCAGCTCGAGGTCAACGCCCGACGCCTCAAGGTCGGCAACGACAAGCCCGAGAAGGACGACATCCTCGCGGGCATGACCGCCGTCGTCACGGTGCGTCTGGCCGAGCCGCAGTTCGAGGGCCAGACCAAGGAGGTCCTCGGCACCAACGCCGTGCGCGCCATCGTGGCCAAGGTCGTCGAGACGGAGCTGACCGACCGCCTCACGTCGACCAAGCGCGGCGACAAGGCGCAGGCGGCCCTGCTGCTCGAGAAGGTCGTCTCCGAGATGAAGTCGCGCATCAGCGCGCGGCTGCACAAGGAGACCCAGCGGCGCAAGAACGCCCTCGAGAGCTCGACGCTGCCGTCGAAGCTGCGCGACTGCCGCACCACCGACGTCGAGCGCTCCGAGCTGTTCATCGTCGAGGGTGACTCGGCCATGGGCACCGCCAAGGAGGCCCGCAACTCCGAGTTCCAGGCGCTGCTGCCGATCCGGGGCAAGATCCTCAACGTCCAGAAGGCGTCGGTCTCCGACATGCTCAAGAACGCCGAGTGCGCCTCGATCATCCAGGTGATCGGCGCCGGCTCGGGTCGCAGCTTCGACCTCGGCGCGGCGCGCTACGGCAAGGTCATCATCATGACCGACGCCGACGTCGACGGCGCCCACATCCGCACGCTGCTGCTGACGCTCTTCTTCCGCTACATGCGTCCGCTCGTCGACGCCGGTCGCGTCTACGCCGCCATGCCGCCGCTGCACCGGCTCGAGGTCATCAACGCCGGGGCCAAGAAGAACGAGCTCATCTACACCTTCAACGAGCCGGAGATGCGCCGCACTCTGGCCCGCCTCGAGAAGTCGGGCAAGAAGATCAAGCAGCCGATGCAGCGCTACAAGGGTCTCGGCGAGATGGACGCCGACCAGCTCGCCGACACGACGATGGACCCGCGTCACCGCACGCTGCGCAAGGTGACGATGCGTGACCTCGAGGCCGCCGAGCGCGTCTTCGAGCTGCTCATGGGCAACGAGGTCGCACCGCGCAAGGACTTCATCATCGAGTCCGCGGCCGAGGTCGACCGCGAGCGGATCGACGCCTGAGCGCAGCGATCCAGGCCCCTGACGTGTCTGTGGGGTGACGGGACCTCCGGCGCGGCACAGCATGCCGTGCTTACGATGTGTCCCTGCCGGCGCGACTCCCTCCGCCGGTACGCGTCGAGAAGGGGAATCGATGGTGGGCAACGTCAACGCCGAGGAGTCGGTCGCCGACGAACGGTCCGGCGCGCTCGACGCGCTCGACGAGCCGGGCGCGCAGCCCGACACGGGTCAGGTCGCCCCGTCGGAGGAGGTCGACGGCACGAGCTTCACCGTCACGCTCCCGAGCCCGGCCGCACCGGACGACGCCGCCGTCCCCGACGAGCCGGACCAGCTCTCGGGCTCGCCCGACGCCCCCGACGAGGACGTCGCCGTGGCCGGCATCGACATCGCCCCCGACCGCACCGCACCGGCACCGACGCGCTACCTCACGCCCGACGAGCTGCACTGGGCCGCCGAGACCATCGAGGCCATCTCGACGGCCTTCGCCTCGAAGGTGGTCGGCCAGGCACGTCTGCAGGAGACCCTGCTCATCGCCCTGATGACCGGCGGCCACGTCCTCCTCGAGAGCGTGCCCGGGCTGGCCAAGACGACGGCGGCGCAGACGATCGCGCAGGCGGTGGGCGGGTCGTTCCACCGCATCCAGTGCACCCCGGACCTGCTGCCGAGCGACATCGTCGGCACGCAGGTCTACAACCAGCACTCCGGCACGTTCGAGACCCAGCTCGGTCCCGTCCACGCCAACTTCGTCCTCCTCGACGAGATCAACCGCAGCAGCGCCAAGACGCAGTCGGCGATGCTCGAGGCGATGCAGGAGCGCCAGACCTCCATCGGTGACCGCAGCTACGCGCTGCCCGACCCGTTCCTCGTCCTCGCCACCCAGAACCCCATCGAGCAGGAGGGCACCTACCCGCTGCCCGAGGCGCAGATGGACCGCTTCATGCTCAAGGACGTCCTCGACTACCCGTCGCCGGCGGAGGAGGCCGAGGTGCTGCGGCGCATCGACTCCGGCATCTTCCTCACGGCGTCCGAGCCGGTCGTGTCCGTCGCCGACGTCAAGCGGCTGCAGGGGCTCGTCGGCCGGGTCTACATCGACCCGGCGATCGTCAACTACGTCGTCGGCATCGGCTACGTCACGCGGCACCCGCGCGACTACATCGAGCCGCGCCTCGCCGGCTACGTCGACTTCGGGGCGAGCCCGCGGGCGAGCATCTCCTTCACGAGTGCGGCGCGGGCCCGCGCCCTCGTCGACGGCCGCAACCACGTCGTCCCCGACGACGTCAAGGCGCTGACGCACCGGGTGCTGCGGCATCGCGTCACGCTCGGTTTCGAGGCGGCTGCTGACGAGGTCGCCGTCGAGAGCATCATCGACGCGATGGTCAACGGGATCCGCACCCCCTGACCGGGGAGCCGGACGACGGACGCGACATGACGACGACGCTGCTGACGAGGGTGAAGAGCAAGCTCTTCGTCCACGCGCGCCGCAAGTCACGCAGCCTCCTCGAGGGGGAGTACGCCTCCGTCTTCCACGGTCGCAGCCTCGACTACGACGACCTGCGCGACTACGTCCCGGGCGACGAGGTTCGCGACATCGACTGGCGGGCCACCGCCCGTAGCCAGTCGCCGCTCGTCAAGCGCTACGTCGCGACGCGGAAGCAGAACCTCATGCTCGTCATCGACACCGGCCGCGGGATGGCGGCCACGACCCGCAGCGGTGAGCCGAAGAAGTCGGTGGCCATCGCGGCGGCCGGCCTCGTCGGCTACCTCGCGCAGCGCCACGGAGACCTCGTCGGGCTCGTCCGCGGCACCGCCGGCACGACGGTCGCGCACGACCTGCGCGGCTCCGAGGCGCACCTCGAGCTGTTGCTGCGCGCCGTGGACGCGGCGACCGTCCTCGACGGCGACCAGAGCAACCTCGCGACGCAGCTGCGCTGGATCGTCCGCAACGTCCGCCGCCGCCTCGTGCTGCTCGTCGTCGCCGACGACAAGGAGCTCGACCCTGCGCTCGACGAGCTGCTGCGCCGTCTCCACGTCCAGCACGAGATCCTCTGGATCACCGTCGAGGACGCCGACCCCACGGCCATCGAGGGGGACCGGACGGCATACGACGTCGCCGACACGTACACGCTGCCGACGCTGGTGCGGCTCGACCCGCGGGTGCGCGCGGCGTATGCCGCCTCGGTCGCCGAGCGCGTGCAGCGCACGACCGAGCTGCTCGACCGCCGCGGGATCAACCATGCCCGTCTCGGGTCGTCGGACGAGGTCGTCGCGACGGTCTTCGCCCTGCTCGAGAGGCAGCGTCGTGCGCGCCGCTGACGCCCCGCCCCCGGGCTTCTACGCTCCCGACCCGTATGCCGCGAGGTGGCTCTGGATCGGCGTCGGCGCGCTCGTGCTCGTCGCCGCCTGGTACGTCTGGGTGTGGTGGTCGACGCGCGAGAGGAAGGTCGTCGTCCCGCCACGCATCACGTCGGACCGGCTCTCACGCCTGCGCGCCGACTACACCCGGCAGATCGACCTCGTGCTCGACCGGGCCGCGGCCGGCGAGATCAGCCAGCGTCGGGCGCACCAGCAGCTCAGCGTCCTCGTGCGCCACTTCGTCCAGGAGGTGTCGGGGATCCATGCCCCGACGATGACGCTCACCGAGCTCAACGCGACGGGATCCCGGCTGACCCCGGTGTCGCAGGTCGTCGGATCGCTCTATCCCGGTGAGTTCGGCCCGCGTGAGACGGCGACCCTCGTCGGGGCGGGCACCGTCGCCAAGCAGGTGGTGGCGCGATGGAGCTGAACGGCCTCGACCTCAAGTGGCCGGGCGTGCTCGGCCTCGGGACGCTCCTCGCGGCCCTGCTCGCGTATGCCGTCTACCGGCTCATGTCCCGCCGGCAGGCACGAGCGTCGGCGGCGGTCGCCAACTCAAGCGCGTTGACCGAGCTGGCGGAGTACCGCCGGGCGCTGCGCCTGCACCGGATCCGGATGGCCGTGCTCGCGTCCAGCGCCGTGCTCCTCGGCGGGGCGGCCCTCGTGGGCGCAGCCCGACCGCTCGACACCACCATCGACAAGCCCCAGACCCGCAGCCGCGACATCATGCTGTGCCTCGACATCTCCGGCTCGATGGCCGCCTACGACGCGACCCTCGTGTCGACATTCAAGACGCTCGTCTCGAGCTTCGAGGGCGAGCGGATCGGGCTCGTCATCTTCAACTCGTCGGCCGCCACGGTCTTCCCGCTCACCGACGACTACGACTTCATCAACGGGGAGCTCGACTCCGCGGGACGTGCGCTGACGGGCGACCCGGAGTACGACTCCTTCTTCGCCGGCACCTTCAACGGCCGCGGCACCTCGTTGATCGGCGATGGCCTCGCCACCTGCGTCTCCAGCTTCGACAAGGTCGACGTCCAGCGCGCCCGCTCGGTCGTCTTCGCCACCGACAACCACCTCGCCGGGCGGCCGATCATCGACGTCGACGAGGCCGGTGCGCTGGCCAAGGCCAAGGGCGTCCGCGTCTACGGGCTCAACCCGGAGGAGGACGGGGCCGACCAGGAGGCGGTGGAGATGCGCGACATCGTCACCGGCACCGGCGGACGCTACTTCGCGATGAGCGACCAGGCGGCCATCAAGGGGATCGTCGACGCGGTCCAGGCCCAGGAGGCGACGCTCATCGACGCCGCTTCCCGTGCCCTCTACTCCGACAACCCGACGCTGCCGATCACGCTCGCCGGGATCGGGCTCATCGGCGTCATCGGTGCGAGCCGGAGGTGGGCGTCGTGACCCTCCTGCCCGTCGCCCCCTGGCCCGTGCTGCTCGTCCTCGCGGTCGGGGCGCTCGCCGCCGTGTGGTGGAACCCGTCGTCGCGCTCGGTGCCGGGAGAGTCGCGGGCGACGCACTGGCGGCTCACGGGTGCGGTCGTGCTCCTCGGGGTCGCCGCGCTGCGTCCGGCCGTTGCGGGTGAACAGGTCGACACCACCGCCGCCAACCTCAACGTCTACTTCGTCGTCGACACGACGAGCAGCATCATCGCCGAGGACTACGGCGACGGTCGCCCGCGCATCGACGGCGTCTCATCGGACATCTCCGCCATCGCTGAGGCTCTTCCGGGTGCCCGCTACTCCGTCGTGACGTTCGACCAGGACGCCCGGGTGCGGCTGCCGCTGACGACCGACACGACGGCCCTCGACGCGGCGGTCGAGACGTTGCTCCCGGAGTCCTACGAGGTCTCGAGGGGCACATCCGTCAGCGAGGCGAACGACCGCCTCAAGACCCTGCTCCAGCAGGCCGACGCGCGCACTCCCGAGCGTGGGCGGGTCGTCTTCTACTTCGGCGACGGCGAGCAGACGGCGCAGGACCCTCCTGCGCCCTTCGACATCGACAAGCGGCTCATCAACGGTGGAGCCGTCCTCGGCTACGGCACCACCGAGGGCGGCCGGATGAAGGCCACGCGGTCACGTTTCGACACGACACGCGACTACATCAAGGACCCCGCGACCGGTGAGGACGCCCGCTCCGTCGTCAGCGAGGACACGCTGCGCACGATCGGCGACCAGTTAGGCCTGAGCTACGTGCACCGCGAGGCGGGCGACGCGATCGGCCCCGCCGTGGGCGGCATCGACCTCGAGCGCTTCGGCACGAGCGAGCAGATCGAGAAGCAGAAGGTCATCGCCCGCCGCGAGCTCTACTGGCCGCTGCTGCTCGGGGTGGCCGGGATCGCCGCGTGGGAGGTCGGCGCCGGCATCACGGCGCTCGTCCAGACCCGGCGCCGGAGGGAGACGCGCCCATGACGATCCTCGACGAGCGACCGGCACGCGCGGACAGCGTCACCGCGGAGGGCGTACGCCGCCGGTTCCGCCTGCGCCGACGTGACCGTCGCCCCCTCCCGCCGCACCTGCGTCGGCGACGCCGGCGGCTGCTGCTCGCGTCCGCTCCCGTCGTCGTCCTGCTCGTCCTCGTGGCGCTCAGGCTCATCTCGCTCAACCTCGTGCACGCCCAGACGCTCGACGCCTACGAGGCCGGCGACAAGCCGCGCACCCTGACCTGGGGCGAGCGGCAGGGGTGGGTCAACGTCGTCGAGCAGTTCCGGTCGCCCTTCGCGATCGGTGACGCCCACGTCCTCTCGGGGCACTTCGAGCTGGCGCGGCCGTGGTTCGAGCAGGCCTTCGAGCAGGTCCCCAAGGGCGGGATCGACGACTGCAAGGTGCGCGTCAACCTCGGCCTGACCTACGAGGCCCTGGGCGACGCCGCGAAGGCGCGCGAGCGAACCGACGAGTGGAAGCAGTACTACGACAAGGGCATCACGATCACGAAGGAGCGGCCGCCGCTCTGCGACGCGCCCGAAGGCGGCCAGACCGGCGAGCAGCTCCAGCAGGCGCAGCAGCGGATGGAGCAGAAGAACTCCGACACACCCCCTGACCAGCAGCCCCCCGACAACCCGCAGCAGCAGCCGGGGCCGGGTCAACAGCCCGCACCCACGCCCGACCCCGGGAACACCCCGAGCCAGGAGGAGCAGGACTACCTCCAGGAGCAGCAGCGGCAGAACACCATCGAGCGCAACCAGCAACAGCAGCAGGGCAACGACGACACCGTGCCCGGCGACGGGTCGCAGACCGTCCCCAAGCCCTGGTGAGCGATCCCGTCCCGATGCGTGGCTAGAACCACGCCTCGACGATCGTCGCTCGGTGCTCGTGCACCTCGACCGCCTTCTTGCCGCAGGACTCGGGGCGCGTGCGACCGGCGGGCTCGCGCGTCACGCGAACGTGCCAGCGGCGCCCGTCGGCGTGCGTGACGGTGACGTCCCAGCCGTCGTCGACCGCCTCGGGGGCGTCGGCCCACAGCGCGGCGAGGCGGGTCTCGCCCGTCTCGGAGCGGACGTGGGACTCGGCGCACTGCGACGGACCGGCGACGCCGGAGCGGCCCCGGTCGTGGAGCGGGCCGAGCAGCTCGGCAGGCAGGTGCCCGGACTCGCTCGCTCCGAGGAGCCACTCCGACGCCCGCTCGTCGAGGCGCGCGAAGGTCTGTCCCCACGGCAGGAGGACGGCAGTCGGCGCGAAGCGGTGACCGCCGGTGTGCGACACCTCCCACGCCCGGCCGGGGGCGACCCGCGCGGCGTGGGCGGCGAGCGGGCGTCCTCGGACGGCGCAGCAGACGTCGCGACGACCGTTGGTGCACACGAGCAGCGTGGGCTCAGCGGGGCGTGAGCCGAGGAGCGAGGCCTGCACGAGGGCGCGGCTGCCGCGGGCGAGGGCGCCCCAGTCGAGTCCCAGCAGGTCGCCGACGTGGTCGACCTCGGCGACGAGCAGCCAGGCGTCCTCGGGACGCGCACCGGCGTGCGCGACGAACACGTGGCGGGGGCCGTCGTTGGCCGGATGCCCGCCCGGGCGTCGGATGAGCATGAAGCGCCCACCTGCCCGGCTCGTGCGGCCCTCGAGCTCGGCGCCGAGCTCCCGGTCGAGGTGCGACTCGCGTGCCGCGTCGCGGCCCCACGGGCCGGGCTGCTCGACGATGACGAAGAAGCGCGCCGTGGCCGCCGTGCCGTAGGCGCTCGTGCCGTCGTGGTCCCAGAGGACCGAGCACGCGTCGGAGGCCGGGGTGCCGTATCCGGTCGTCGCGGGGTGCTCGGCGTGCTCGGGTTCGGCGTGCTCGGGCGATCCGGAGATCGCGTCGACGACCGACGTCACCTTTGCGGACGCCGCGGACGCGGCGGACGTGGCTGCAGCCGCGGCCGCCGCAGCGCGGCGGGCGGCCTTGCCGCCGGGAGGCGGGGTCACGCGTCGCCGCCGTCGGACGGGGCGTCGCCATCGCCGAGGGCATCCGTCGTGACCGCGACCCCCGACTCCGCGTCGGTGGACTGGGAGGTGGCGGGTGGGGCCGCGACGTGCGCGATGACCGCGGCCGTCGGGACGCCCGAGCCGTCGCGGCGACCGTCGGCGGGCGGCAGCTCGACGGCGACGCCGTTGGCGGCGGCGGCGCGGGCCGGGGTGTTGCCGGCGAAGGCGAGCACGAGCGTGTCCTCACCCTTGAGGAAGCGGTGGCAGCGAACGCCACCGGTCGCGCGTCCCTTCGGGGGGTACTCGGCATACGGCGTCACCTTGAGCGACCCGCCCTCGGTGCCGGGCAGCGCACCCGACGAGCCGGACGACGTGACGACGACACCCTCGCGGGCGGGGTCGGCGACGCCGAAGAAGGCGACTCGGGCGCCGGCGGCGAGCTTGATGCCCGCCATGCCGCCGGCCGAGCGGCCTTGTGGGCGAACGGACTTCGCCGCAAAACGCAGCAGCTGTGCGTCGGTCGTGACGAAGACGAGGTCGAGGTCCTCACGGTCGGCGACCGCGGCTCCGACGACGCGGTCGCCGTCCTTGAGGCTGATGACGTCCCAGTCGTTGCTCTTGGGCGCCTCGGACGTGACCCGCTTGACGACACCGGCCGCCGTGCCGACGGCGAAGACCGGTGCGTCGGCACCGATCGGTACGATCGTCACCGGCTCCTCGCCCTTGCCGAGGTCGACGTACGCCGCGAGAGGCGCACCGCCCGACAGGGTGGGGGAGCCGTTGGTCGGCGGCAGGGTCGGCAGGTCGAGCGCCGAGAGGCGCACCATCCGGCCGGCGCTCGTCACGAGCCCGAACTCGCCGCGTGCGGTCGTGCGGACGGCGCCGATGACGACGTCGTGCTTCGAGCGTGAGCCCTCGGCGGTGACGGGCTCGGCCGTGCCGGTGCGGGCCAGCAGGCCGGTCGAGCTCAGCAGGACCCAGCACGGGTCGTCGGCGATCTCGAGCGGCGAGGCGGCCGTCGCCGTCGCGCTGGCACCTGAGCTCTCGAGGAGCACCGTGCGACGCGGGGTGCCGTGCGCCTTGGCGACGTCGGCGAGCTCGGTCGACACGAGCTTGAGCAGCAGCTTCTCGTTGTCGAGCAGGGCGCGCAGCTCCTCGATGGCGCGCTCGAGCTCGGTCTTCTCGTTCTCGAGCTCGATGCGCGAGAACTTGGTGAGCCGGCGCAGCTGGAGGTCGAGGATGTACGTCGCCTGGGCCTCGGAGAGGTCGAAGACGTCCATGAGCCGCGTGCGGGCGGTGCCGGCGTCGTCGGAGCCGCGGATGACCTGGATGACCTCGTCGATGTCGACGATGGCGATGAGCAGTCCCTCGACGAGGTGCAGCCGCTCCTCGCGCTTGGCCAGGCGGTGGGCGGTGCGTCGGCGCACGACGTCGGTGCGGAAGTCGACGTAGACCTTGAGGAGGTCCTTGAGGCCCATGGTGCGCGGCTGGCCCTCGACGAGCGCGACGTTGTTGATGCCGAAGTTCTCCTCCATCGGCGTCAGCTTGTAGAGCTGCTCGAGGACGGCGTCGGGGTTGAAGCCGTTCTTGATCTCGATGACGAGGCGCAGGCCGTGCTGTCGGTCCGAGAGGTCCTTGAGGTCGGCGATGCCCTGCAGCTTCTTGCCCTGGACGAGGTCCTTGACCTTGTCGATGACCTTCTCGGGTCCGACGAGGTAGGGCAGCTCGGTGACGACGATGCCCTTGCGCCGCGGCGTGATCGACTCGATGCGTGCCGTCGCCCGGGTGCGGAAGCTGCCACGCCCGGTGAGGTAGGCGTCGCGGATGCCCTCGAGGCCGACGATCTTGCCGCCGCAGGGCAGGTCGGGCCCCGGGACGAACTTCATGAGGTCCTCGAGCGAGCACGTCGGGTTGGCGATGAGGTGCCGCGCGGCGCCGATGACCTCGACGAGGTTGTGCGGGGGCATGTTCGTGGCCATGCCGACCGCGATGCCGGCCGCGCCGTTGACGAGGAGGTTGGGGTAGGCCGCGGGCATCACGCCGGGCTGGAGCTGGGTGTCGTCGTAGTTCGGGACGAAGTCGACGGTGTCCTCGTCGAGGCCCGCGACCATGAGCAGCGCGGCATTGGCCATGCGCGCCTCGGTGTAGCGGGCCGCGGCCGGACCGTCGTCGAGCGAGCCGAAGTTGCCGTGACCGTCGACGAGGGGCAGGCGCAGGGTGAACGGCTGCGCCATGCGCACGAGGGCGTCGTAGATGGCCTGGTCGCCGTGCGGGTGGTACTTGCCCATCACCTCGCCGACGACGCGCTGGCTCTTGACGTGGCCGCGGTCGGGACGCAGCCCGAGCTCGTTGGCCCCGTAGAGGATGCGTCGCTGGACGGGCTTGAGCCCGTCCCGGGCGTCGGGCAGCGCCCGGCTGTAGATGACGCTGTAGGAGTACTCGAGGAAGGCGTTCTGCATCTCCTCCTCGACGTCGATGCCGACGATCTTCTCCTCGAAGTCCTCCGGTGGAGGCGGGGGGGTCTTTCCACGGGCCATGCCGGGTGGTGCTCCTTGCCGCTAGCGGGTGAACACCCCATCTTCGCGCAGGGTGATCACGGGTTCTCACCTGCCACGCCGAAACGGCCCCAGTGAGCCACGTCGCGACCGGTGCGCCGGTGCCGTCGGAGGCTCGGGCTCCTGGGTCCCGGGACGGCATACCCGATCGACACGACGCCCACGATGCTGCGCGTCGAGGGGATGCCGAACGCCTCGTGGACGGCGCCGTGGCGTTCCGGCGGCACCCCGAAGAAGAGGCTGCCGAGGCCCTCGTCGGTGGCGGTGAGCAGGATGAGGAGCGAGGCCATGCCCGTGTCGACGTCCCAGTAGGGCACCGGCCAGCGCGCCTCGTCCCGATCGGTCCAGCCCTTGTCGGGCGCCGCGTAGCGGTCGAGGTAGGCGTCCTTGTGCGAGAGGCACAGCACGAGCACCGGGGCGGCGCGTATGCCGTCGAGCCAGGGGTCGCTCGCCGCGCCGGGCTCCGTCGTGGCCGCCCAGAAGGCGTCCCGCTCGGGCGGTGTCGTCAGCACGACGAAGTCCCAGCCCTGGCTGAACCCGGCACTGGGGGAGCGCACCGCGTTGGCGAGGCAGCGCTCCACGACCTCGCGCGGGACCTCCCGGTCGGGGTCGTAGCGACGGACCATGCGTCGGGAGCGGACGACGTCGGTGAACTCCATGCGACCACACTCCCATCTCCCGGGGCCGCGCAGCCCGACGTGACACGATGAGGGCATGGAGGGTGGCGAGCTCAGCGACGACACCGGTGCGATCGAGCGGGTCTCGGCGCAGGCCACGGGTGCCCCCGTCGAGTGGGAGGCGGACGTCGTGCTCCGGGACGGCACCGTGGCGCACGTGCGGCCGATCGCGCCCGACGACGCCGACGGCATCCGCCACTTCCACAGCCTCCAGTCGGAGGAGTCGATCTACCTGCGCTTCTTCGCCCCGCTGCGCGAGCTGAGCGCCCGCGACCTCCACCGCTTCACGCACGTCGACCACCACGACCGGGTCGCCCTCGTCGCGACGCTCGACGGCGAGATCATCGGCATCGGCCGGTACGACCGCATCGACCCGACGTCGGCCGAGGTCGCCTTCAACATCTCGGACCACTACCAGGGCAAGGGCATCGGCTCGGTCATGCTCGAGCACCTCGCCGCCATCGCCCAGGAGCTGGGCATCAACCGGTTCGTCGCCGAGGTGCTGCCGCAGAACCGCAAGATGCTCACCGTCTTCAAGGAGGCGGGCTACGAGGTCACGCACCACATCGAGGACGGCGTCGTCGAGGTGTCCTTCGACATCTCGCCGACCGAGCAGAGCAAGGCCGTCCAGCTCTCGCGCGAGCACCGCGCCGAGTCCCGCAGCATGCACACGATCCTCTTCCCGGAGCGGGTCGCGATCATCGGCGCGAGCCGGCGCGAGGAGTCGATCGGTGCCCTCGTCATGCGCAACATCCTCGCCGCCGGCTACCGGGGCGAGCTCTACCCGATCCACCGGGTGGCCGACCGGATCCAGGGCCTGACGGCCTACCCGAGCATCCACGACGTGCCCGAGCCCGTCGACCTCGCGATCGTCGTCGTGCCGGCGGCACAGGCCATCGAGGTCGTCAAGGACTGCGGCAAGGCCGGGGTCAAGGCGCTCCTCGTCCTGTCGGCCGGGTTCGCCGAGGCGGGCGCGGAAGGAGTCCGCCTGCAGGAGAAGCTCCGTCGTCGAGTGCGCCGCGCCGGCATGCGCATCGTCGGACCCAACAGCTTCGGCCTCATCAACAACGACCCGTCCGTGCGCCTCAACGCCACCCTCGCCTCGGTCATCCCCGAGTCGGGTCGGCTCGGCCTCTTCGCCCAGAGCGGTGCGCTCGGGGTCGCGGTGCTCGCCTCGGCGGCCCGCCGCGGCCTCGGCATCTCGGTGTTCGCGTCGGCCGGCAACCGCGTCGACGTCTCGGGCAACGACCTCATGCAGTACTGGATCGACGACCAGGAGACCGACACGGTCGGCCTCTACCTCGAGTCGATGGGCAACCCGCGCAAGTTCTCACGCATCGCCCGAGCGCTCGCGGCGGTCAAGCCCGTGGTCGTGGTCAGCTCGGGGGTGTCGAGCTTCGCCGCCCCTCCCGGGCACCGCACCAGGGTGACCAACGTGCCCCCTCAGGCGTTCGACGCCCTGCTGCGCCAGGCCGGCGTCATCCGCGTCGAGAACGTCCACCAGCTCTTCGACGTCGCCCAGCTGACGCTCCACCAGCCGTTGCCGAAGGGCGACCGCGTCGCCATCGTCGGCAACTCCGACGCCCTCGGCGCGCTGAGTGCGAGCGCGTGCGTCAGCTGGGGACTGCGGGTGACGCACGGCCCCGTCTCGCTGCCGCCGCAGGCCTCGGCCGAGGAGTTCGCCGCCGCGCTCGACGCGGCCTTCGCCGACCCCGAGGTCGACAGCGTCGTCGCCGCCTTCATCCCGCCCCTCGTGACCCAGGACGAGGAGGTGCACATGGCGGTCCGCACCATCGTCGCCGACCACGAGAAGCCTTGTGTCGCGACGTTCCTCGGCATGCGGGGTGTCGGTGACGGTCTCTCCTACGAGCAGCACGGCATCCGGCGGTCGGTGCCGGCGTACTCGATGCCCGAGGACGGCATCCGGGCCCTCAACGCCGTCACGCGGTATGCCCTCTGGCGCCAGCGCGACCGCGGCACCCAGGTTGCCCCGGTGGGCATCGACCGGCTCCGTGCGGAGTCGCTCCTCGAGGGCTATCTCGCAGGCAGTCCCGACGGACGCGCGCTGACGCGCGAGGAGGCGCGAGACCTGCTGGGCGCCTACGGCATACGTGTCTGGCCGGCGGTGGAGGTCGCGGGCGTCGACGCGGCAGTGGCTGCCGCCGACGAGCTGACCTACCCCGTCATCCTCAAGTCGACCTCGCCCGTCGTGCGTCACCAGCCCGGCCTCGTCGGGGTGCGTGGCGACCTCGTCGACGCCGAGGCCGTCCGCGACGCGCACACGTCGCTGACCCAGCGTCTCGGGCCGCTCGGCGCCGACCGGTTCGTCGTGCAGCGGATGGCCGTGCCCGGCGTGTCCTGCGTCATCCGCGCCAGTGAGGACCCGCTCTTCGGTCCGGTCGTCAGCTTCTCCGTCGCCGGGCCGCCCACCGAGCTGCTCGGTGACGTCGCGCACCGCATCCCGCCGCTCACCGACGTCGACGTCACCGACCTCATCGACAGCGTCAAGGCGGCGCCGCTCCTCAGCGGCCACCGCGGCGCCGCCCCGGTGCACCGGGCGGCGCTCGCCGACCTCATCGCGCGGCTGTCGGTCCTCGCCGACGACCACCCGGAGCTGTCCTCGGTCGAGCTCAACCCCGTCAACGCCTGGACCGGCGGGGTCGACGTGCTCGGCGCCGAGGTCGTCGTGCGACCGGCGCTCGTGCGCAAGGACCCGGGCCGGCGCCGGATGACCTGACGCAGCACGGTGTGGACCGCTCGGAGAGGTCACGCCCGCGCTGGTGCAAGGATGGGGGCATGCGACGCGTCACCCCGGGCACCGGCCGAGCCCTTCCCGAAGACCTCACCGAGGCGATCACCCGTGCCGGCTACTACCCCTCGCTCGTCTGCGACGTCGTTGAGTCGGCGATCGCCGACGACGAGGTCGTCTCGCACCTCGTGCACCAGGAGACGACCTTCGACCACGAGACGGTGCGCCGTCACGTGACCGTGCTCGTCGTCACCCCGCAGCGGCTCGTCATCGCCCATGCCGACGACCACGCCGAGTCCGAGGACAAGCTCATGGCGACGGCCACGACCGAGACGGTGCCACTCGCCGCCGTCCGGGGCGTCATGCTGACCCACGTCGTGGCGCAGCCCGACACCTTCGCGCCGGGCACGCACGGCCGTGACCTCACGCTGACGCTCGGGTGGGGAGCGGTGAGCCGGCTCGACATGATCCCTGCCGCCTGCGGCGACCCCGACTGCACGGCCGACCACGGCTTCGAGGGCACCATCGCCTCCGACGACATCTCGCTGCGCATCAGCTCGGCCGCCGACGGTGAGGACGCCGTGGGTCGGGCCATGAGCTTCGCCCGGGTGCTCTCCGCGAGCATCGGTGGCGGCACGGCCCGCTGACCAGCGCACCGTGGCCGACGACGTGACCGCCCACGCGCCGACGCCGACCGACTGGTCGGCGGGCACCCTGGCCTCCGTGCTCCCGTCGGTCGCCGACCGACTCGGGGTGCCCGCGTATGCCGGCCGCGACGTCTTCGACCTACCCACCGTCCCGCGCACCGTCGTCGTGCTCGTCGACGGGCTCGGTCACGACCTGCTGCGACAGCGCAGCGGCCACGCACCCTTCCTGCGCAGCCATCTGGGCACCGCCCACCGGGTGCCGTGCGGCTTCCCCACGACGACCGCGACCTCGATGGGGACCTTCGGCACCGGCCTTCCTCCTGGCTCGCACGGGCTCGTCGGCATGCAGGTGCTCGATCCGGCCACCGACCGGTTGCTCAACGAGCTGTCCTGGGAGGACGGTCCCGACCCGCGCGCCTGGCAGCCGAACGAGACCGTCTTCGAGGCCGCCGAGAACGCCGGCGTCTCGGTGACGATGGTGGGTCCGCACTACTTCGACGGGTCGGGCCTGACCACCGCCGCGCTGCGCGGCGGGCGCTTCCGCGCCGGACGCACACTCGACGACCGTGTGTCGGCCACCGCGTCAGCCGTGCGGGCCACGCCACGAGCCCTCGTCTACCTCTACTGGGGCGACGTCGACAAGATCGGCCACGTCCACGGCTGCCAGTCGTGGCAGTGGGGCGACGAGGTCGAGTCGGTCGACGCTGCGCTGCGACAGCTCGCTGCTCGCGTGCCGGACGACACCTCGATCGTCGTCACGGCCGACCACGGCATGGTCGACGTGCCCTTCCACGACCGGATCGACCTCGTGCACGAGCCCGGTCTCATGGCAGGCGTGCGCCATCTCGGCGGCGAGCCGCGCAACCTCCAGCTCTACGCGGAGCCCGCCGCCGCCGCCGACGTCGAGGAGGCGTGGGCAGCCCGTCTCGGTGACCGTGCCCGGATCCTCACCCGTGAGCGCGCCGTCGACGAGGGGTGGTTCGGCCCGGTGCGAGCGGGGGTCGAGGGCCGCATCGGCGACCTGCTCGTCGTCACCGAGGGGTCCTTCGCCGTCGTCCACTCGGGGCTCATGCGCCGCGAGGTGGTCGCGCTGCTCGGGCTGCACGGCTCGACGAGCGACGCGGAACTCGCCGTGCCGGTGGTCGTGGTGCCACCCCGCCGCGGCGCCTAGGGTGGTGCCTCGTGGCTGAGCTCGTCTTCTTCTCCGGGACCATGGACTGTGGCAAGTCGACCCTCGCCCTCCAGATGGACCACAACCACGGCGCACGGGGTCGCGTCGGTCTCATCTTCACCAAGATGGACCGCGCCGGCACCAACGTCCTCAGCTCGCGGCTCGGTCTGTCGACCGGGGCGCTCGAGGTCCGCGACGACCTCGACTTCTGGGAGGCGATCGTCGACCGGGCCACGGCGGGCACCCGCATCGACTACCTCATCTGCGACGAGGCCCAGTTCTACACCAGCGACCAGGTGGAGCAGCTGGCGCGGATCGTCGACGAGATGGACGTCGACGTCTTCGCCTTCGGCATCACCGCCGACTTCCGCACCGAGCTCTTCCCGGGCAGCAAGCGGCTCATCGAGCTCGCCGACAAGGTGCAGGTGCTCCAGGTCGAGGCGCTGTGCTGGTGCGGCCGTCGGGCGACGACGAACGCCCGAGTCATGGACGGCGTCATGGTCGTCGAGGGGGAGCAGGTCGTCGTCGGCGACACGAAGCCGGGCACGACCGGTCTCGTCGAGTACGAGGTGCTCTGCCGGCGGCACTACATGCGACGGATGACCTCGCACGCCGCGCGGGCCGCCGCGATCTCGCCCGAGGTGCTGCCCTTCGACCTCGACGTGTGCCCGCTGCCACCGCTGCCGATCACCCAGGCCGACTAGCGGAGTCCCTCGCCCACCGATGGCGTATGCCGTGCCGCGGGCTCCCGAGGGCCGCTCACCCGGGTGCAGCGGCCCCGAGCTCATCGGGCGCGACTGGCGTGTGAGGCGCGGCGCCGTCAGTCGTTCTTGCGGCCGAACATGATGTCGTCCCAGCTCGGCACGCTGGGCCGTCCCGACTTGCGCGCCGGAGGAGCGGGTCGGGGGACGGGCTTGGCCGCCGGGGCCGCGGCCCTCTGCTCGACGACGTCGTAGCCGTCGTCCTCGGGCTCGGCGGACTCGGCGGACTCGTCGCCGTCGTCGGCGTCAAGGGACGGCTCGGACTGCGCGGTGGGGACACGTGACAGCCGTCGGGCGTCCTCGCGGCGGCGCATGGCCGGACGCAGCGGCTGCTCGACGGGGACGGGCTCGGACGGCGTCTCGTCCACGACGGCATCCGCGGCGTCCGCCTCGACGTCGGCGAGGTCTATCTCGTGGGTGCCGTGCTGCTCGGCATCCGACTCGGGCTCGGAGGCGGGCGGGCGCTCGGGCTCGTGGGCGCCGACGGGCCCGGGCTCGCCCGGCGCCGGGTCCGCGTCCTGGTCGGTCGTCGGCTCGGGCGCCTGCCGCACCGGCTGGGTCGGCTCGGTACGGCGTGCCTTGCGGCGGGCGGCGTCGACCCCGACGCGCTGCTCGACGGATCCGGTCTTGACGACCTCGGGGTCGTCCTCCGGGTGCGTGTGCGCCGGGGGAGGCAGCTCGTCGCGGGGGTCGCCGGCGAGCTCTTCCAGCGGCAGGGCCTCCTCGGGCGCCTCGTCGAGACCGGGGACCTCGGTGGACTTGGGACGGCGACGACGGCCGCGCTGGGCGCTGCGCTCGCGCATGGCCGCCATGAGGTCGACGGTCTCGCCCTCGCGGCGGCGCATCGTGGAGGCGCCGACCCCACCCTCGGCCTCGACGTCGTAGACGCGGCTCGGACGGTTCGAGGCGCTGAGGTGCGGGGCCGGGATCGGGCCGGGAACCTGCTGGTCCTCGTCCTCGCTCAGCCAGCGGGCCTCGTCGTCGACGGCCGAGACGGTGCGGGCGAGTGGGTCGTACTGCCAGGCGGCCTCGCGCTCGCGACCACCGGCGGTGAAGAGCAGCAGGACGGTCCAGGCGCCCTTGTCGGTGCGACGGGAGTCCCAGCGTGCCGTGACGGAGTCGATCTCGCGGGTGCGCAGACGCTCGGTGACGCGCGCGTCGAGGGTGGGTGCTGCACCGTGGGAGCCGCCGCGCGGGCGCAGCCGGACCTGGCGGGCGAGGCCGGCCACGTGCTCGCGCTCGGCGAGGATCGGCCCCTCGTAGCGGTGCACCTTCTCGACGGGCCAGCCGGCGCGCTCGGCGACCTCCTCGGCGGTCAGGCCGGCCCGGATCATCGCCTGGACGTCCTTGGGCCGCAGGCCTCCCGAGATCTCGATCTGGAGCTGGCCGAGCCGCGGTCGGTCGCGCCGCACCGCGGCACGGAGCGAGTCGTCGAGGGGGACGGAGAAGCGGTGGCCCTCGTCGTCGGCCAGCAGCAGGTGCAATCCGTCCTCGTGGACGCCGACGAGCCTGAGGTGCTGCATGGGTGGGTCTCCCGGTACCGAGTCTGCGTGGTCCTGCCGTGAAGGTGCCCGGTGGCTCGCGTCGCGCGACGTGATGTCGCGTCCCGAGGGGCCGGCCGTGCGCCGTGCTGTCGAGCATGCCACCGGGCCGGGTGCCCACCAAAGCGACCACGCCGCACGGGTACCGTTTGCTCTGGCATGCCTACCTCTTTCGCGTCCGCGCAGCTCGCCCTCGACCTCGTCGGCGTGTTCGTCTTCGCGCTCTCCGGCGGCCTCGTGGCCGTCAAGAAGCGTTTCGACCTCTTCGGGGTGCTCGTGCTGGCCTGTGCCGCGGCCCTCGGCGGCGGCATCCTGCGCGACCTGCTCATCGGCGACATCCCGCCGGTCGGCATCAGCGACTGGCGGCTGCTGACCGCCGCGGCGCTCGGCGGTCTCGTCACGTTCCTCTTCCACCCGGGCGTCGAGCGCATCACCCGGTTCGTCCGGGTCCTCGACGCCGCCGGCCTCGGGGCCTTCGCGGTCGCGGGCAGTCTCAAGGCCGTGACGACGCTCGGGGTGTCGCCGATCGCGGCCGTCCTCGTCGGCGTCATCACGGCGGTCGGGGGCGGGGTCGTGCGCGACCTGCTGGCGGGCCAGGTGCCCGAGGTGCTGCGCCGCGAGCTGTATGCCGTCCCGGCCATGCTCGGGTCCATCCTCGTCGTCGTCGCCGCCCAGCTCGGCTCGCTCCAGGACTGGGTGCTCTGGACCGCCGCGGGTCTGGTCTTCGCCCTCCGGATCCTCGCCGTCCGCCTCGACCTCAACGCCCCGACCCCGT
The DNA here is from genome assembly GCF_056403915.1 of Terrabacter sp. P2_E3. NCBI lineage: Bacteria > Bacillati > Actinomycetota > Actinomycetes > Micrococcales > Intrasporangiaceae > Terrabacter > Terrabacter sp. P2_E3. Next base: position 428,329 of record NZ_JBFUEN010000009.1, read on the forward strand.
TGCGCTCCAACCCGACCTGACGACGGCGCACCACAGCCGACCCGTCCCACGCACCCTTTCACCCACCGATGGCGGAGACATGACACCTGACGCAGCACCGACGCCCGACGAGCCCCAGCCCTCGCCGCTCGAACCGTACGACGCCGTGATCCTCCTCGGCTTCGGTGGTCCCGAGGCGCCCGACGAGGTCATGCCCTTCCTGCGGCGGGTCACGGCCGGACGGGGCATCCCCGACGAGCGTCTCGAGGCCGTCGGTGAGCACTACCACCACTTCGGGGGCCGCAGCCCCATCAACGACCAGAACCGGGCGCTCATCGCGGCCCTGCGCGCCGAGCTCGACGCGCGCGACATCAGCACGCCGATCGCCTGGGGCAACCGCAACAGCGAGCCCTTCATCGACGACGCCCTGCGCGAGAGCCACGCGGCCGGCCACCGCCGTGTCGTCGCCCTGACGACGAGTGCCTACTCGTGCTACTCCTCCTGTCGCCAGTACCGCGAGAACCTCGCGGACGCCGCGGCCACGGTGGCCGAGGACGGTGTCGAGCTGCAGATCGACAAGGTGTCGCAGTACGCCCGGCGTCCCGGGTTCGCGGCCGCCAACGCAGGCGAGCTCGTCCGGTCGCTGCGGACGCTCGACGGCGCGCCGGACGCGGAGATCGCGCTGCTCTTCGTCACGCACTCGATCCCCGATGCCATGGACGACACGTCCGGACCGGGCGACGGCGAGGGCAACCTCTACCAGCGCCAGCACCTGGCGCTCGCGTCGCAGCTGACCGAGGAGGTCAACCGGGTCCTCGGCCGCGACCTGACGGGCGAGCTCGTCTTCTGCTCGCGCTCGGGTCCGCCGACCCAGCCGTGGCTCGAGCCCGACGTCAACGACCGGATGCGCGAGCTCGCGGCCGCCGGCGTCCGCACGGTCGTCACGGCCCCGATCGGCTTCGTCAGCGACCACATGGAGGTCGTCTACGACCTCGACACCGAGGCGCAGGAGACGGCGGACGAGCTCGGCCTCACCCACGTGCGCGTCCCGACGGTCGGCACCGACTCCGTCTTCGTGCGCGATCTCGTCGACGCCCTGCTCGAACGCGCGGCGGAGGCCCGCGGCGAGGACGTCCCGCAGTTCGAGGGTCGGATGCCGTCGGTGTGCGCGCCCGGGTGCTGCCCCAACCTGCGGCAGGCCCGTCCGGCCCTGTGCGGCAGCGACTGAGCGCCGCGATGACCACCGCACGCCCCGTTCCCGCGCTGCCCGACGGAGTCACGGTCGAGGAGCTCGAGCGGCTCTGCGTCGAGGTCGCCGTCGAGGCCTCGCGCTTCATCCGAGACGAGCGCCCGCCGCGGATGGGTGTCGCCGCGACGAAGTCGACCGAGACCGACGTCGTGACCGTCATGGACCGACGCTCCGAGGAGCTGCTCCACCGGCTCATCCAGGCCGCCCGCCCCGACGACGGCATCCTCGGCGAGGAGGGTGCCGACGTCACCGGGACGTCCGGTCTGACGTGGGTCCTCGATCCCATCGACGGCACCGTCAACTACCTCTACGAGATCCCTGCGTATGCCGTATCCGTGGCCGTCGTCGTCGGGGACGCCCACTCCCAGGGTGGGTGGACCCCTGTCGCGGGCGCCGTCGCCGACCCCTGCCGCCGCCTCGTGCACCACGCCGGCCGGGGCACCGGCGCCTGGACGAGCCCCGAGGACCCGACCGAGTCCGTGGCTCCGGAGCGTCTGTCCGTCTCGGCCGAGGACCGCCTCGCCCGCACCCTGCTCGCGACCGGCTTCGGCTACGCCCCCGAGGTGCGCGCCCGGCAGGCCGAGGTGCTCCGGCGGGTCCTGCCCCTCGTCCGCGACATCCGACGCATCGGCAGCGCTGCTCTCGACCTCGTGCGGGTGGCCGAGGGGTCCGTGGACGCCTACGCCGAGACCGGGCTCAACGCCTGGGACCTCGCGGCGGGCTGGCTCGTCGTCGAGGAGGCCGGGGGCGTCGTCGTCGGCGCGGGAGAGGAGCCCGGGTCGGCGCCCGGCACTGCCCTCACCGTCGCCGCGGGGCCCGCCCTCGTCGAGCAGGTCCGCGCCCTCTTCGTCGCGCCGGTGGACGCAGCAGGCTGACCGTCACGCGCGTGCGCCCAGGACACACGACGACGCCCCACCCGGCCGTGCCGGGTGGGGCGTCTGTCGTCCTGGAGGAGCGGACGGCATACGCCCGCTGGTGTCGTGGTGTGTCGCTGGGACGCCGCTCAGGCCGCCTGGAACGGCTCGAGCTCGGGGACGCGGATGCCGTTCTCCGTGGCGAGACGGGCGAAGGACTCCAGCTCGCCGGTGTGCACCTGCACGCGGTAGTCGTCACCCGCCTGTCGCGCCTCGGCGAGGTCGCCCAGCGCGTCGTTGACACGTTGCCTGATCTGGTCGACGAACTCGGTCATGGGTGCCACCTCCGGGCCTGGGTTGTCGATCGGTCGAGTCCGGAGACCCTACCGCGCCGTAGGACCACCAATGTGCACCCGCGATGGTCGGCGAATGGCAAAGCCCAGGTGAACTGTTCGTCCGAAAAGGGTAGGCGTGAGTGGTGCGGGAGGGCCCGCGTCTCAGGCCTTGGCTCGGACAACGTGACAACGCGGTGGGGATCGGGCACCATACGCGCACGCGGACATGTTTCGTCGCTGTTAACAACGTCGTTGATCGCACGGGTTCTCCGGGAACAAGCACGGGCCCACGAGCGTTCTCCGCGTCACAGACCGCAAGGCGCAGACGAGTAGAAGTGAGACAACGAGATGGCAACCGATTACGACGCGCCACGCAAGACTGACGACGATCTGAGCGAAGACTCCATCGAGGAGCTGAAGTCCCGTCGGGTCGACAAGACGTCGTCCAGCGTGGACGTCGACGAGACCGAGCAGGCCGAGGGCTTCGAGCTCCCGGGCGCCGACCTCTCCGGTGAGGAGCTGTCGGTGCGCGTCCTGCCCAAGCAGGCCGACGAGTTCACCTGTGGGCGTTGTTTCCTCGTCCACCACCGCAGCCAGCTCGCCAAGGAGAGCAATGGCATGATGATCTGCACGGAGTGCGCCGCCTGAGCGCATTCCACACCGGGCAGCAGCACGGCCAGGAGCAAGTAGGGTCGGTCCTCGTGACCGACCCTTGTGCTGTCCCGGTCCGGAGGCTCGACCCCGACCTGGCGCTGCCCCGCTATGCGCACCCCGGTGACGCCGGTGCCGACCTCTGCTCGCGCGTCGACGTGACCATCGAGCCGGGGGAGCGCGTTCTCGTCCCGACCGGCGTGGCCCTCGCCCTGCCGGCCGGCCACGCGGGCTTCGTGCACCCGCGCTCCGGCCTCGCCGCACGCCACGGCATCTCCATCGTCAACGCCCCCGGAACGGTCGACGAGGGGTACCGGGGCGAGATCCTCGTCAACCTCGTCAACCTCGACCCGCGCGAGCCGTTCACGGTGCGGCGCGGTGACCGCATCGCCCAGCTGGTCGTCCAGCGGGTCGAGCGCGTGCAGTTCGTCGAGGTGGATTCGCTCGACGAGACCAGTCGGGGGGACACTGGACACGGATCCACCGGTGGGTTCGCCACCGGCGGCGCCGCCTCGCCGACACCGGGGGAGACGCCCACCCGGGCGTGATCATCGGATACGGTTCGCCGGGCGCTGCGTCAGCGCCGACGACCGCGGGCGGGCATCGTGCCCACCGTGCAGCAGGACTCAAAGGACGGAATGACGTGGGACTCTTCAGCCGGGGCAAGTCGAAGGACCGCCCGGACACCGATGCCGTGGACCGTGCCGACGACCTCGAGCAGGACGAGCTCGCCGAGGACGGCGCGCTCTACGGCGACGCGGACGGTGACACCGCCGCCTCGGCCACGTCCCGACCGCTCGACCGCAGCGAGGTCGAGGACGACTCCGACTACCTCAACCTCGGCGCCATCTGGCTGCGTGGACAGCAGGGCATGGAGCTGCGCCTCGAGGTCAACGAGCAGGAGCAGCAGATCACGGGCGTGACGGCCGTCATCGGCGAGTCGGCGGTGCAGCTGCAGGCCTTCGCGGCCCCGCGCACCGAGGGTGTCTGGATCGACATCCGCAACGAGATCGCCGCGAGCATCGTCGATGCCGGCGGCACCGCTGAGGTGCTCACCGGCGAGTTCGGCGAGGAGCTCCTGACCCGGATGCCGCAGGCCGGACCCGACGGCCGCACCGTCTTCATGCCGGCCCGTTTCGTCGGCGTCGACGGCCCCCGCTGGTTCCTCCGAGCCGTGGTCTCCGGCCGCGCCGCGATCGAGCCGGCCGCCGCCGAGGCCGTGCACGACGTGATCCGGACGACGGTCATCGACCGCGGCGAGGAGGCCATGCCTCCCCGCGAGCTGCTGCCCCTGCGCCTGCCCGACGCCGACGGCGCCGTCCAGGCCGAGGAGGGCGCTGTCGAGGGCGGCCCCGACCTCAACCCGTTCGAGCGCGGACCCGAGATCACCGAGGTCCGTTGATGGCCGGCCCGTGTCCCGCACCGCGTCCCAGCCGGACGCACCCGTGACCACGGGCCAGCCCGGCGCCCTGCGTCGGCTCACCGACCGCCTCACGCGCTCGTCGCACGAGATCGAGGCGGCCGAGCTGCGCCGTGAGTCCTCGGACCTCGACGGCGTCGTGCACATCGGCGACGCACCCCAGCGGATCACGGTCACCGTGTGCGGCGAGGTGCGTTCCGTGACGCTGCGCCCGCGCGAGGAGACGCCCGCGCTCGACGTCGAGGTCTGGGACGGCACCGAGTCGCTGCACCTCGTGTGGCTCGGCCGTCGGCGCATCGCCGGCATCATCCCCGGTGTCAAGATCCAGGCCACGGGCCGCATCACCACCCGCCGGAAGGTCAAGACGATGTTCAACCCGGCGTACGAGCTCATCGGCCGGGCGGGGCAGGCGCATGGCTGACGCCGACGGCCGGGCCGTCGGCCCGGGCGGAGAACGCGCCGGGGAGGGCGACGCGGTCGTCCGCTCCGAGGCCGACCTGCGCCGCTACGACACGGTCGAGGAGCTGCTCCGCGACAAGCTGTCCGACGCCATCGGCGGGTGGCGCGGCGCCGTGGAGTCGGCCGTCCCGACCCTGGCGTTCGCCCTCGTGTGGGCACGCACCGAGAACCTCCGCACCTCCCTCGTGGTCGCCGGTGTCCTCGTGGCCGTCCTCCTGCTCGTGCGTCTCGTGCAGCGACAGGACCCCCGCTTCATCGCGTACGCGGCCGCGGGCGTGGGGATCTCGGCCTTCTTCGCGCTGCGGTCAGGTCGGGCGGAGGACGCCTTCCTGCCGGGCATGCTCCAGAACGCCGCGCTGCTCGTCCTGCTGCTCGTGACGAACCTGACGCGGTGGCCGCTCTTCGGCTTCGTCGTCGGCGTCGCCGAGCCCGAGGCGTTCGCCGAGAACCCGACGTGGTGGCGTCGCCACTCCGGCATCGTCACGGTCGCGGCACGCCTCGCCTGGGTGCTCATCGCCCTCAACGTCGTGCGGCTCTCGATCATGGTGCCGCTCTACCTCGCCGAGCAGGTGGCCGCGCTCGGGGTGGCCAAGGTGGTCCTCGGCTGGCCGGCCTACCTGCTCGCCATCACGGCGATGGGTGCCATCCTGCTCCGCGGGCGCACCCCGATCGACCCCTCGCGGCTCGCCTGACGCTCGACGCCGGCGACCTCGGGATCAGTCCTCGAGGCTCGTGTGGTGCCGCTCGCCCGGGGCGACGAGGTCCTGGAGGCGGTCCTCCTGCTCCGTCGTCGTGATGAAGAGCAGCTCGTCGCCGGCCTCGATCGCGTCGTCGGGCGTGGGAGCGAGCGGGCGCTCCTCGCGGATGATCGCGACGAGCACGGTGTCGGTGGGCCAGTCGACGTCACCGACGCGGCGCCCAGCGAAGGGGCTGCCCTCGGGCAGGGTGATCTCGACCATCGAGGCCCGGCCCTGCTGGAACTCGAAGATGCGCACGAGGTCGCCGATGCTCACGGCCTCCTCGATGAGCGCCGTCATCAGGCGTGGGGTGGACACCGCGACGTCGACGCCCCACGACTCGTCGAACATCCACTCGTTCTTGGGGTTGTTGACGCGCGCGACGGTGCGCGGGACGCCGAACTCGGTCTTGGCGAGCAGCGAGAGCACGAGGTTGGCCTTGTCGTCACCGGTGGCGGCGACGCAGACGTCGGACTCCTCTAGCCGGGCCTCCTCGAGGGCGGCGAGCTCGCAGGCGTCGGCCAGCAGCCACGACGCCTCGGGCACGCGCGAGGCCTGGACGTCGTCGGCGTCCTTGTCGATGAGCAGCACCTGGTGCCCGTTGCCGAGCAGCTCACGGGCGATGGAGCGGCCGACGCTTCCGGCTCCGGCGATGACGACGCGCATGGGGTTGCTTTCTCCTGTGCCGGTCAGTGGGCGGCCGGGGCCTGGTCGCAGAGCCGCTCGACGCGAGCGAGGTCGTCGCGCGGGACGGTGAGGTGCACGAGGTCGCCCTGCTGGACGACCATGTCGGGCCGGGGGAGCGTGCCCTCGCCGAGCCGGGTGACGTAGGCGACGCGGGCACCGGTCTGCTCCTCGAGGTCGGTGAGGTGCCGGCCGACCCAGCCCTCGGCGAGGGGGACCTCGGCGATGACGATCTTGCCGCTCGGGTCGGTCAGCTCGGGCACGGCGCCCTGCGGCAGCAGCCGCTGGATCATCTGGTCGGCGGTCCAGCGCACCGTCGCGACGGTCGGGATGCCGAGGCGCTGGTAGACCATGGCGCGCTGCGGGTCGTAGATGCGGGCGGCGACGTGCTCGACGCCGAACGTCTCGCGCGCCACGCGGGCGGCGAGGATGTTGGAGTTGTCACCGCTGCTGACGGCCGCGAACGCGTAGGCCTCGCGGATGCCGGCGGCGATGAGGGTGTCGCGGTCGAAACCGATGCCCGTGACCGTCTGGCCCTCGAAGGAGGTGCCCAGCCGGCGGAACGCGGAGGCGTCCGCGTCGATGATGGCGACGTCGTGGCCGTTGCGGCCCAGGGTGCGGGCGAGGGTCGACCCGACGCGGCCGCATCCCATGATGACGAAGTGCACGGACGCGACGCTACACCGTGACGCCGTCGCCCACTCTGCAGGCCGCGCGGGCCGGACCGGGGAGCGAAACGGTCGGGACGGCATACGTTCTCGGGGTCGCGTCCACGACGTCCCGAGTGGGTCAGTGCGGGGAGCTGATCCGTCATACAGTTGCGTCGTGCCCGGTACCGGTTCGCTGTTCAAGCGCCTCCTCCTCGGTCGCGCGATGCGCAGCGACAAGCTCGGGGAGACCTTGCTGCCCAAGCGCCTCGCGCTGCCCATCTTCGCGAGCGACGCCCTCTCGTCCGTGGCCTACGCGCCCGACGAGATCCTGCTCATGCTCGGTCTGGCGGGCGGCGCCTTCGTCGCGACGCACAGCTGGCAGGTCACCGTCGCGGTCGTCCTCGTCATGGTCGTCGTGGTGGCGTCGTACCGCCAGAACGTGCACGCCTACCCCTCGGGTGGCGGCGACTACGAGGTCGCGACCGTCAACCTCGGCCCACGGGCCGGCCTCACCGTCGCCAGCGCCCTTCTCGTCGACTACGTCCTCACCGTCGCCGTGTCGATCTCGTCGGGTGTGCAGAACGCCGCCACGGTGCTCGGGTTCGTGCGCGGGCACGAGGTCATCGTCGCGGTGGCTCTCATCGCCTTCCTCACGGCGATGAACCTGCGTGGGGTGCGCGAGTCGGGCAAGGCCTTCGCCGTGCCGGTCTACGCCTTCATGCTCGCCATCATCGGCATGGGCATCTATGGCTTCATCCAGCACTTCACGGGCTCCCTGACCCCGGCCGAGAGCGCCGGCCTGACCCTGAAGCCCGAGGAGGGGCAGGGTCTCACCGGTCTGGCCGCGGCGTTCCTCCTGCTCCGCGCCTTCTCGTCCGGGTGTGCCGCCCTGACCGGCGTCGAGGCGATCAGCAACGGTGTGCCCGCCTTCAAGAAGCCCAAGAGCGCCAACGCCGCGACGACCCTGCTGCTCATGGGCACGCTGTCGGTCGTCATGCTCGGCTCGATCATCGCGCTGAGCCAGTGGACCGGCGTCAAGATCGCCGACAACCCGGGCGCCCAGCTGCTGCGCGACGGGCAGCCTGTCGGCGACTCGTACATCCAGCACACCGCGATCGGCCAGCTCGCCGAGTCGGTGTTCGCGAACTTCCCGATCGGTGTCGTCTTCGTCTCGATCGTCACCGGCCTGATCCTCGTCCTCGCGGCGAACACGGCGTTCAACGGCTTCCCGGTGCTCGGCTCGATCCTCGCCCGCGACGGCTACCTGCCCCGGCAGATGCACACCCGCGGCGACCGGCTGGCCTTCAGCAACGGCATCCTCATCCTCGCCGGTGCGGCCATCGTCCTCGTCATCGTCTTCAAGGCCGAGGTCACGGCTCTCATCCAGCTCTACATCGTCGGGGTGTTCGTCTCGTTCACCACCTCGCAGGTGGGCATGGTCCGGCACTGGACGCGCCACCTCAGGCTCGAGCGCAACCCCAAGGAGCGGGCCCGGATGCAGCGCTCGCGCGTCATCAACGCCGTCGGCGCGGCGATGTCGGCGACGGTGCTCATCGTCGTGCTCCTGACGAAGTTCCAGGCCGGGGCGAAGTACGCCATCCTCGCGATGGTCGTCCTCTTCGTCCTCATGCTCGGGATCAAGAAGCACTACAACCGGGTGCGCGACGAGCTGGCCATCGACTGGGACGTCGAGCGGCCGATGCTACCGAGCCACGTGCACGCCATCGTCTGCATCTCCAAGGTGCACAAGCCGACGATGCGCGCGCTGGCCTACGCCCGGGCGAGCCGGCCGTCCTACCTCGAGGCCGTGACGGTCGACGTCGACCCCGACGAGACGCAGGCGCTGCTCGACGAGTGGGACAAGCGCGAGATCCCGGTGCCGCTCAAGGTGCTGTCCTCGCCGTACCGCCAGATCACCAAGCCGATCCTCGACTACGTCCGGTCGATCCGCAGCGGCAACCCGCGCGACATCGTCACGGTCTACCTGCCGGAGTACGTCCTCGGGAAGTGGTGGGAGCAGGTGCTGCACAACCAGAGCGCGTTGCGCCTCAAGGCCCGGCTGCTCTTCACACCAGGTGTCATGGTCGTCAGCGTCCCGTGGCAGCTGCAGTCCTCCGAGGGCGCCGAGCGCGACTGGATCGACGAGCCCCCGATCAGCGGCTCGGTGCGCGGTGGAGCGCTGTGAGCGGTCGCCAGAACCGCGAGCGGGCCGCCGGTGGCGAGTCTCTCGTCGGGAGGGAGTGGACCGTCGAGGTCGGACCCGTCGCCCACGGCGGCCACTGCGTGGCCCGTCACGAGGGTCAGGTCGTCTTCGTGCGCCACACGCTGCCCGGTGAGCGCGTCGTCGCACGCGTCACCGAGGGCCGCGTCGGTGACAGCTTCGTGCGCGCCGACGCCGTCGAGGTGCTCGAGGCCGCGCCTGGTCGTGTGACCGCACCGTGCCCGTATGCCGCCCCGGGCCTCTGTGGTGGCTGCGACTTCCAGCACGCGTCCCTCGACACCCAGCGGGCGCTCAAGGGTGCCGTCGTGCGGGAACAGTTCGCGCGCGTTGCCGGCCTCGACGTCGATGTCGTCGTCCAGCCGGTGCCGGGCGACGAGGAAGGGCTGCGCTGGCGCACCCGGGTCGAGTTCGCCGTCGACGGTGCCGGCCGAGCGGGTCTGCGCGGACACCGGTCGAGCGACATCGTTCCCGTCGAGGACTGCCTCATCGCCACGCGGGCGGTCATCGACTCCGGCGTGCTCGACACCGAGTGGCCGGACGTCGAGTCGGTCGACGTCATCGATGCCGTGCACCCCGACGAGCCGGTGCTCGTGCCGCTGCCTGCGCCCGAGGGCGGCGGAGGCCTCGTCGGCGAGCTGGCCCGCGACGGGGACTGGGAGGGCGAGTACGTCGTCTCGGCCCGGGGCTTCTGGCAGGTGCACCCGGGCGCGGCCACGACGTTCCTGTCACGCGTGTCGACGCTGCTCGGAGCGGAGCCGGGGGACCGCGTCCTCGACCTCTTCGCGGGCTCGGGTCTCTTCACGATGCGGCTCGGCGAGCTCGTCGCGCCGGACGGATTCGTCCTCGGCGTCGAGGGTGATCGCCGAGCGGTCGAGAACGGCGAGTCCAACACCGAGCACCTCGAGAACGTCGAGTGGCGCGCCAACCGTGTCGACCGTGAGCTGCGGTCGCTCGTCGGACAGGGCGTCACGGCAGACCTCGTGGTGCTCGACCCGCCCCGGACGGGTGCCGGCAAGGACGTCATGGCCCTGGTGGCCGGGATGGGGCCCCGACGCGTCGTCTACGTCGCGTGCGACCCCGCAGCCCTGGCCCGCGACGTCAAGGCGGCTGTGACCCACGGCTACGGCCTCGTCTCGCTCGAGGCCTGGGACGCCTTCCCGATGACCCACCACGTCGAGTGCATCGCCGTGCTCGAGCCGCAAGATGGCTCGACGAGCGCCTGAGCTCTTCCAACGCGCAGCACCTCAGCCCGGGGGTGGTCACGTCCGCGCCGCGGGGCGAGCACCGGGCGAGGAGGATCTCGGCGGCACGCGTGGCACGCGCGGCACGCGCGGCACGCGCGGCGAGTCTGGGCGGGTCCTGCGTCAGTGCATGACGGCGAGGCCGTCGACACCGGACGCCTTCGTGGACGTCGTGCGGATGACGACGGAGCCGGTGCGGGTGACCGTCTGAAGGGGCAGCCAGCGGATCTGGCGGTACACAGTCGTAGCACTGTAGAGACTGACGCGTCCCAGCCTGACTCCGGCGTGGTAGACGTCGACCGCTCCGCAGGTGGGACAGGTCGTCACCACGATCGCGACGCGGCGCGCCTGCACCGAGGTGCGGGTCAGCGACACCCCGGTGCTGGTCGCACGGGAGACGGTGCCGAACGCGTAGGCGCTGCCTGCGCCGCGGGTCCACCCCGCCGAGGCGGCCAGGGCACGGTCGTCGAGCACGACCGATGTGCACCGTTCGCCGCTCCATGCGCTGAGGTTGCCGGCAGAGTCGCGGGCCCGGGCGCTGAAGCAGTACTGCTTCCCGGCTGTCAGTGTCGTCGACACGTTCGTGCCGTGCAGTGCACGCCACGCTGTCGGGTAGGTCAACGCGGCGAAGCCTGCGTTCCAGGGCGCCGCGCGGTAGCGGATCTCCACTGAGCCGAGGCCAGAGCCGCCGGAGTCGCTGGCCGTCCAGGCCAGCTTGAGTGCCGTGGTCGTCAGCACCGACGGCAGGGCGCCGAGAGCGACGGTGGGCACGGTGACGTCGACGGACCAGGTCGTTCGCGCGATCGCGGACTGCTGACCGCTCGGGTCCGTCACGCGGACTGCGCTCGAGTGTTGCCCCGTCCGCAGTGCAGCCAGTGACCACACCGGCGAGCACGGAGCCCAGGCGGCTCCGTCGAGCTGGCACTCGCGCCGCAGGCCACCCGGGGCGTCGTCAGGGTCGGTGGCGCCGACGGTCAGGTTCGCGGTCGACGTCGTCCAGGCGGGGGCCGCGAGGGAGGCCGACGGAGCGGCCGAGGTAGGGACCAGCCACGACACGGACGAGCCGCCCGGAAGCTGCCGGGCCAGTTTCGGGGTCGCCGAGCGCAGGTCGAACAGCCGGGTGGTGGGCGGGTCGCCGTAGGGTGCTCCGGTCACGGCAAGAAACTGCCCTGTGGGGTCCCACGAGAGGTCCGTGGCGCCGGCGTGGGTCCCGACGAGGGTGGACGCGCCCCCGCTGAGCGTGGTGACGCGGATTTCGCCCGAGCCGCCCCAGCCGGTGAGGGCGTACGCCACGCGCCCGGAGCGCGAGACGGCCAGTGCCGCTGCCCCGGCCGTTCCGGGGATCGGAGTCCGGGATCCCGACACAGGGTTGACCCGCACCAGTCCCGCCTCGGAGTCTGTCGTGGCGACCAAGGCCGCACCGTCCGGGGTCCACGCAGGTCTGGACAGACCCGCGGAGGCGGGCACGACCGTGGCTGGTCCACCGGTGACGGGGACAGTGACGAGTGAGGCTGCACGGTTCTGGCTGCCGGAGTAGCCCGGCCTGAGCAGCACCACCGTGGAGCCGTCTGGGCTCACATCCGGGTCGCGGTCGGCGACGAGCGAGTCGGACGTCAGGATCCTGACGCCGTCACCGGACGATCCCAGCACCCTGACGGAGCCGGCGTACGGGCCCTCGGAAACGACGATCCTGTCTCGGGTGGGCGAGACGGCGACACCGTCCGTTGAACTCCGCCCACTGCCCAGCATGCCGCCGTTGGTGACGCCGCCATCAGCGTCGTAGGCGCGAATCCCGTTCGCCGTCGTGACGAGGAGCCACCGCGACGCCACCGTCAGCGGGACCGGCTCGGACGCCACCTGACGCCCGTCCGTGGTGAGCAGCACGACGCGTAGCGCGTGGGCTCCGGTCACGAGCGAGGAGATCGTGGTGCGACCGGTGGTGCCGCCCGGCACCGTCTGCAGGGCCAGAGGGGTGCCGCTTCCGAGGTCCTCGATGCGCCATCCCCTGATCAGACTCTGGCTCAGCGTCGTCGGGGCCGTCCAGGAGAGGTCCAGCCGCCCGGGCGATGCCGATCCGGCCACCGCCTGGGGTCCTGAGTAGGTGGATGGCTGCTGGCCCACGACCGTCCCCAGCTCCCACTCGCCGACGTCGCTCGACATGACAAGGACGCCGTTGCCCTCCACCGAAGCCGCGGGTCCCGCCGCATAGCTGACGGTGACCGTGCACTCAGATTCAGACGAAAGGGTCAGGCCCTCGCAGGTGGAGCCGGACACGGTCAGCGGGGCTGACGTGGACATCGCCGAGTCCACGATCCGAGCTGCGCCCAGCGACAGGGGCTCAGTGCCGGTGTTCGTGACCGTCACCGGTGTCGTGGTCGAGTCGCCCGGGGCGGCCGTCACCACGGTCAGTGCAGAAGTGGCCAGCGCGTGGGTGGCTTCCGGCGTGTGCCAGCGCAGCTCAGCGCGCAGCCGGTGTCCGTTTCCGCAGTCGAGACTCGCATCCACGCTGATGGAGGCGTAGAGGCCGTCCACGGAACGCGCCGCCCGCGACACCGTCGCGGTTCCGCCAGGCGCCGCGCCTCCCGCGCCGCTCCCGCAGAAGTCACCGGACATGGCCCGCATCTTCAGCATGCCCTCCGCGTCCCCGACGGTGTACGTGCCATCGGCGACGTCAGCAGGGAGCACCAGTGCCTGACGCCAGGATCCCGCGGAGAACGAGATGCCGTTGTCCCAGCCCTGTGTCAGGGCCGGCGTGCTCGAGGCGGTCGCCACCACCGTCGAGCGCTGTGTGTCGTCGCCGCCGGCGGCCTCGTCCCACACCAGTGTCAGAGACACGCGGTTCGGGTCATACGGTCCCGCCCACACGGGGACCCGAGCAGTGACCGGAGCTGACTCGGCGCTGTCCCCGGCCGAGTTGCGGGCCGTGACCATGTAGGTGACCTCGACGTCGACGGGGGCACTGCGGTCGGCGTAGCTCCACATGGTCGACGTCGTGGCCGTGGGCACCACCCAGTCGGCGTCATAGCCGGGGCCGCGCCGGTGGACGACGTACGTCGTCGGCACGCCGCCCGTCTGGGTGGAGCCTCGGTACCAGTTCAGCATCACACCATCGACGCCGACCGACGAGCTCAGTCCCCACGGGGGCTCGGGAAGCGCCGGGGCTGCCGAGGCGATCGCCGTCGTCGTGAACAAGGTGGCCACACTGACCACCAACGCCATGAGGCAGGCCAACGGGCCCCGCATCCGTGCACCCAACGCTGTCTCCGGTGAGTCAAGCGGCAGCGGGCCGGCCGGCGGCAGCCCCCTGGCCGCGCGTGGACACTATAGGCGGCACATCAGCCTGACCGGTCGGGACCGCGCACTCACTCTCACGTGGGTGGTCAGTCCGGGCAGAGGGCACTCTCGGTGGATCGTACTAGTGTTCGAACATGGAGATGGGGAGCGCCGGCGAGAGCAGCGAGGTCGCTGCGGGTGGCGTGCTGTCGTTCCTGACACAGATCCCCGCTGACGTCTTCGACGCGCTGCCACCGGTGGCCCAGGCGGCAGTCGTGGCACGTGTGGTGCCAGAGCGCCTGCGCAGTCTCGACACGGCGAGCGCTGAGGCGGTCCTTGCTGTCGCGCAGCGCGCGATGAACGTCCTCGGCGCCGTTCAGGACCTCGCGCTCGCGGCCTGCGTTCGCCGCGAGGAGCTCGACTTCGCCGATCTGGACGGTGAATGGGGTGACGGCTCGGAGTGGCGGCCCTCGTCGGTGAAGATCGTGGCCTCCAGCGTCGCGCCCGTCCTGTGCTCGACGCCGCGCGGCGCCGAGTCGCGGGTCGCCGACGCGCTCTGCCTCGTCGAGGACCTCCCACGCACCTTGGCAGCCGCACTCGGCGGGCGGCTCACCCAGCGGCAGACGGGCGTCGTGGCGGACCGAGCGGGACTTGTCGCGGTTGATGCTCGCCCGGCCTTCGATGCCGTCGTGATGGAGACCGGGGTGGAGTCGCTGACGCCCGCCCGGCTGCGACGCCAGTGCGAGCGTGCCGCCATGGCGATCGACCCGGACGCCGTTCATCGTCGGGCGGAGCACGGTCTGCGTGACCGCTTCGTGCGGGTGGAGCCGGGACTCGACCCGGGCACGACGTGGTGGAAGGCGTCGCTGCCGGCGGGGGACTCGATGCAGGCCTGGGGCGCCGTCGATGAGCTGGCCCACGAGTACGTGTGTGCCGACCCGGCCCGGTCGATCGACCAGGCGCGGGCGGACGCCTTCCTCGACCTGCTGCTCGGGAGCGCCCAGGTGTCCACCACCGTCGAGCTGGTCGTGCCCACCTTCACCGGTCCCTCGACGGACGACCAGTGGAGCGTTGCCCTCCGAGGTCCATACGACGCCGGGGCCGTTCCCTCCGCCCTGCCGGTGGACGTGTGGCCGGGCGCCCCGTCTGGTCGGCAGGCCCAGCCACCTGCCCCCAACGCGTTCGCAGACGCCGACGCAGCCCCGGATGCCGAGGCCGGTGCTCGCGCTGACGCCGATGCAGCCCCAGATGCCGGTGCCGGCGCCGGCGATCTGGCGTACATCACCGGTCCCCGGCTCGCGCCGGAGCATGCGATCGGGTCCGAGCTCTTCGGGTCCGAGCTGTTCGGGTGCGAGCCCGGGTCGCGCGTCGGCTTCAACGAGGACCTGTCCGCTGTCGGGGCGTGGCACGCGCACGATTCAGCGCTTGCGGTGGCCGACACCAGGTCAGCCAAGGTGACGACGAGCCCCGATCAACGTGTTGGCAGACGATGGCGACGACCGCGGCTCGGCGTCCGGCATCCGCGGTTCGGCTGGATGCTCTCGGACGTGCTGGCAGAGGTGCTGTCCGACCCTGACGTCGCGCTGCGCGTGACCCGGGCCGACGCGTTGACCGGCGTCACGGTCGCCCGCGACCCCGCGATCTACCGGCCCAACGCTGCTCTGGCACAACGCGTTCGGGACCGCGACCGCACGTGTCGGTTCCCGGGGTGCGGTGTCGCCGCGCGCCGGTGCGACCTCGATCATGTCGTGCGCTTCCCCGACGGCCCGACCACCGAGGACAACCTCGTCTGCCTGTGCCGGACCCACCACGGTTTCAAGCACCACGCCGGCTGGACGCTGACGTCGGAAGCCGACGGCACATGCACGTGGAGCTCGCCGACCGGACGCTCCCATGTGACGCACCCAGCAGACGTCAGGCTCGACGCTGCCTGAGGTGGACTCGTGGCCCCTGGGATCTCGACGGTCGCGAAGGCTCGCAGCGTCCATTTTGTGTCTCGCAGCTGGCCGTCTGCCGACCTGGCGACGAAGGGGTGCGCACGTCACGAGACGATGGGGTCATGTCGTTCAGCTATCCCGTGGCCGTGAAGTTCTCCGAGATCGATCTCGCCGGCGTCGTCTTCAACTCCCACTACCTGACGTGGTGCGAGGACGCGAAGATGGCCTTCCTCGACCACCTCGGCTACGGGCCCTACCGCTTCGCCGACGAGCACCGGCTCGCCCTCGTCCGGCACGCGGAGATCGACTGGACCGCGAGCCTCAAGCCGCTCGACCATGCCGACATCCGCGTGGTCGTCGACCGGATCGGCACGTCGTCGTTCACCCTTCGACACGAGATATGGCGCCGGGGCGAGCACCCTCTCCTCACGGCCACGTGCGTCATCACCTACGTCTGGTTCGACACCGAGGCCGGCGCGAAGGCCGAGCTCGATCCCCATTTCCGGGAGGCCCTGACGGGTGAGGGCACCGGCGACGGGCTCGTCTGAAGGCCTTCTGGCGCGGACCACCGCGGTGCTAGCGTCGACGGACGTGCTCGGCATCGGGTGGAGGCGACATGGATGCGTTCATGAAGTTCGACGGTATCGACGGCAGCAGCCAGAGCAAGGACCACAAGGGCGCCATCGACGTCGTCTCGTGGAACTGGGGTGTGACGACCCAGACGAATGGCTCCGGCAGCGGCGGCGCGTCCGGACGTCCGCGGGCCCACGAGTTCCGGATCGTGCACCGCTATGACCTCGCCTCGCCCCACCTCGCGTCGTTCGCCGCGACCGGCAAGCACCTCAAGGACGCGACGCTCAACGTCGCCCATCCCGGCGCCCGCAAGGACTTCCTCACGGTGACGATGAAGGACCTCGTCGTCACCGAGGTCCTGGTCTCCGGTGACGAGGACGACGTCGACGAGGAGGTCGCCCTCCAGCCCGCATGGATCCGCTTCGACTACGCGGAGCCCGGTCCAGGCGGGGGTGCGACCGGGCGAACGTCCAGCGTCACGTGGGACATCCGATCCAACAAGATGGGCTGACCTCCGGCCCCGACGGCGCGAACCCTCACCACGTCCCGCTGGACGAGGTGCTCGAGCAGGCGCTGACGCGCTTGCGCGCAGGCGACGGGCCGGGTGCCGAGACGGCGCTCGCCGCGGCGACACGGACACCAGATGACGTACGCGTGTTGCACCTTCGAGCGGTCGCAGCGCACCTGCGTCGTGACGACGCCGCCGCAGAGCGGCTCGTCGCTGAGGCGATCTCGGTGGCCACGGACCCGGTGGTGCTCGCGAGCCTGCACAACGACCTCGGCAACATGCGGCTGGAGGCCGGGGACCCGGCGGCCGCCATCGCGGCCTACGAGTCCAGCCTCGCCGTCCACCCGACCGACGTCCCGACGTGGGCCAACCTTGCCACCGCGCTGCGGCTGGCCCGGGACCCGGCCCGTGCCGGGGAGGCCGGGCTCAGGGCCCTCGAGCTCGAGCCAATGAGTTCGCTCGCGCGGGGTGCCCTGACCGCGGCCGTGCTGGCCCTGACCGCCGACGGAGCGGAGGCCCGGGCCCTCGAGCTCGTGCGTCGGTGGGTCCGTGTCGACCCCGACCATCCTGGCGCCCGACACCGCCTCGCAGCGCTCGGCGGGCTGCCCCCGCCCGACCGGGCGCCGGACGACTACGTCGAGACGCTCTTCGACGCCACGGCCGAGGCCTTCGACCCGCACCTCGCCGGTCTCGGCTACCGCGCGCCGGAGCTCGTCGCGGACCGGGTCGCCGCGGTCCTGGGCCGGCCGGCGGGTGAGCTCGACGTGGCAGACCTCGGCTGCGGCACGGGCCTCGTCGGGGCACTCGTCCGACCGTGGGCGCGCACCCTGTCCGGCTGCGACCTCTCGGTCAACATGCTCCGGCTGGCGCAGGTGCGCGGCTGCTACGACGTCCTACAGCGCGCCGAGCTCGGCGCGTTCCTCCGGGCCGAGCCCACGGCATACGACCTCGTCGTCGGTGCGGACACTCTCTGCTATCTCGGGGACCTCGGCCCGACGACCACGGCCGCAGCGTGGTCGTTGCGGCCCGGCGGTGTCCTCGTGGCGACCGTCGAGCGGCTGGTCGACGGGTGGGGGACTGGCGGCTCACGTCGTCGGGGCGCTACGCCCACGGCGAGGAGTACCTGCGGTCGGTCAGCGCCGTCGCCGGTCTGGGAGACGTCGAGGTGACCCCGGTCCACCTCCGCCTCGAAGCGGGTGTCCCGGTCGAGGGACTGCTGTGGTCGGCGCGTCGACCCGTCACAGGGAGCGGTCCGACCGCTGCGGGAGAGAGGCCGGCACAGGGGGCGACAACGGCGCGAGCGGAGGGAAGGATGGGCGGGTAGGGGTGGACTGACAAGGACGAACGAGTGTGGTTAGATATATCTTGACGTCAAGATAAATCGAGCACCGTGACATCAGAGTTGCTGGAAGGAGCCCGTCGTGGGCAGTGTTGACAGCTTCAAGGCCAAGGGGACCCTCGAGGTCGGTGGCCAGTCCTACGAGATCTACCGCCTCGCAGGGGTGAAGGGGCAGGAGACCCTGCCGTACAGCCTCAAGGTCCTCCTCGAGAACCTCCTGCGCACCGAGGACGGCGCGAACATCACCGCCGACCACATCAACGCGGTCGGCTCGTGGGACGAGAACGCCGAGCCCGACACCGAGATCCAGTTCACGCCGGCCCGCGTGATCATGCAGGACTTCACCGGTGTGCCCTGCGTCGTCGACCTCGCCACGATGCGTGAGGCCGTCGCCGACCTCGGTGGCGACCCGGCCAAGATCAACCCGCTCGCCCCGGCCGAGCTCGTCATCGACCACTCCGTCATCATCGACGTCTTCGGCCGCGCCGACGCCTTCGAGCGCAACGTCGAGATCGAGTACCAGCGCAACCGCGAGCGCTACCAGTTCCTCCGCTGGGGCCAGACCGCGTTCGACGACTTCAAGGTCGTCCCGCCGGGCACCGGCATCGTCCACCAGGTCAACATCGAGCACCTCGCCCGCACCGTCATGGTCCGCGAGATCGACGGCGAGCGCGTCGCCTACCCCGACACCTGCGTCGGCACCGACTCGCACACGACGATGGTCAACGGCCTCGGCGTGCTGGGCTGGGGCGTGGGCGGCATCGAGGCCGAGGCGGCCATGCTCGGCCAGCCCGTCTCGATGCTCATCCCGCGCGTCGTCGGCTTCAAGCTGAGCGGCTCGATCCCCGTCGCCGCCACGGCCACCGACGTCGTCCTCACGATCACCGAGATGCTGCGCAAGCACGGTGTCGTCGGCAAGTTCGTCGAGTTCTACGGCGAGGGCGTCTCGCAGGTGCCGCTCGCCAACCGCGCCACCATCGGCAACATGAGCCCCGAGTTCGGCTCGACGTGCGCGATCTTCCCGATCGACGAGGTCACCCTCGACTACTTGCGCCTCACCGGTCGCTCCGACGAGAGCGTCGCCCTCGTCGAGGCGTACGCCAAGGAGCAGGGCATGTGGCTCAAGGCCGGCCCCGACCAGCCGGAGGCCCGCTACAGCGAGTACCTCGAGCTCGACCTCTCGACCGTCGTCCCGTCGATCGCCGGCCCGAAGCGTCCGCAGGACCGCATCGCTTTGACCGACGCCAAGGACGCCTTCCGCAAGGTGCTCCCGACGTACGTCGCGCACGAGGAGGGTGACGCGGGCGCCGCCTCGTCCTTCCCGGCCAGCGACCCCACCCCCCAGGGCACCGTCGAGGGCACGAACGGTGGCGACCGTCCGGCCGACTCCGGTGGCGTCAGCGGCCGCCCGTCGAAGAAGGTGTCGGTCACCGACGCCGAGGGCCGCGAGTTCGAGATCGACCACGGCATCGTCTCGATCGCCTCGATCACGAGCTGCACCAACACGTCCAACCCGTCGGTGATGATGGCGGCCGCGATGCTCGCCAAGAACGCCGTCGAGAAGGGCCTCTCGGTCGCCCCATGGGTCAAGACGTCTATGGCGCCGGGCTCCAAGGTCGTCACGGGCTACTACGACAAGGCCGGCATGTGGCCCTACCTCGAGAAGCTCGGCTTCCACCTCGTCGGCTACGGCTGCACGACGTGCATCGGCAACTCGGGTCCGCTCAACGAGGAGATCTCCAAGGCGATCAACGACAACGACCTCGCCGTCACGTCGGTCCTCTCGGGCAACCGCAACTTCGAGGGGCGCATCAACCCCGACGTGAAGATGAACTACCTCGCGAGCCCGCCGCTCGTCATCGCCTACGCCCTCGCCGGCACGATGGACTTCGACTTCGCGTCGCAGCCGCTCGGCCAGGACACGGACGGCAAGGACGTCTTCCTCGAGGAGATCTGGCCGGCACCCGCCGACGTCGAGCGCACCATCGCGAGCTCGATCAGCCAGGAGATGTTCACCGAGGACTACGCCGACGTCTTCGCGGGCGACGAGCGCTGGCAGTCGCTGCCGACCCCGGAGGGCGACACGTTCGCCTGGGACGGCGAGTCGACCTACGTCCGCAAGCCCCCGTACTTCGACGGCATGTCGATGGACACGACCCCGGTCGCCGACATCGAGGGCGCCCGCGTGCTCGCCAAGCTCGGCGACTCGGTCACGACCGACCACATCAGCCCGGCCGGCGCCATCAAGAACGACAGCCCCGCCGGGAAGTACCTCGCCGACCACGGCATCGAGCGCAAGGACTTCAACTCCTACGGCTCGCGCCGCGGCAACCACGAGGTCATGATCCGAGGCACGTTCGCCAACATCCGCCTGAAGAACCTCCTCCTCGACGGCGTCGAGGGCGGCTTCACGCGCGACTTCACCAACGGCGGCGAGCAGTCGACGATCTACGACGCCGCCCAGAGCTACGCCGCTGCCGGCACCCCGCTCGTCATCCTGTCGGGCAAGGAGTACGGCTCCGGCTCCTCGCGCGACTGGGCCGCCAAGGGCACGAGCCTGCTCGGCGTCAAGGCCGTCATCGCCGAGAGCTACGAGCGCATCCACCGCTCCAACCTCATCGGCATGGGCGTCATCCCGCTGCAGTACCCGGCCGGCCAGAACGCCGACTCGCTCGGCCTCGACGGCACCGAGACCTTCTCGGTCACCGGCATCACGGCCCTCAACGAGGGCACGACGCCCAAGACCGTCAAGGTCGTCGCCACCAAGGAGTCGGGTGAGACGACCCCGTTCGACGCCGTCGTGCGCATCGACACCCCGGGTGAGGCCGACTACTACCGCAACGGCGGCATCCTCCAGTACGTCCTGAGGTCGCTCGTCAACAGCTGACCCGCAGGCCAGCCCAGCCCGCCGGGCCCGTATGCCGTACGCCACGGCATGCGGGCCCGTCGCCGTGTGCGGGCGCTCGGGGACCCGGCCGGACGGCATGCGCACTCGGATGGCATGCTCGTCGCGTGACTGAGCGACACGCCATCCTGACCGTGTGGGAGACCGGTTTCGACTGGTCCCCGGCACCCGACGTCGACTATGCCGACGTCCACGTCGACGGAGCCGAGGCGATGACCTACCGCGCGCGGGTCTGGGAGTCACCGGTCGTCGAGTCCCCTTTCGCCGCAACGGAGCTCATCCCGTCGTGGAACGCCCGGACGCCGGCCGGCACGTGGCTCCGGGTCGAGGGGCGGGTGGCCGACGACGCCGGCTGGACGCCGTGGTTCACCTTCGCGCGGTGGGCCGAGGACGACCCGGCGGGGGAGTCGCCGATCACCCGGACCACGGTGCCCGGACAGACCTTCGAGCCGGGGAGCGTCTCGACGGACACCTGGCTGTCCGCGCCGGGACGAGGCGTCGACCGGTGGCAGCTGCGGGTCACGGCCCTCGCACTCCCGGATGACGGGATCGTCTGGCCCACGGTGACGCTCGTCGCCGGCGCGGCCTCACGCTTCACCGTCACGCCTGACGAGTCGACGAGCCGACCCGGTGTGGGGCAGGGTCACGAGGTCGCGGTCGCGCCGCACTCGCAGCGGCTGCACGTCGGGTCGTTCCCCCAGTGGGACAACGGCGGGCAGTCGTGGTGCTCACCGACGTCGACGACGATGCTCCTCGAGCACTGGGGGAGAGCGCCGTCACGGGACGAGGCCTCGTGGGTCGGGCACGACACCGACCCGGAGGTCGTGCACGGCGTGCGTCGCGTCTACGACCGGGCCTACGGCGGGGCGGGCAACTGGGCCTTCAACACCGCGTATGCCGGCGCGCGGGGGCTGCGTGCCTACGTGACCCGCCTGCGCGACCTCACCGAGGTCGAGGCGTTCGTCGCGGCGGGCATCCCGCTCGTCGTGTCGGTGGGCTTCCGCGAGGACGAGCTCGACGGGGCCGGCTACGAGACCAACGGCCACCTGCTGACGGTCGTCGGCTTCACGGACGCGGGTGACGTCGTGTCCAACGACCCCAACTCCCACCGCATCGCGAGCAACGAGCAGGTGCGCAGCGTCTACCGCCGCGACCAGTTCGAACGGGTCTGGCTCGGCACCAACGGAGGGCTGACCTACGTCATGCACCCGCGCGACGTCGCGCTGCCGTCCTCGCCCTCCGAGCCGAACTGGCGCTGACGCGTCAATTTCCTCCGCATCGCGTCCTCATCGCGAGAATTTGCGACGCCAACGCCCCACGGGGCGAGGACCGGGTGTTGACTGGCCGCGCGATCCCCCTCCGGAAGGTGTGCCATGCCCAGTCGCTCGACCGTCTCAGCCGCCCCGTTCCAGCCCAGCCGTCGCTCGCTGCTCGTTGGTGCGGCCGCCGGCGCCGCCGCAGGCGCCGCCTTCGTCGGGGTCTCCGACGCGCCGCGGGCCCGCGCGGCCGAGAGCAAGAAGGGCGGGGCCGACCGGCACGTCCACTACACCTCCTGGTCGGGCAGCGACCTCGTCTTCGGGCCGTTCGACCGCACCCTCGACTACACCGACCCGCACGCCACGGCGGGCACTCCCGTCACGTACGAGGTCGCGACCTGGACCTCGCCCGTGGTCGCGCCCGGCTTCGGCCTGACCGAGCTCGTCGCCTCGTGGAACGCCGTGACGCCCGGCGGTTCGTGGGTCGAGGTGCGCGTCCGGGGCACCAGCGCCGGCACGACGACGAAGGACTACGTCCTGGGCCGCTGGGCGTCCGAGGACCCCGCGGACGGAGGCGGCATCCACCGCACCTCCGTCGCCGGCCAGGGCGACACCGTGGCGACCGTCTTCACCGACACCCTCGCGACCCGCACCGGCTACTCCCTGACGGACTGGCAGCTCGAGGTCCGGCTCCTGCGTCCCCGCGGCACCTCCGACACGCCGTGCGTGTCCGTCGTCGGGGCGATGGCCTCGGCCCTGCCCGACGCCAAGAAGGTGCCGCGCAGCCCCAACGGACCCGCCTGCGGCACGACCCTCGACGTCCCCACCTACTCGCAGGAGGTCCACGTCGGGCACTACCCGCAGTGGGACAACGGCGGCGAGGCCTGGTGCTCACCCACCTCGACGTCGATGGTCGTCGCCTACTGGGGCGCCGGGCCGACGGCGTCCGAGACCGCGTGGGTCGACCCGCCGGTCGACGCCCAGGTCGACTTCACGGCACGCAACGTCTTCGACTACACCTACGACGGCGCCGGCAACTGGCCCTTCAACACCGCGTATGCCGCCACACGCGCCGACCTCCGTGGTTTCGTGACGCGACTGCGCACTCTCACCGAGGCCGAGGCGTTCATCGCCGCAGGCATCCCCTCGTCGTGTCGGTGTCGTTCAAGAAGGGCGAGCTCACGGGCGCGGGCTACGGCACGAACGGCCACCTCATGGTCGTCGTCGGCTTCACCCCGTCCGGCGACGTCGTGTGCAACGACCCGGCCTCGCACCTCGTCGCGAGCGACGACCAGGTGCGCGTCGTCTACGACCGGGAGCAGTTCGAGAACGTCTGGGTGCCGCACAGCGGGGGCATCGTCTACGTCATCCGGCCCGCCGACCGTCCGCTGCCCCCGGCGCCGGCACACGAACCCAACTGGTGACCTGACGCCCGGTCCGGCGTGGCCTCGGGCGTCACCGACCGAGGCCCGACCTCGGGTCGCGGTCGGTGATGCAGTAGAGGGCGCCGGCCGGGTCGCGGAGCGTGGTCCACCCGCCGCCGTGGTCGGCCGCGACGGTCGCGCCGAGGCCCACGTGTCGGGAGACCTCGGTCGGCCGGTTGTCACACGCCAGGTCGAGGTGGCCGGTGACCGGACCGGTCGCGGGCTCGACGAGCCGCTGCAGGAGCAGCCGCAGCGGGATGCCGTCCGGACGCACGAGGTGGCGGAACTCCGGGCGGCTCACGGACCCGCGCAGCGGCCAGCCGGTCAGCTCGGACCAGAAGGTGCACTCCGTCTCGTAGGCGGCGGCCGGGATGTCGAGGCACACCTGGTCGACGACACTCTCGTGCTCCTGGGGCCACCGGGTCGGCCAGGGACGTTGGGCGAGCGGCTCGTGGACGAAGCAGAAGACGAAGCCGCCGGGGGAGTGGAGCACGACGTACCCGTGCTCCGACTCGTGGACGACCTCGGCGCCCAGCCCTGCAGCCCTGACCGCTGACTCTGCGGCCGAGCTGACGTGCAGGTCCAGGTGGATCCTGGGCACGGCTGCATCGTCGGCGGCGGTGCGCTGGATCTTGAGGTAGGGGTCACCGACCGGTGGGAGCAACGTCGTGAACTCCGCGTCGTCCCCGCGAGCCGGCGACACGGCATACCCCGTCACTGCCGACCAGAAGTGGGTGCCCGCCGCGTGGACGTCGGGAGGGAGGTCGAGGAAGGCCGTGACCCAGCTGACCGTCGTCATGCTCCGAGAGTAGGCGAGGCAGACTGGGAGCATGCCGACTCCGACCTCCTCTGCGTCTCGAGGACACACCCCACCGGGGTGGCCGCCTGGCGTCCCGCCGGCCCACACGCCCGGCTGGGAGGACCGCGCCGTGCTGTGGCTGCTCGACCAGTGCCCGCCCGACTACCGCGCGTATGCCGGGTGGCGGCGTCACCCGATCGCGCTCGCGTGGCTGGCCGGTCGGCACCTCGACGGGCAGGTCGTGGCGATGCGGGACGCGTGGCGTGAGGCACGCGTCGCCATCGGGCCGCACGTGCCGGCAGACGCCCTGACCGAGATCCTCGGGCAGATCGAGGCCGAGGGGATCCGGCTGCTGGCGGCCTCGCGCTCGGCGCGGCTGCTCCACGAGGCGCTCCAGGGCAAGGTCTTCGCGCCCCGCCTCTGAGCGCGTCAGCCGGGACGTCGGGCGTCGGGTTGCCGGGTGGAGGTCGTGTGACGAGACCGACAGGGCCTCGTGCGCACGGTTGGGAGCCGCTGGACGTTGACCCGTAGACTCGATCGACCCACCCGAGTGGGTCGAGACACCACCGAGAGGACGAGGCAGCGTGGCCCTGCTGGAGACGATCACGAGCCCCGCGGCACTCAAGGCGCTACCGGCGACCCAGCTGCCGGCGCTGGCCGAGGAGATCCGCACCTTTCTCGTCACCGAGGTCTCCAAGACCGGTGGACACCTCGGCCCGAACCTCGGCGTCGTCGAGCTGACGATCGCGCTGCACCGGGTCTTCGAGTCGCCTCGCGACACCCTCGTCTTCGACACGGGCCACCAGGCCTACGTGCACAAGCTGCTCACCGGGCGGCACGACTTCAGCAAGCTCAAGAAGCAGGGCGGGCTCTCCGGCTACCCGAGCCGCGCCGAGTCCGAGCACGACGTCGTCGAGAACTCGCACGCCTCGACCGCGCTCTCGTGGGCCGATGGCATCGCCAAGGGCCGCCGGCTGTCGGGAGAGAGCGACCGGCACACCGTCGCGGTCATCGGTGACGGCGCACTGACCGGGGGCATGGCATGGGAGGCGATCAACAACATCGCCGTCGACAAGACCCTGCCGCTCGTCATCGTCGTCAACGACAACGAGCGCTCCTACGCGCCGACGATCGGCGGGCTCGCCGACCATCTCGCCACGCTGCGCACGACCCGTGGCTACGAGCGGTTCCTCGACTGGGGCAAGCGGTCACTCGCCAAGACGCCGGTCGTCGGCGGCGCGATGTTCGAGACGCTCCACGGCGTCAAGAAGGGCATCAAGGACATCGTCGCCCCGCAGGGCATGTTCGAGGACCTCGGCCTCAAGTACATCGGTCCCGTCGACGGCCACGACGAGCAGGCGCTCGAGCGGGCACTGGCCAAGGCCAAGGACTTCGGCGGCCCCGTCATCGTGCACGTCATCACCCAGAAGGGCCGCGGCTACCAGCCGGCCATCGACGACGAGGCCGACCAGTTCCACGGCGTCGGCAAGTTCAACCCCGAGACCGGCCTCCCGTTCGAGGTCTCGGGGCGCATCTGGACCGACGAGTTCAACGAGGAGATGGTGGCCATCGGGGCCGAGCGCCCCGACGTCGTCGCCCTCACTGCCGCCATGCTCATCCCGGTCGGCCTCGACGGCTTCGCCGCCGCCTATCCCGACCGCGTCTTCGACGTCGGCATCGCCGAGCAGCACGCCGTCACGATGGCGTCCGGGCTCGCCTACGCGGGCCTGCACCCGGTCGTCGCCGTCTACGCGACCTTCCTCAACCGGGCCTTCGACCAGCTCCTCATGGACTGCGCGCTCCACCGGGCCGGCATCACCCTCATCCTCGACCGGGCCGGTGTCACCGGCAGCGACGGCGCATCGCACAACGGGATGTGGGACATGACGCTCACCTCGATCGTGCCCGGGCTGCGCCTCGCCGCGCCCCGCGACGGCGAGCAGGTCCGACTCCAGCTGCGTGAGGCCGTCGACGTCTCCGACGGCCCGACGGTGATCCGGTTCCCCAAGGGCGACGTCGCCGACCCGCTGACCGCCGTCCGCTCGATCGGCGACGTCGACGTGCTCTTCGAGAACGCCGGTGACGACGTCGACCTGCTCGTCGTGGGCGTCGGTGCCTTCGCCGGGCTCGCCATCGAGGCCGGCGAGAAGATCGCCGCTCACGGACTCACCGTCCGCGTCGTCGACCCGCGGTGGGTGCTGCCCGTCAGCGACGACGTCGTCGCCCTCGCCCGCCGGGCGAAGGCGGTCGCCGTCGTCGAGGACAACCTCGTCAGCGGCGGGGTCGGCGCGGCCGTGACCCTCGCGCTGCGCGAGGCGACCGTCGACGTGCCCGTCCACACGTACGGCATCCCGAAGCGCTTCCTCGACCACGCCTCTCGCGGCCAGATCCTCGAGGAGCTCGGCCTGACCGGCGACCAGGTCGTCGCGGACCTCGAGCCGAGGCTCTGACATGAAGCTTCGGGACGCAGCCGACGTGACGACCGCCCCCATCGCTGCCCTCGGGCTCGTCGGCGGCTACGTCGTCGCCCGCGAGAGCGGCATCCGACCCCTCGGAGGCGTCGTGCTCGGTGCGGCCGGCCTCTATGCCGGACGTAGCTGGGTCGCCAAGGCCGGGGGAGCCGGCGCCGCGGGTCTCGCGGCCGTCTACCTCGGTGGCTTCGGCGCCTCGCACGTGCTGGCGAAGAAGATCGGTGCGTGGCCGGCGGTCCTCACCGTGGCCGCGGCCAGCGCTGCCGCATCCTGGGTCGTCGCCGACCGCCCTCGCTGAGTAGGGGCGAGACACATGCCGACACCTGCTTTGTGGTCTCCGGTCCCACCGCGGGCCGTTCGAGGCTGAACTACTTTCGCCGAAACGGTTGGGCGTCAACGGATCTCGTTGCAGCAAAGGCGCGAGCGCCCACCAGAGGTGGAGGACGTCGGTGTCCAAGCGGTGGAGTCTCGCGCTCGCGAGCGCCATGATCACGTTGTCGGTCGCGGCCTGCGGCTCTCCCGGCCAGCCGGGCGCACCGGCTGCCGACAACGGCACGGGGGCTGCCTCCGGCGGTGCCGGCGCCCCGTACAAGGTCGGCCTCGTCTACTCGAAGTCGGGCCCGCTGGCCAGCTACGGCGGGCAGTACCGGCAGGGCCTCACGGCCGGCATCGACTTCGCCACCAAGGGCACCGGCGCGGTCGCCGGTCACACGATCCAGATCACCGAGCAGGACGACGCGGGCGACCCGGCCAAGGCCGTGGCCTCGGCGACCGATCTCATCGGGCAGGGCAACACGATCATCGCGGGCTCGACGTCGAGCGGCGTGGCCCTGCAGGTCGCGCCGCTGGCCAAGGACAACAAGGTGCTCTTCATCTCGGGCCCGGCTGCCGCCGACGCCGTGACCGGTGCCAACCGCTACACTTTCCGGTCGGGTCGCCAGACCTACCAGGACGTCGCGACCGCGGGCAGCATCCTCGGTGACGTCAAGGGCAAGAAGGTCACGGTGCTCGCGCAGGACAGCGCGTTCGGCAAGGCGAACGTCGCCGCCGTGACGGCCATCCTCGGAGCCAAGGGGGCAACGGTGAGCGCCGTCGAGGTGCCCTCGGCCGCGACCGACCTGACTCCCTTCGCGACCAAGGTCAAGGGCGCAGCCCCTGACCTGCTCTTCGTCGCCTGGGCCGGTGCCAACGCGACGGCGATGTGGACCACCCTCGGCCAGCAGGGCGTCTTCGACTCCACGAAGGTCGTCACCGGGCTCGACATCAAGGCGACGCACGCCCTCTTCGGCGAGGTCGCGACGAAGATCAACTTCCTCTCCCACTTCTTCGAGGGTGCGGCGGACAACACCGCCTACCAGGCGCTCGACGCCGGCCTGAAGAAGCAGGGCGCCACCGTCGACCTGTTCACCAACGACGGCTTCGTCGCCGGCCAGATGATCGTCCACGCGCTCGAGGCCGGGGGAGACGACGTCGACAAGATGGTGACCTCCCTCGAGGGCTGGACGTTCGACGGTCCCAAGGGCTCGCTCGAGATCCGAGCCGAGGACCACGCGCTCCTCCAGCCGATGTTCACGGCCACCCTGAAGAAGGACGGCAGCAACGTGGTGCCACAGCTCGTCGACACCCTCGACGCGGCCACCGTCGCACCGCCCGTCACCCCCTTCAAGTGATCGGGCACCCTCCGTCGTGATCAGCGCAGAGGCCGTCGGCTGGAAGGTCGGTGGCGCCCAGATCCTCGACGACGTCTCCCTGACCGTCGGGGCCGGTGAGTTGCTCGGCATCATCGGCCCCAACGGCGCGGGCAAGTCGTCGCTCGTCAACATCCTCAGTGGGGTGACCAGTCCGTCCTCCGGCCGGATCATCCTGCAGGACAAGGACGTCACCGGAGCGAGCGCCACCCGGCGCGCCCGTCTGGGACTGGCGCGCTCCTTCCAGACGTCGGCACTCTTCGACGGTCTGACCGCGGGAGAGAACGTCCGTCTCGCCATCCAGGCCGCCGGGCCGGCGGCGTTCTCGCCCTTCCGCGGCGCCGGACCGGCATCGTCGGGCCAGATCAAGGCCCTCCTGACCCGAGTGCGTATGCCGGGTCGCGCGCAGACGCTCGCTCGTGACCTCTCGCACGGGGACCGTCGCAAGCTCGAGCTCGCCATGGCCCTCGCCTCCGAGCCCGCCGTGCTGCTCCTCGACGAGCCGATGGCGGGCGTGTCCGCAGAGGACGTCGACGGCCTGAGCGAGATCATCGGCGAGGTCCGGGACTCGGGGGTCGCCGTCGCGATGGTCGAGCACCACATGCACGTCGTGCTGGGCCTCGCCGACCGTGTCGCCGTCCTGCACCACGGGCAGCTGCTCGCCGTCGGTGCCCCGACCGAGGTGACCGCCGACGAGCGGGTCCAGCAGGCCTACCTGGGAGAAGCCCTGTGACCGAACGCAACCCATCCGCACCCGAGTCGTCGGAGGCAGCTCCCGTCCTGGCCCTCGAGGATGTCCACGTCCGCTACGGCGGGTCCCACATCCTTCAGGGCGTGTCCTTCGACGTCCCCGCCACCGGTGTGACGGCGCTGCTCGGGCGCAACGGCGTCGGCAAGACGACGACGCTCAGGTCGATCATCGGGCTGGCCCCGCGCACCGGCCGGATCCTGCTCGAGGGCACCGAGATCCAGGGCCG
Source organism: Terrabacter sp. P2_E3 (assembly GCF_056403915.1). NCBI lineage: Bacteria > Bacillati > Actinomycetota > Actinomycetes > Micrococcales > Intrasporangiaceae > Terrabacter > Terrabacter sp. P2_E3. The sequence continues at coordinate 457,959 of NZ_JBFUEN010000009.1, forward strand.
GACGACCGCACGCATCGTCCGTGGAGGCATCGGCTACGTCCCCGAGGACCGAGAGGTCTTCGGGGGTCTCACCGTCGAGGAGAACCTGCGCCTCGTCGACCCGGACCGTGGGGTCGACGCCCCCGTGGTGGCCAGGCTCTTCCCGGACCTCGTGTCCCGGCGCGGCCAGCGGGCCGGCACCCTCTCGGGGGGCCAGCAGCAGATGGTCTCGCTGGCCAGGGTCCTGCTTCGGGAGAACGTCCTCCTGCTCATCGACGAACCCACCAAGGGCCTCGCCCCGAAGCTCGTGACCGAGGTCGCCGACGTGCTCGCCGAGGTGGCCCGCACGACCCCCATCCTGCTCGTCGAGCAGAACCTCCCGCTCGTGCGTCGCATCGCGGACCGGGTCGTCGTGCTGGACGCCGGAGCCGTCGTGCACCGTGGCGCCACCGCCGACCTCGTCGCGGACGCGGACCTGACCCGCGAGCTGCTCGGGGTCTCGATGCGGCGGGCGGGTGTGGCATGAGCGACCTCGTCCTGCTCCTCGTCACGGGCCTCGGCCTGGGGGCCCTCTACTTCATCGCGGCGAGCGGGCTCAGCCTGATCTACGGGCTCATGGGCGTGCTCAACTTCGCCCACGGCGTCTTCATGACGGCCGGGGCGTATGCCGCGTGGCTGACGATGGGTGCCCTGCCCGTCGGTTGGCCGGTGGCCGGACGCCTCGTGGTCGGCGTGCTCGTGGCCGTCACGGTCGGGGCTGTCGTCGGTCTCGTGGTCGAGGTCGTCCTCATCCGGCCGCTCTACCGCCATCACATCCAGCAGGTCCTCGTCACGGTGGGCCTTGCCCTCGCGGGCGTGGCTGCTGCACAGGGGATCTGGGGCGCGGACCCGCGGCCGGTCGAGTCGCCTGCGTGGATGAGCGGGACGACGGACGTCCTCGGCGCACGGCTGCCCAATGACCGCTTCGTCTACCTGCTCGTCGCCGCCGCGCTCTTCGCCGGGCTTCTCGCGCTCCTTCACCTGACCCGCCTCGGCCTCGTGATCCGCGCGGGCGTCGAGAACCGGACGATGGTCGAGGCCCTCGGCATCAACGTGCACCGGACCTTCACCACCGTCTTCGCCCTCGGCGGTGCCGCGGCGGGTCTCGCCGGGGTGCTCTACTCGCAGTACGCCGGGGCCGTGTCACCCGCGCAGGGCGGCTCGCTGCTCATCTTCGCCTTCATCGTCGTCGTCATCGGCGGCATGGGCTCCCTCACGGGCACCGCGGTCGCCGCCGTCGTCGTCGGGCTCGTCCAGCAGCTCGCGAACTACTACGCGGCGAGCGGGGTCGGCGACCTGTCGGTCGTGCTGCTCCTCGCGCTGGTGCTCCTGCTCCGACCGACCTCGCTGAAGGGAGCGACGGCATGACGTCGCCCACGGACCACCTGACGCAGCCGCATACGCCATCCACGACCCCGGAAGTGGTGGCCGGGACGGTGACGCCCGTGGCGTCGGGGGTGGGCGACGGCGCGCGCCGGACCGTCCGGGCGCTGCTCGCCGTCGTCGTGCTGGCCGTGCTCGCCTACCTGCCCTACCTTCCGGTCGAGCTGCCGGGCGTCCTCCCGGGCCGGGTCAACGGGCCGGGCTCGATGCAGCTCCTCGCGACGTGTCTCGTGATCGGTGGCATCGCCCTGAGCTACGACGTGCTCTTCGGCCGGACCGGCCTGCTCAGCTTCGGGCACGCCCTCTTCGTCGCGGCCGGCAGCTATCTGCTGACGATCTCCCTCTCGACGTGGGCCCTGCCCCTTCCGCTCGCGGTGCTCGTCGCTCTGGCCCTCTCCACGGGGCTCGCCCTCGTCGTCGGCGCGATCGCGCTGCGCGTCGGCGGTATCGCCTTCGCGATGGTGACCCTCGCATTCGCCCAGGCCGCCTCGATCATCGTCATGCGCAACCCGGGAGGCGTGACCGGCGGTGAGGAGGGACGCCCGCTCGACCGCGACGCCGTGCCGGACCTGCTCGTCGGCGTCGCCAACGCGCCCTACCGCTACTGGCTGGCGCTGTCCTTCGTCGTCGTGGCCTGGGTCGTCGTCACGGCCCTCGTGCGGTCGCGGGCCGGGCACGCGATGGCGGCCGTCCGCGAGAACGAGCAGCGCGCCGCGGTCCTCGGCTTCGGGACCTACCGCGTCAAGCTGCTCGCCATCGTCGTCGGGTCGTCCCTCGGAGCCCTCGGCGGGGTCGTCCACGCCCTCGTGCTCGGCGGCTCGAACCCCCACCTGACGACCTCGGAGTTCACCCTGTCCCTCCTCGTCATGGTCGTGCTCGGAGGTGCGGGCAGCCGCTGGGGCGCCCTCGTCGGCGGCGTGCTCTACACGTATGCCGATGCCCGGCTCGTCGAGGTCAGCAACGCCGCGTTCCTGCAGGACCTGCCCGTCGTCGTGCGCCAGGTCCTGTCGCAGCCGTTGTTCATCCTCGGCGTCTTCTTCGTCGTCGTGGTCTACTTCGCTCCGTCGGGCCTCACCGGGCTCGGCGGCAGACTGATCAGGAGGTCAGGGTCCAGATGAGCACCACACCGTCCGCGTTCGTCATCGAGCTGCCCGAGGGAAGCCTCGCCATCCACGACCTGAGCCTGGGCACGCCGGCGCCCGACGCGCCCGTCGTGCTCGCCGTCCACGGCATCACGGCCAACGGCCTGTCGTGGCGCCGGGTCGCCGACGAGGTGGGTCGTCGCCACGGGCCCGGCGGTGTGCGCTTCCTCGCGCCCGACCTGCGTGGACGCGGCGACAGCCGCTCGGCGCCGGGACCCTACGGTCTCGGTGCACACGTGGACGACCTGACCTCGATCGCCACCGTGTTCGGCTCCGCCCCGGTGCTCGTCGGCCACTCCATGGGGGCGTTCATCGCGGCCCTCGCCGCGGCCCGGCATCCCGAGCGGTTCCCGGCGGCCGTGCTCGTCGACGGGGGCCTGGCCTTTCCCGTGCCCGACGACCTCGACGTCGACGCCGCTCTCCAGTCGGTGATCGGGCCGGCCATGGACCGGCTGTCGATGCGCTTCGCCGATCCGGCGGCATACCTCGGCTTCTGGATGGGGCACCCGGCCCTCGGACCGGTGCTGCACGGGCCCGGTGGCGACGCCGCTCGGGCCTACATCGAGCACGACCTCGTGCAGGATCCCTCCGACGGTCAGTGGCGCAGCACGTGCGTGCTCGAGGCCGTCCGTGCCGACGGCGCCGACGTCATGGCCGACCGCGAGACCCACGCCGGCCTCGCGACCGCGGTCGGGGAGGGGGTCCGGGCCGAGCTCGTGTGGGCCGAGCGCGGCCTGCTCGACGAGCCGCAGGGGCTCTACGACGAGTCACGGCTCGCGGCCCTGCACCTGCCGGAGGGCGTGCGGACGACCCGGGTCGACGCGAACCACTACGACGTCATCCTCGGGGACCCGGGCGTCGCATCAGTCGTCGACGCCGTCGACCGCCTCCTCCTCACGAGCTGACGACTACCGGGAAAGCGTTCACCGTCTGTGGGTGATGCCCGCCTGGCGCACGTCGGCCGATCCTGCCGTCATGACCGGTATCCACGTCAATGCAGACACGTTCGCCCGCGCCGAGACCGACCGGATGTTCACCGCGATCGCCCGGGATGCCGGCGGCGTCAACCAGCTCAACCACTCCCGGGTGCCCACACCGCTCGACCACCAGCCGGTGATCCGGATGAACCGCGACACGCTCTACAGCGCGGCGATCGTCGACATCACGAGCCGCGCGGCCCTCAGCCTCCCCGACACGGGAGACCGGTACCTCTCCGCCATGGTCGTCAACCGCGACCACTACGTGAACGCCGTGTTCCACGAGGCCGGCACGTACGAGCTCACGACAGACCGCTTCGACACCGACTTCGTGTGCGTCGCGATCAGGACGCTCGTCGACCCGGCCGACCCCGACGACGTCGCGGCCGTCAACGCCGTCCAGGACGCCATCACCCTCTCGGCCAGTTCAGCGAGCCCGTTCACGGCGCCGGACTACGACGACGGATCCCTCGACCGGACACGGGGCGCGCTCCTGGAGCTGGCCAAGGACTACCCGGGTTTCGACCGGGCCTTCGGCGCACGACAGGACGTCGACCCGGTGCGCCACCTCCTGGGTACCGCGGCCGGCTGGGGTGGCCTCCCGTCCGACGAGGCGACGTACGTCAACGTCAGTCCCGACCTGCCCGTGGGGGAGTACCGGCTCACGGTGCGTGACGTCCCTGTCGACGGCTTCTGGTCGGTCAGCGTCTACGACGGCGACGGGTACTTCGCCGACGACGGAAGCCGCGTCAGCCTCAACAACCTCACGGCGGACCGGGACCCGGACGGCTCCGTGACCGTGCACTTCGGGGGTGCGGCGACGGCCGGACGAACTGCCTCGGTATCACGGAGGGGTGGAACTACCTCGTGCGCCTCTACCGCCCGCGGCCTGAGGTCCTCGACGGCACGTGGACGTTCCCGGAGGTCTCGCGCCTCGGCTGACCGTGCTGTCGTGCTGTCGTGCACGGGTCAGGCTGGGGCCTGGAGCGCGCGGAGACGCAGCGCGATCTGCAGCTCGAGTGCGTGGTCGGGGTGCTGCCAGGACTCCCCGAGCAGGGCCGCGATGCGCTCGAGCCGTTGCGAGACCGTGTTGACGTGGACGTGGAGGGTGCCCGCGGCGTGGCGTGGGCTGCCGCCCGCGGCGAAGTAGGCCGCGAGCGTGCCCACGAGGTCGGTGCCGCGCCGCTCGTCGTAGTCGAGGACGGGGCCGAGCAGCTTGCGGACGTACTCGTCGACGTCCGGCGACGAGCCCACGATGAGCCCGGCGAAGCCGAGCTGGGTCGCCGCGGCGCCCTTGCCCCGGTGGCCGAGGGCGATGAGGGCTCCGACGGTGCGGTGGCCCTCCTCGTGCGCCTCGGTGATCCCGTCGACGTCGGTGACCGGACCGACACCGGCCACCGTGACGCACGTGCGCTTGCCGATCCGGGCGGCCACGGCGCGGGCCAGGCCGTCGGGCTCGGTGCCGGGCACGAGGGCGATGACGTCGCCGTCGTGGGAGCCGACGAGCGAGGCCTCACCGGTGGCGGCACTGGCGGAGATGAGCAGGGCCCGATGCCCGGTCGGCTCGTCGCCGCGGAGCACGAGCAGGCAGAAGGGTCGCTGGGGGTCGAAGCCGACGGCGCGGGCGAGCGCGAGGCGCTCCTCGCGCGAGCCGCGCGCGCTGACGAGGTCGCTGACGAGTCGGTTGCGGGCGGACTGCCTGGCGTCGGCGGCCTGGCGCTCGAAGAGCAGGACGAGGGCGGTGACGACACCGGCGCGCTCGACGGTGCGCTGGTCCGAGTCGCTGAGGGTCGGGCCGCCGACGTAGATCGTGCCGAGCCGTTCGCGGGCTGCGGTGACGGCGACGGCATAGACACCGTCCCGTTCGACGAGGCGACCGGCGGCCAGGCCGGGAAGCGCGTTGAGGGCCGCGAACGGGTCGCCACCGGCAGGGTCGTGCTCCGGCGCCGGGCCGGACGAGCTGTGGCGATGCCCGTTCTCGTCGACGAGCACGGCCCACCCTCCGAGCAGCTCGGCGAGGGCGTGCGTGATGTCGTCGACCCCACCGCCGCCGAGCACGAGGGAGGCGAAGCGGTCGTGGGCCGCGGCGGCCTTCTCCACGCCCTCGGCATACTGCCGCACGGTCTCGTGGGCGTCCGAGAGGGCGGCCAGCGCGTTCTCGGCGTCGGCGAGGGCGCGTGTCTGCACGAGGGTCACCGCGGCCAGGGTGGCGAGGTTGCCGAGGAGTCCGACCTCCTCGCGGGTGAACGGGCGCGACGACCGGTTGGCTGCGAAGAGCACACCGACGAAGTGCTTCTCGACGATGAGGGGCGTCCCGCAGATCGCGATGATGCCCTCCTCGCCCACGGCCCCGTCGATGGCGTTGGTGTGCCGGAAGCGCTCGTCGGCCCAGTAGTCGGCGGTCCAGTAGGGCTTGTGGGTCGAGGCGACGAGACCGCCGAGGCCGGCCCCGAGCGCCAGACGCACGGACTGGAACGCCGCCGAGACGGACCCGTCGGTGGCCCGCATGAAGGTGTCGCCGGCGTCGGGGTCGTAGAGCGTGAGGTAGGCGAGGTCGGTGCCGACGAGGCGGCGGGCCCGGCGGACGATCGCGTCGAGCACCGAGCCCGGGTCGCTCTCGGTCGCGAGCTCACGGGCCGTGTCGAGCAGGGCCGCGAGGCCGGCCTCGCGGTGCTGGTGGACCTCGCGGGCGCTCGTGATGCGCAGGGCCAGGTCCCGGGCCTCGGCCGGGGCGTCAGCGGCGGCGATCTCGGCGACGGTGGCGTCGGCGGCGAGCAGCTCGAGCAGGGCGATGACCTGGTCGGCCTGCTCGGTGCCCACGTGCTCGGCGGGCGGCTGCGTCTCGCTGCGGGTGGCCACGGGCAGATCCTAGGCGGGTCGGGTCTCGGGTGGGTCGGGTGAACGGGGCGACAGCGGGCTGGGCCCGTTCAGTGGGCCGTCCAGCCGCCGTCCATCGAGAACGACGTGCCGCTCATCGAGCCCGATGCCGGTCCGCACAGGAAGAGCGTGAGCGCCGCGACCTCGTCGGGCTCGACGAGGCGCTTGACCGCGACGGGCGCCAGCATGACCTTCTCGACGACCTCGGACTCGGGGATGCCGTGGGTGCGCGCCTGGTCGGCGATCTGCCTCTCCACCAAGGGCGTCCGCACGTAGGCGGGGTTGATGCACGTCGAGGTGACGCCGTGCGGGGCCCCCTCGAGCGCGACGACCTTCGAGAGTCCTTCGAGCCCGTGCTTGGCGGTGACGTAGGCCGACTTGAAGGCGCTGGCACGCAGGCCGTGGACGCTGGAGATGTTGACGACGCGACCCCACCCGCGGTCGTACATGTGCGGGAGGCTCTGCCGGATCAGCCGGAACGGCGAGGTGAGCATGAGGTCGAGGATGAAGTCGAAGCGGTCGAGCGGGAAGTCCTCGATGGGGCTCACGTGCTGGATGCCGGCGTTGTTGACGAGGATGTCGACCTCTGTGGGCAGGTCGGCCAAGGCATCGAGGTCGGCGAGGTCCGCCGTGATCGTGGCGACGCCCGAGTTCTCGGCCAGGGCTGCGAGGCCCTCCTCGTCCCGATCGACGGCGTGCACCTTGGCGCCGGCGGTCGCGAGGGCCCGCGCGACACTTGCCCCGATGCCGCTCGCAGCGCCGGTGACGAGCGCCGTGCGCCCGGTGAGGTCGATGGGGTCGTTGACCGCCAGGGAGCCGCGCTGCTGGCGGTCCGGGGCGTCGTCGCGTGCGTCGGTGCGGGCGTCGGCCATGCGGGAAGACTAGGTAGGCGATCCGGAGCCACCTGTGTGGTGACCTGACACAAAACCCGGCAACCCATGTGGGTCCCGCTCACCTTCGGTCACCGCGTGCGAAAGGGTCCCGGCGGCGGTCGCGGACCTGCCGCCGCACCGGGACCTTCGCCTCTGGCCCGCGCCGCGTCGTCCGCTCGACGATGAAGGGGTGGAGACCGTCGTGAGGACGAGATGTGGGACGGTGCAGGGCTTCGAGCACGAGGGGGTGCACACGTTCCTCGGCATCCCCTATGCCGCACCACCCGTCGGAGCCGCTCGGCTCCGGCCACCCCGGCCACCGGACCCGTGGCAGGGCGTCCGCGACGCGACGAGGCCGGGTGCCGAGCCGCCTCAGGTGGCGCCACCGTCGTCGGGTGGGCCGCCGGCCGGAGCGGGGGAGAGCTGGGACGACGTCACCGGCGCCTTCGAGCAGGTGCGACGCGCTGCCCCGTCCTCGGACTACCTCAACCTCAACATCTGGACGCCCGAGCCCGGTCCGGGCGGTCGGCCGGTGATGGTCTGGATCCAGGGCGGCATGTTCGAGCTCAGCTCGACGGCGGCGTACGACGGACGACAGTTCGCACGTGACGGGGTCGTGTGCGTCGTCATCAACTGGCGCCCCGGCGCAGAGGGCTTCCTGTATCTCGACGACGGCATCGCCGACCTCGGTCTGCTCGACCAGGTCGCAGCCCTGGCCTGGGTGCGCGACAACATCGCGGAGTTCGGCGGCGACCCGGGCCGCGTGACCGTCTTCGGGGAGTCGGCCGGGGCGATGAGCATCGGCTGCCTGCTGGCGATGCCGGAGGCCGCGGGACTCTTCCGCCGAGCCGTGCTGCAGAGCGGTGCCGCGCACCACGTGAGCGAGCCCGAGCACGCCCTGAGCATCGCCCACGACCTCGCCCACCGCCTCGGCGTCCCGCCGACGCGCGAGGCCATCGCAGGCACCGGGGTCGCGCGGCTGCTGACGGCCCAGGCCGACCTGAAGCGTGACCTGCTCGCCGACCCGGACCCGGAGCGCTGGGGCCCAGCGGTGGTGACGAGCACGATGCCCTGGCAGCCCGTCGTCGACGGGTCGGTGCTTCCGGGGCGACCGATCGACCGGATCGCCGCGGGCTCGGCCGCCGACGTCGACGTCCTCATCGGCACCAACACCGAGGACTGGCGGCTGTGGCTCATGGTGAGTGGAGCGTTCGCCGGGATCACCGACGACATCCTGTGCGGGCCGGTCAGCACCCATGGCCACCAGTGTCTCGAGGCCTACGGCCTCGACCCGCAGGTCGCGCTGCACGCCTACCGGGCGCACTACCCGCGAGCCGTTCCCGGTGACCTGCTGGCTGCGGTGCAGACGGACTGGTGGATGCGGATCCCCGCCATCAGACTCGCCGAGGCGCACGCGTACGCCCGCTCACCCGCGCCTTCCCCGGGAGCTCAGGCCGGGACCTACATGTACGAGTTCGCCTGGGGTGCGCCGGGACTCGGCGCGGTGCACGCCCTCGAGGTCCCCTTCGTCTTCGACACGGCGAGGGGCGACACGCCACTCTTCGGGCCGTTGCTCGGAGCGGACCCGCCCCAGGAGCTGGCGCGGACGATGCACTCCGCCTGGGTGGCCTTCGCGTCGACCGGAGACCCGGGTTGGGCGGCATACGACACGGACCACCGCAGGACGATGCGCTTCGACACCCCCAGCGCTGTGGTCGACGACCCTCGTGTCTGGGAGCGGGCGTTCTGGGAGGGCCTGCGGTGAGCGGGGACCACACCCTTCCAGTGGGCTATGTCGTCCGTCGGATGCCGACGGGACGCCAGCCCGTCCTCGACCGGCTTGCCGGGGCGAGCCGTCGGTTCCAGGTGCACGCGCTCGTCGAGCTCGACGTCACGACGGCCGCGGAGCGGATGCGGGCGGATCCGGAGGAAGGCGTCTCGTGGACCGGGTTCGTCATCGCCTCGGTCGCGCGGGCCGTGTCGTTGCACCCGGAGCTGAACGCCCGCCGGGCCGGTGGTCGGCTGGTCTGCTTCGACCGCGTCGACATCGGTGCCACGATCGAGCGCGGCACACCCGACCGCCCTGCCCTCGATGTCGTCGTCGTCCCGGGAGCAGACCGGCTCACGTGCGCCGAGACCACGGCGCTGCTCCACGAGGCCAAGGTCGGGCAGGCTCCGCCGCACGAGGTCACCCGCCCGATGGCCGCGATGCTGCGACTGCCGGGACCACTACGACGGGCGGCCATCCGCGCCGCAGGGGCTCGACCAGGAGTCTCGGCGCGCTTCGGTCCTGCGATCGGCGTGACGTCCCTGGGCATGTTCGCACACACCTGGGGCTGGGCGATCCCGCTGGCCCCGCTGACCGTGATCGTCACCGTGGGCAGCGTCACCGAACGACCCACGGTGGAGTCGGGGGCCGTCGTCGCGAGGCCGCGACTGCCCCTCACGCTGACCTTCGACCACGCCGTCGTCGACGGAGCGCCGGCGGCCCGCTTCGTCGACACGCTCGGCGAGCTCGTCGAGACGGCAACCGCCCTCGATGACGGCGCTCGCCGAACCGCTGCCGCTCCACGGCCGGCGCGCGACACGGCCTGACGCGGACGATCCCGCGAGGTCCCACTCAGATGTCGCGGAAGACCTCGATCGTCGCGCCGAGGGCGTTGAGGCGCTCGGCGAGGTCCTCGTAGCCGCGGTTGATGACGTAGACGTTGCGCAGCACCGACGTGCCGGGCGCGGCAAGCATGGCGAGCAGCACGACGACCCCGGGACGCAGCGCCGGCGGACACACGACCTCGGCCGCACGCCAGCGGGTCGGCCCCTCGACGATGACACGGTGCGGGTCGAGCAGCTGCACCTTGGCCCCGACCTTCGTCAGCTCGGTGAGGTAGATCGCGCGGTTCTCGTAGACCCAGTCGTGGATCATCGTGCTGCCCTCGGCGACCGCGCCGATGAGGGCGAAGAACGGCAGGTTGTCGATGTTGAGGCCCGGGAACGGCATCGGGTGGATCTTGTCGATCGGGGCGTGGAGCGGACCGGGGATGGTCGTGAGGTCGACGAGGCGGGTCTTGCCGTTGGCCGACGTGTACTCCGGCGTGAGGTCGTACTTCATCCCCATGCCGTCGAGCGTCGCGAGCTCGATCTCGATGAACTCGATCGGCACGCGTCGGATCGTGATGGCGCTGTCGGTGACGACAGCGGCGGCGATGAGGCTCATGGCCTCGATGGGGTCCTCGCTGGGGGCGTACTCGACGTCCACGTCGATCTGGGCCACACCGTGGACCGTCAGCGTCGTGGTCCCGATCCCGTCGATCCGGACCCCGAGCTTCTCGAGGAAGAAGCACAGGTCCTGGACCATGTAGTTGGGACTCGCGTTGCGGATGATGGTGGTGCCGGCGTGGCGGGCCGCGGCCATGAGGACGTTCTCGGTGACGGTGTCGCCGCGCTCGGTGAGCACGATCGCTCGATCCGGGCCGACGGAGCGGTCGGAGCGCGCCTCGTAGAAGCCGTGGGTCGCGGTGACCTCGAGACCGAAGGACCGCAACGCCGCCATGTGGGGCTCGACGGTGCGGGTACCGAGGTCGCAGCCACCGGCGTACGGCAGCTGGAAGGCCTCGTGCTCGTGGAGCAGGGGGCCGAGGAACATGATCACGGTGCGCGTGCGACGGGCGGCCGCGACATCGATGTCGTCGAGGTTGAGCACGGCCGGCGGGATGATCTCGAGGTCGCTGCTGTCGGGCAGCCAGCGCGTCTTGACGCCGATCGAGGCGAGCACCTCGAGGATGCGGTTGACCTCCTCGATGCGGGCCAGGTTGCGCAGCGTCGTGCGACCCCGGTTGAGCAGGGCGGCGCAGAGCAGCGCCACCGCGGCGTTCTTCGAGGTCTTGACGTCGATGGAGCCGGTGAGCTTCTGGCCGCCGACGATGCGCAGGTGCTGGGGGCCGGAGTGGCCGAGCGAGACGAACTCGGAGTCGAGCGCGTCACCGATCTTGGCGAGCATGTCGAGGCTGAGGTTCTGCTTGCCCTGCTCGATGCGCGTGACGGCGCCCTGGGAGGTCCCGAGGAGCTCCGCGAGGTCCGACTGGGTCATCCCCTTGTGGCGTCGCGCGTCGCGGATGAGTCCGCCGATCCGGGTCAGGTAGGTCTGAGGCACGTCGAAGAGGCTAACTCATATATGAGTTACGGCAAATCCGCCGCACGGCCGGAGGCCACGGACCGGGACGTCCGTCCCGGGGTCCGTGGCCTCCGAACAGCGATGGCGTATGCCGTGTGGCTGGGTCAGCCGCGTGCGTTGGCGACGCCGACGGGGAGGAATCGCGAGCCCGTGACGGCCTCGGCCACGCCGGTCCGGTCGAGGAGCGGGGTGATGCCGCCGTTCCAGAACTGGAAGCCGGCGCCGGTGATCATCGCGAGGTCGATGTCCATCGGCGCCTGTGCGACACCCCCGTCGAGCATCCGTCGTGCCTCGTCGGCCAGGACCGTGAGGACACGCTGGCGCACCTGGCCGAGGTCGAGCACGACCGGCTCGGCCGGCTTCTCGATGAGCTCGGCGACCTCGGGGTCGAGCACCGGACGGCCCGAGCTGAGGTCGTAGAAGCCGCGCTTGCCGGCCGCGACGATCCGCTGGAGCGTCGGCGAGGCGTAGAAGCGGTCCGGGAAGGCCCGGACGAGCGTCTCGCCGTTGTGCAACGCGATGGCCGGCCCGACGAGCCCGATGAGGACGAAGGGCGGCATCGGCGCCAGGCCGGCGAAGGCGCGGTCGACGACCTCGATCGGCGTGCCCTCGTCGAGGATCTTCGCGGCCTCGCCCATGAAGCGGCCAAGGAGTCGGTTGACGATGAACGACGGCCGGTCCGCGGCGCGGATGCACGTCTTCTTCAGCGCCTTCCCGACGGCGAAAGCCGTTGCGAGAGTGGGGTCGTCGGTGTGCTCGCCCGGGATGATCTCGAGCAGCGGCATGACGGCCACCGGGTTGAAGAAGTGGAAGCCGACGACGCGCTCCGGGTGCTCGAGCGTCGATGCCATCTCGGCGATCGACAGGCTCGACGTGTTGGTCGCGAGCACGCACTCGGCCGACACGACGGCCTCCACCTCGGCGAAGACCTGCTGCTTGACCGACATCTCCTCGAAGACGGCCTCGATGACGAAGTCGGCATCGGCGAAGCCGTCCTTGCTCGTCGACCCGGTCACGAGGGCCTTGTAGCGGTTCAGCTTGTCGGCGTTGAGGCGTCCCTTGCCCGCGAGCTTGTCCAGCTCGGCGTGGACGTAGCCGACGCCCCTGGCGACGCGGTCGTCGTCGATGTCGGTGAGAACGACGGGCACCTGGAGGCGCTGGAGGAAGAGCAGCGCGAGCTGGCTCGCCATGAGCCCGGCGCCGACGATGCCCACCTTCGTGACCTTGCGGGCGAGCTGCTTGTCGGGAGCGCCAGCAGGCCGCTTGGCGCGCTTCTGCACGAGGTCGAAGGCGTAGAGGCCGGCACGGAGCTCGTCGCTCATGAGCAGGTCGGCGAGCACCTCGTCCTCGGCGGCGAAGCCCTCTTCGCGGGTCGCGGTGCGAGCCGCCGCGAGCAGGTCGAGGGCGGCATACGGGCTCCTGGCCTGTCGGCCGGTCTTGACGTCGGCGAGGCCCTTGGCCTTGGCGATGGCGGCGTTCCACACCGTCTCGTCGCGGTCGACCTCGGGACGCACGACGGTGACCTCACCGGAGAGGACGCGGGCGGCCCAGGCGATCGACTCCTCGAGGAAGTCGGCCGGCTCGAAGAGCGCGTCGGCCATGCCGAGCCGGTACGCGTCGACTCCCTTGAGCATGCGGTTCTGGCTCAGCGGGTTGTCGATGACGACGGTGATGGCCTTCTCGACACCGATGAGGTTGGGCAGCATCCAGCAGCCGCCCCAGCCGGGGACGAGGCCGAGGAAGACCTCGGGGAGCGCGACGGCGGGCACTCCGGCGCTCATCGTCCGGTAGGTCGCCGACAGCGCCAGCTCGACGCCACCGCCCATGGCCGCGCCGTTGACGAACGCGAACGTCGGGACCGGCAGGTCGGAGAAGGCGGCGTATGCCGCGTGGCCGGCCCGGGCGATCTCGAGCGCCTGGTCGCGCGACCCGATGAACGGCACGCCGGTGAGGTCGGCGCCGACGGCGAAGATGAACGGCTTGCCGGTGACGGCCACGGCGACGATCTCGCCCGCCTCGGCGCGCTCGCGCAGGCGCTCGACCGTGGCGGCGAGGCCGGCGATCGACTGCGGGCCGAACGTGTTGGGCTTGGTGTGGTCGAAGCCGTTGTCGAGGGTGACGAGCGCCAGGGTCCCGGCGCCGCCCGGGAGGGCGACGTCGTGCACCGGGGTGCGGGTGACGACCTCGGACGCGAAGTCGGCTGCGGCCGTGGGCTTGTCGGTCGTGGTGGCGCTCACTGGGCGATCTCCTCGTCGGTCGTGGTCGTCGTCGAGGACTCGTAGTCCTCGTGGTGCGGGTTCTCCCAGATGACGGCGCCGCCCATGCCGATGCCGATGCACATCGCGGTCAGGCCGTAGCGGACCTCGGGATGCTCCTCGAACTGCCGCGCGAGCTGGGTCATGAGGCGCACGCCGGAGCTCGCCAGCGGATGACCCGTGGCGATGGCGCCGCCGTACTCGTTGACGCGCGGGTCGTCGTCGGCGATGCCGAAGTGGTCGAGGAAGGCGAGCACCTGGACGGCGAACGCCTCGTTGAGCTCGAAGAGGCCGATGTCGCCGATCGTCAGGCCGGCCTTGGCGAGGGCCTTCTCGGTGGCAGGGACCGGACCGACGCCCATGACCTCGGGCTCGACGCCGACGAACGAGAAGGACACGAGGCGCATCCGGACCGGCAGGCCGAGCTCGGTGGCGGCCGCCTCGGAGGCGAGGAGGCACGCGGTCGCACCGTCGTTGAGCCCGGCCGCGTTGCCCGCGGTGACGTTGCCGTGCGCGCGGAACGGCGTCTTGAGCTGGCCGAGGTCCTCGACGGTCGTGCCGGGACGCGGCGGCTCGTCGGCGGTGGCCAGGCCCCAGCCCTGCTCGGCGTGTCGCGTCGCGACGGTGACGAGGTCGCGCTGGATCTTGCCGTCGGCGTACGCCTGGGCGAGCTTGTCCTGGCTGCCCACCGCGAAGGCGTCGGAGCGCTGCTTGGTCAGCTGCGGGAACCGGTCGTGGAGGTTCTCGGCGGTCTTGCCCATGACGAGTGCGTCGGGGTCGACGATCTTCTCGGACACGATGCGCGGGTTGGGGTCGACGCCCTCGCCCATGGGGTGGCGGCCCATGTGCTCGACGCCGCCGGCGATGGCGATGTCGTAGGCACCGAAGGCGATCGAGCTCGCGGTGTTCGTCACGGCCGTCATCGCGCCGGCGCACATCCGGTCGACGGAGTAGCCGGGCGTCGTGTTCGGCAGGCCCGAGAGCAGCGCCGCCGTGCGGCCGAGGGTGAGGCCCTGGTCGCCGATCTGGGTGGTCGCGGCGATGGCGACCTCCTCGACCTTGTCCTTGGGCAGGTTGGGGTTGCGGTGCAGCAGCTCCCGGATGCACCTGATGACGAGGTCGTCGGCGCGGGTCTGGGCGTACATGCCCTTGTCTCCGGCCTTGCCGAACGGCGTCCGGACGCCGTCGACGAAGACGACCTCATTGAGTGCGCGGGGCACGGTGCCTCCCAGTGGATCGAGGGTGATCGCGATGGATCAGGGGTCGACGGGCCGGCTCGGACACCGGCGTCGGGCCGCGGCAGCGCGCGACCTCCTCGATACTACTTCTCGGTAACTTCCCGGCCAACGGGCCTCCGGGTGACCATCCTCACGACGGCCCGGCGAGCGAGGGCACGCCTCAGGCGGGAGGGTTCTCGGTGCAGGCGAGGGAGATGAGCGGCGCGGTGATCGTCGTCTGCCAGCGACGTGCCCCCATGGTCGTGAGCGCCTCGGCGACCTCGGCGGTCGACGGGGAAGCGGGACCCTCCCACAGGAAGCGGCGCAGCAGGTCGGGGGTCAGGAGGTTCTCGACCGGCACGGCGAGCTCCTCGGAGATCGCTCCGAGCAGCTCCCGGGCGCGGGCCAGGCGGGCCGCGGCGACGGGGTCGCGGTCGGCCCACGCCTTGGGCGGTGGCGGGCCGCTCGGCGGGAGGGCCAGGACGGGCAGGTCCTCGTCGGGCAGCGCGAGAGCGCGCGCGACGACCTCGATGATCGCCTCCTGGTGGCGGCGCACCGAGCGTGCCAGGCGGGGCTCGGCGGAGCCCACGGTGCGCGGCGGCTTCGTCGCCCGCTGGTTGGCGATGGCGATCTCGCTGATCGCGGCATCGGGCAGGACCCGTCCGGGGGAGGTGTCGCGCTGCTGGGCCGCGGCGTCGCGCCAGAGCCACAGCTCTCGCACGATGGCCAGGCCACGACGGCCGCGCACCTTGTGCATCCCCGACGTGCGCCGCCACGGGTCGACGCGGGGCTCGGGGCCGGTGAAGTCGAGCAGGTGATCGAACTCCTCGGCGGCCCAGGCCGCCTTGCCCTGCGACGCGAGCTCGGCGGCCACCGCGTCACGGAGGTCGACGAGCACCTCGACGTCGAGGGCGGCATACCGCAGCCACGGCTCGGGAAGGGGGCGCACCGACCAGTCGACGGCCGAGTGCTCCTTGGCGAGCTGGAGGCCGAGGTAGTGCTCGACCATGGCGCCGAGCCCGACCCGGGGCAGTCCGGCCAGCCGGCCGCCGAGCTCGGTGTCGAAGAGCGACTGCGGGTGCAGCCCGACCTCGGCGAGGCACGGGAGGTCCTGGGTGGCCGCGTGCAGGATCCACTCGGCGTCGCCGATGGCCTCGCCGACGGGGGAGAGGTCGGGGCAGGCGATGGGGTCGATGAGCCAGGACCCGGACCCCTCGCGCCGGATCTGGACGAGATAGGCGCGCTGTCCGTAGCGGTAGCCCGACGCCCGCTCGGCGTCGATGCCGACGGGCCCGGTGCCGCTGCCGATGGCCTCGGCGGCGCGCATCAGGGTGCGCTCGTCGACGACGACGTCGGGCACCCCGTCGCGGGGGTGGGTCAGTGGGACGAGCTCGGGGACGACGTCGGGTGCAAGGTCGGCGGCCTGGGCGTCGTCGAGGTCGTCGGCGGGCTCGTTCGGCTCTGCCGTCACCGTCGCTGCCCCGGGAGGGGGACGACGCCGTCGGGCAGGGGCGGGATGCCGGCGATGGTGCAGAGCATGTCGGCCCAGGCGCGCAGGTGGTCCGTGGCGTCACCGCCGACCGGGGTCCACGAGGCGCGGATCTCCATCTCGACGCTCGCCTCGCGGTCGGCGAGACCCGCGAAGCTCTCGCTGACCACGCGGGTCACCGTGCCGGCCTCGGCGGTCCAGCCGAGGTTGCGGTTGGCCAGCGAGTCGGTCAGCCACGACCACCCGACCGCCCCGAGCATGGGGTCGCCGGCGAGCTCGGGCTCGAGCTCGGCCCGTGCGAAGGTCACGATGCGCCACTGGCCGTCCCACGTGTCAGGGGCTGCCGGGTCGTGCAGCAGGACGAAGCGTCCGGTCGCGAGGTCGTCGTCGGGGTCGGCGACGTCGATGACGTCGGCGGTCAGGGCTGCGGCATACGGGGCGATGCGCGTCGGCGCCGGCACCTCGGTCAACCGCACCTCGGAGCGCAGACGGA
This sequence comes from Terrabacter sp. P2_E3, assembly GCF_056403915.1. NCBI lineage: Bacteria > Bacillati > Actinomycetota > Actinomycetes > Micrococcales > Intrasporangiaceae > Terrabacter > Terrabacter sp. P2_E3. The sequence goes on from NZ_JBFUEN010000009.1 coordinate 474,853, forward strand.
CGTCTCGCAGGGCGCTGAGCGTCCTGGCGAAGACCGCGCCGTGGTTGCCCGGCAACGTTCGCGTGTGCACCAGACGAGGGTATGCCGGAGTCGGGCGATCTGTCCTCAGGGCGCGCCGGACGCGCGTGGCGCGGGGGCACACGCTTGCCGTGGCAGGATTGACCGGTGCCGACCACAGCCCCGCCAGACACCCGCCAGAGCGATCTCGTCCGCGCTGCGCGCCGCGAGTCGGTGACCCGGACGCCGGTGTGGTTCATGCGTCAGGCCGGTCGTTCGCTGCCGGAGTACCGCGCCGTCCGCGAGGGCATCCCGATGCTCGAGTCGTGCATGCAGCCCGACCTCGTCACCGAGATCACGCTCCAGCCCGTGCGCCGCCACGGCGTCGACGCGGCCATCTTCTTCAGCGACATCGTCGTCCCGCTCAAGGCCATCGGCGTCGACCTCGACATCGTCCCGGGTGTGGGGCCCGTCGTGGCCCACCCGATCCGCACGGCCGCCGACCTCGACCAGCTCGTGCCCCTGACCCCCGAGCACGTCCCCTTCATCACCGAGGCCGTGGGCCAGCTCGTCCGCGAGCTCGGTGACATCCCGCTCATCGGCTTCGCCGGAGCGCCCTTCACCCTCGCGTCCTACCTCGTCGAGGGTGGGCCCTCCAAGAACCACGAGAAGACCAAGGCGCTCATGCACGGCGACCCCGAGCTGTGGGACGCCCTCTGCGCCAGGCTCGCCCAGATCTCGGGTGAGTTCCTCCGCGTCCAGGCGCAGGCCGGCGCCAGCGCCGTCCAGCTGTTCGACTCGTGGGCGGGTGCGCTGTCGAAGGCCGACTACGCCGCGCGCGCCATGCCGCACTCGTCGGTCGCTCTCGCAGCGGTCGCGGACCTCGACGTGCCTCGCATCCACTTCGGCGTCGGCACGGGCGAGCTGCTCGCTCTCATGGGGGCGGCGGGTGCCGAGGTGGTCGGGGTCGACTACCGCGTGTCGCTCACCGACGCCGTGGACCGCCTCGGGCCGACGTATGCCGTCCAGGGCAACCTCGACCCCGCCCTGCTCTTCGCGCCGTGGGACGCCCTCGAGCGCCGCGTGAGGGAGATCGTCGAGGAGGGGCGCCAGGCGCCGGGCCACATCTTCAACCTCGGCCACGGCGTGCTGCCCACCGTGGACCCCGACGTGCTGACCCGGGTGACCGAGCTCGTCCACGAGTGCTCGAGCCGCCGATGACGACGGCGGCACCGTCAGTCGCTCGCTCCAGCCTCACCATGCTCGGTGGGTCGGTCGCATCGCGCGTGCTCGGGGTCGTGCGCAACGGCCTCATCACCGCGATCATCGGCGCCAAGCTCGCCGGTGATGCCTTCTCCCTGGCCAACACCCTGCCCAACGTGCTCTACGTCCTTGCCGCGGGCGGCATCCTCAACGCGGTGCTCATCCCGTCGCTCGCGCGGGCGATGAAGCTCGAGGACGGCGGCCAGGAGTTCACCGACCGCGTCATCACGGTGGCCCTCACGGCGATGGCGGTCATCACGGTCGTCGTCATGGCCGCCGCCGGAGGGTTCGTCTGGCTGCTCGCCCGCAACTCGTCGCCGGACTTCAAGGACCTCGCGCTCGCCTTCTCGCTCATCTGCCTGCCACAGATCTTCTTCTACGGGCTCTTCGCCCTGCTCGGGCAGATCCTCAACGCGCGCGGGCAGTTCGGCGCCTTCGCGTGGGCCCCCTTCATCGCCAACGTCGTGGCCGTCACCGGGCTGGTGCTCTTCCTCTTCGTCTTCCCGAAGGACGCACCCCGCGGAGCCCCCGGGCGCGACCAGCCGCGGGACCCGTCCGAGTGGACCGGGCCGATGATCTGGCTCTTCGCCGGCTCGGCCACGTTGTCCGTGATCGTCCAGGCGCTCTCCCTCATCCCTGCGCTGCGGCGGACCGGCTTCCGCTACCGCCCGCGATGGGGCCTGCGCGGCGTCGGCCTCGGTGGAGTCAGCCGCCTCGCCCTCTGGGCCTTCGGCGGCCTGGCGGTGTCACAGGTCGGCTTCTTCATCAGCCAGGGCGTCCTCAACAACGCGACCGCCTCCGCCACGACGCTCGGTCTCGAGGACGCGGTACGCGGCCCGGCGGCATACGCCATCGCGTTCACGCTCTTCATGCTGCCGCACGCGTTCATCACGGTCTCGATCATCACCGCGCTCTTCCCGCGCTTCTCCGCCGCCGCAGCGTCCGACGACAAGGCAAGCCTGCGCCGGGACTTCCGCACCGGCCTGACGATGCCACTCGTGGCCAACGTGCCGATCATGGTCGCGGTCATCGTGCTCGCCAACCCGATCGTCGCGCTGCTCAACCCCGGCATCGAACCGCGCTCGGTCGAGGTCTCCGCCAGCGTGCTCATCATCATGATCCTCGGGCTCGTGCCCTTCGGGCTCGACCTGCTCTGCTACCGCATGTTCTTCGCCCTCGAGGACGGCAAGCCCACCGTCATCATGCAGGTGCTCCTGACCGGCATCAGCGCTCTTGCCGGAGTCGTCACGCTCTTCATCAACCCGGTCTGGGCCATCGGTGTCATGGCGATGGGGCAGACCGTCGGCAACGTTGTCAGCTCCATGGTCGGCCTCTACCTGCTGCGCCGGCGCATCGGGACGCTCGGGCTGGGCGCCGGTCTCGTCACGGCCTCGCGGGTCGGCGTCGCGGCCGCCGTCGCCGGCGTCGTCGCGTGGGGCGCCACCCAGGTGCTCGACCCGATCACGAGGTCCGCGGTCGAGGGGTCGACCTCGGCCCTCAAGCGGATGTTCGCCAGCGCGCTGGAGATCGGTCTCGTCGGTCTCGTCTTCTTCGTCATCTACCTCGGCATCGCCCACGCCATGCACGTGCGGGAGGTGCGGCAGGTCGGCGACATGGTCCGCCAGCGGCTCGGTCGCTGACCCGAGCCGCCGACGGCTCCTGCACTGCTCTCGGCTCCGGGGTGTCAGTCGTCCGTCGTCGAGGCGGGCGCTGAGGCCGGGGCTCCCGCGGGCTGCGGGGTGGGGCCTGCGGCGGGGGCGGTGTTCACGGCGGAGGCCGCTGCCGGCGTACCCGCGACGCGGCGACGCCACAGCCGCAGGGCCAGCAGGGTGAGGGGCACGAGGAGGACGAGCCACGGCAGGAGCGCCGCGAGCCCGGTGAGGATGACGGTGAGCGAGCCGAGGAAGCTTTCCCACGCCGTGCGCAGCCCACCGCCGAGACCACTCTCGGTCTGCACGGGGATCGTCGCGTCGGTCCAGAGCGTCACGGTGACGTCGCTCGTCGTCGTCATCGCGTCGAGCTGCGCCAGACGCTGGGTCAGCGAGTCGAGCTCGGCCTGACGGCGGGTCAGCTCGCTCTCGAGAAGGATGACCTGCTGGAGGTCCGTCGTCTTGGTGAGCAGGGCACGCACGCGGGTGATCCCGTCCTGCATCGGCTCGATGCGCGCCTTGGTGTCGACGTAGGTGTCGGTGACGTCCTGGGACTGGGACGAGCGGTACGACACCGTCCCGATCCTCGACAGCTGCGTCAGGACGTCGTCGAGGGTCTTTGCCGGGACGCTGAGCACCATCCGGGCCTCGTCGACGCCGACGGTCGGCAGGGACGAGCCCGACTCGAGGCGGGGGTCGACCCCACCCGGGCCGGTGGGACCACCCGTGGGGTCGACCGAGGTGACGACGTTCTCCGAGGTCACCTGCCCTCCGGCGTCCGTGGCGATGACGCGGGCCCGAGCCGCCGACCCGGTGAGGTCGGTCACCTTGATCCCGAGCCACGCGGAGCGCGCGATCTTGGGCTCGATGACCGCGACCGAGGCGGCGACGCCGTTCCCGAGCGTGCCCGTGTCGGCGGCGGGCGCCTTGGCTCCGGCCGAGGCGTCGGCCTGCGGCGCGAGGTCCGGCCCGACGACGCCGCTGCCCGTCACGGCACCACGACTCGCCTCCCCGGCTGAGGCCGCGGACGAGGAGGATGAGGTCGAGGCGCCCTGAAGAGCCTTGAGGCCCAGAGGTATCGCCAGGGCGAGCACGGCGACGGCCACCAGGACCATGGCGAGGAGGCGCCGACGGCCGGGTGGGAGCTGAGAGAGACGCGGCAGGTGTGGGGTGGCGGTCATGGCGAGCCTTTCGACGGGTCGCCTCCCGTGCCGCACCTGGTGGTGGTGCTGTGGTGCGCACGGTGTGCGTGGCGACGTCCCTTGTCACCAGAGACACGCAGCCGGACCCGATCGTTGCGCCGCCCCGACCCGGTCGAGGACGAACGAGTGGCGGTCGACGAGCTCGCAGCGCGAGCCGTCGTGCCGGTCGACGAGCGGCAGCCGGGCCACGACGGCGACGGTCCGGTCCTGGCCGAGACGGGCAGCGAGGAGGTGGAGCGTCAGGGCGCCGGCGCGGGCGTGCTCATGCGCCCAACATGTCCTCATCGGTCGGGGCCCGGCCACACCGCCGGAGCCGGGATGGGAGAGTGGCGCCATGGGCAGGACGGTCGCGGTCATCGGCGGTGGGATCAGCGGGCTGGCGGCCGCCTGGGAGCTCAGTCGCCCGGGCGCCGACGTCTCCGTCACGGTCCTCGAGGGCTCAGACCGGCTCGGTGGGAAGCTGCGCCTCGAGGACGTCGGCGGGGCGCGCATCGACGTCGGCGCCGAGTCGGTGCTGGCTCGTCGCCCCGAGGCCCTCGCCCTCATCGAGGAGCTCGGCGTCGCGGACCTGACCACGCATCCCGGCCCCGTGGGCGCGTCGATCGTGTCGCGGGGCCGGCGTTGGCCGATGCCCCGCGGCACGGTGATGGGCGTGCCGGCCGACCCGGAGTCGGTGCGGGGGCTGCTCAGCGACGACGAGGTGCAGCGCCTGGCGCACGAGCAGGTCGACGGCCCCGTCGTCGGTGACGTCTCGGTGGGCGACCTCGTCGACGCCCGCCTGGGCCGCGCCGTGACGGACCGCCTCGTCGAGCCCCTCCTGGCCGGTGTGTACGCCGGGCACGCCCGCGAGATCTCCGCCGAGCAGGCCGTCCCGGTCCTCGCGGCCGCCGCGCACGAGGGTCGACCACTGCTCGACGTGGCCCGTGCCGCGGCCGAGGTGGCGGCGAGCGGACCGATGGCCGGTCGCCCCGTCTTCGCCTCTCTCGTCGGCGGCCTCGGGACGCTGCCCGAGGTGCTCGAGCGCGAGCTCGTAGCCGCGGGTGTCCGCGTGCGCCGTGGCGCGGTGGCCCGCGGGCTGCGCCGCGACGGCGACGGGTGGGTCGTGTCGACAGGTCCCACGACCGACGTCGTCGAGGAGCGCTTCGACGCCGTCGTGCTCGCCGCCCCCGCAGCGCCCGCCTCGCGCCTCCTGCGCGAGGTCGCACCCGAGGCCGCAGCGGCGCTCGCGACCGTCGAGTACGCGTCGATGGCCATCGTGACGTTCGCCCTCGAGGGTGCCGCACCGGCCGTCCTCGACGGCAGCGGCTTCCTCGTCCCGCCCACGGAGCCGCTGACGATCAAGGCGTCGACGTTCAGCTCGGTCAAGTGGCCCTGGCTCGCCGCCGCACACCCCGAGCGGACATTCCTGCGCGCGTCCATCGGCCGCCACCGCGAGGAGGTCGCGCTCCAGCGCTCCGACGACGAGCTCGTGGCCGTGGCCCTCGCCGACCTCCGGACGGTGCTCGGTCCCGGCGTGCCCGGCCCCGTCGACGCGCACGTGCAGCGCTGGGGTGGGGGACTGCCGCAGTATGCCGTCGGGCACCGTTCGCGTCTCGCACCCACACGCGAGCTGCCACCAGGGCTCTCGCTGTGCGGGGCGGCATACGACGGTGTCGGCATCCCTGCCTGCATCGCGTCCGGCCGCACGGCCGCACGGTCGATCCGGTCGGTCCTGACCCGCTGACGTCGGGGTCCGAGCCGCTTGGGATGATGGGGCCATGAGCGAGCGCCTGACCCCGGCCGAGATGCGGGAGATCAACGACACCATCCGCTACTGCATGTGGTCGGTGTTCAGCACCGTCACGCCGGTCGGCGACGACCGCGACGCCGTCACGGCGGACCTCGAGGCGTTCCTCGACGAGATCGCCGGCGAGGGGGTCGTGGTCCGGGGCCTCTACGACGTCGCGGGGCTGCGCGGCGACGCCGACTTCATGGTGTGGTGGCACGCCGAGACGATCGAGCAGCTCCAGTCGGCCTACCACCGCCTGCTGCGCACCGAGCTCGGCGCGCACCTCGAGCCGGTCTGGAGCAACGCCGCGCTGCACCGCCCGGCCGAGTTCAACAAGAGCCACGTCCCCGCCTTCATGGCCGACGAGGTCGCCCGCAAGTACGTCTGCGTCTACCCGTTCGTCCGCTCCTACGAGTGGTACCTCCTCGAGGACGCCGAGCGTCGCGACCTGCTTCGCGAGCACGGGCAGATGGCGCGCGACTTCCCGGACGTGCGGGCCAACACCATCGCCTCGTTCGCCCTCGGAGACTACGAGTGGTTGCTCGCCTTCGAGGCCGACGAGCTGCACCGCATCGTCGACCTGATGCGCGAGCTGCGCGCGTCGCGCGCCCGGATGCACGTGCGCGAGGAGATCCCGTTCTTCACCGGGCCCAAGGTCGAGCCGGCCCAGCTCGTCGCCAACCTGCGCTGACCCCGGCGACGCCCGCGCACACCACCGAACCCCCGCCTGCACGTGCAGGCGGGGGCTCAGTCGTCGATCGCCTTGGCGATCGCCGCGATGACCGGGATGAGCAGGAACACCAGCCACGACTCGGTGCGCAGGAATGCGGCGAGCGCGATGAAGGGGGCGAGGCTCAGCAGGACGCGTGCCACCGTGCCGCGTGGCCCCTGATGGGGCGCCGACGGGCGGGACACGGCACCCCCGCGCGCCGGCGTGAGCCGCGGACGGGGCTCGGGCAGGTCGACGAAGAGCGAGGTCAGGTCCCGGCGCACGACGGCGTCGGTGGCCCGGCCCCGCCGGTCCTCGTACTCGTTCGCGTCGAGCCGGCCCGCGGCGTGGTGCTCGGCGAGCGCCGCCAGCGCCTCGTCGCGTTCGGCGCTGCCGATGCGGATGTCGCCGTCGTCGACCATGGGACGAATCTAGGCGCTCAGGACTGCGACGGTCCCTCGTCCGGCTGGAGGCGCAGCGAGATGGAGTTGATGCAGTAGCGCTGGTCGGTCGGGGTGTCGTAGCCCTCGCCCTCGAAGACGTGCCCGAGGTGCGAGCCGCAGTTGGCACACCGGACCTCGACGCGCTTCATGCCGAAGGCGCGGTCCTCGATGTACTCGACCGTGTCCCCGGCGAGCGGGGAGTAGAAGGACGGCCAGCCGCAGTGCGACTCGAACTTCGTGTCGCTGCGGAAGAGCTCGCTGCCGCAGGCTCGGCACGAGTAGACGCCCTGCGTCTTGGTGTCGGTGTACTCACCCCGGAAGGCCGGCTCGGTCCCGGCCTGTCGCAGGACCTTGTACTCGGCCGGCGTCAGCGCCGCGCGCCACTCCTCGTCGGTGCGCTGGACGGCATACGGCTTGTCGGAGGTGTTGTGGTGGCTCATGTCCAGACCAACGCCACGTCACCCGGGTTTGTGCCCGCCCTGCGACGGCGTGGTCCTTACGAGGTCTTACGGGCCGGGTGAGCGCGTGCCACGAGGGCCCCGGCGGGTGGCCGGGGCCCTCGTGCTGCTCGGCCCGGGATGGTCCGGGCCGGGCAGGGTCGCTGCGTGCCGGACTACTTCTTGTTCGGCGGGACCGTGCAGGTGGCCGTCGCCGTGTTGCCGGCGGCGTCCGTGGCCGTGACGAGCAGGTCACCACGGACGGTGACGTGCCAGTCGACCATGCCCTCGAAGGGGACCGACGACGGCGTCGCGCCGAGCGCCTGCGTCATCTTGATGTACGTGCCGGGGCCGTACGGCCCGAAGGTGGCACCGGTGGCGGTGTCGGAGACCGTCACCGTCGTGCCCGGCAGGTTGTCGGCGGCGACGAGCTGGTAGAAGCCGGCCTTCTTGTAGCCGGGCGGGGTCACGCCGTCCGGGTTGACACCGGGACCGCACGAAACGGTCGGCGGGGTGACGTCGTTGACCTTGATCATGACGGTCTGGACGAACTCCGGCCCGGCCTCGGCGCCGTTGACGAGGAAGGTCGTCGTGCACGTCAGCGTCGAGCCCTGGGGGGCCTCAGCGGCGACGGTGATCGCCTCGTCGAGGACGACGTCGCTGCCGCTCGTGACGGTCTGGGGCAGCGACGGCGTGAACGCGATCGACAGACCCGTGGCGCACGAGACGTTCGCCGTGACCTCGGCCGGCAGGTTGCCCAACCCGGCGAGGATCGTGCTCGCGACATTGCCCGGGGTCACGCTCGGGAAGAACGTCCCCGACGTGGCGGCCGCGATGCGCTGCGCCTGACCGGTGGCGTTGAGGCCGTCGGCGCCTCCGGACTCGACGTTGATGGCGATGACCTGGGCGCCGACGCCCGTCAGGGACGCCGTGGCGTCGGCCTCGCTGTGCCCGCCGCTCGGGTCGTGCCCGCTCGCGTCACCGAACCAGACGACGATGCGTGAGGAGTCGGGACGGAACGCGATGGCGTTGCCGCCGGAGCCGACCTCCCACAGGGCGTTGATCTGGCCCTCGGGCGTGTCGCCGCCGCCGGACGCCGAGAGGCTGTCGATCGCAGTCTGGGCCGTGGCCTGGCTGCCCGTCAGGCCGGTCTCCACCTGGAAGAACTCCGCCCCGTCGCCCACGTCCTTGTACGACGCGATGGCGAACTGGGCCTGTGGCTGGGCTCCCTGGACCGTGGAGACGATCGAGCCCATCTCGGACTTCACGTTGGCGATCGCCGGACCCATGCTGCCGGTCTCGTCGACGACGAGGACGATGTCGGGCTTCGGCGGGATCTCCGGCGTGCTGACGGTCTTGGTGACGTGGACGGTGTCGCCCGGGTTGACGGACGCGTCGTAGGTGGCCGGGCTGACGCCGGCCCCCATCGCGAGGGCGGGCGTGGCGACGAGCGCCCCGGCTGCCGCGATGCTGAGTGCGCCGCGGCGCATGGTGCTGAACACGGGTGTCCCCTTTCGTGGGACGAGACGGTGAGAAGCGGCGCGCGGAGCAGGTCCTCGCACCCCGAGGCGGGCAGGTGGTGACCGTGACCCCGAACGGCACCTCTCGACCGCGACCGGCCCGACGGGCGGGCCGGGGAACGATCGGGGTGTGCGGCTCGCCGCCCGTGGTCCCCGAGGCTCCCGAAGGACGGTGCCCCGAACGTCCGATTTGATACGTCTGGTCCGCATACCGTCCCTGCGGCGGCACGCCCTCCCACGACGTGGGCGGGTCGTTTGCGACGATGGGCCCGTGCAGGTGCGCCGTCTCGTCTCGCGTCCGGTGCTCGTGGCCGCGGCCGCCGGCACGGGTTCGGTGCTCGGCGCCGCCGGAGGCTCGGTGGCTGCTGCTGCGTACTTCGCCCGCCGCGTCATCACGCCCGACGAGCTGCAGCCCGACGACGTCGAGATCCTGCGCCACGACGCCGGGACCGTCACCTTCTCCGTCACTCCCGAGACGGTCGTGCCCGGCCGTTACGGCGTCTGGCTCGACGGGGGAGCGGGGCACGCGCGGGTCGGCGAGATCGTCGACGCGGACCCGGAGTCGGTGACGCGCCGACTCGTGGCCGTCGACCGGGGCGCGATCGAGACCGGGCCCGCCCGCTGGAACCAGTACTACTTCTGGGACCGGCCGTCGGTGAGCCTGGGCCTGCCCGACGAGGACGTGGCCATCCTGTCCGACGTCGGTCCGCTGCCGGGCTGGGTGGTGCGTCGGGAGGACGGCTCGACCGGGTCCGACTGGGCCGTGCTCGTGCACGGACGCGGCGCACGCAAGGAGGAGACGCTCCGGGCCGTGCCGGTGCTGCGCGAGGCCGGGTGGACGAGCCTCGTCACGGCGTACCGCAACGACCGCGACGCGCCGCGAGGCCCGGACGGGCGCTACAACCTCGGCCTGTCCGAGTGGCGCGACGTCGAGGCGGCCATGGGGTATGCCGTGTCGCACGGTGCCCGACGCATCCTCCTTCTCGGGTGGTCGATGGGCGGCGCCATCGTGCTCCAGGCGCTCGACCGGTCACCGCTGTCCGACTACGTCGTCGGCGTGGCGCTCGACTCCCCGGTCATCGACTGGGGCGTGGTGCTGCGTCACCACGGCCGGTTGCACCGGGTGCCGGGCCCGCTCGTGCGGGTCGCGACCGACCTCATGGGCTCACGCCGCACGCGCCGGCTCGTCGGGGTCCACGAGCCGATCGACGTCGCCCGCACCGACTGGGTCGCACGCGCGGGCGAGCTCCGTTCCCCCATGCTCGTCATCGCCTCGGACGGCGACGACTTCGTGCCGATCGGTCCCGCGGTGGCCCTGGCGGGTCGCCGGCCCGACCTCGTGCGCCTCGAGCGGTGGGACACCGCTCGGCACTGCCGGGAGTGGAACTACGACCAGGACCGCTGGGAGCGCGTGCTGCGCGACTTCGTCCACGGGTTCGACGAGCGTCGCTGAGCCCCCGTCGTCCCCGTCGTCAGCGTCGGACGTACCAGCGGCCCATCAGCGTCGCGTCCTGCTCGACGAGCACCTCGAGGTCGAGGTCAGTCGGAATGCCCTCGGGGCCGACCGGCCGCGGGTGCTCGCCGCCGACGACGTGCGGGGCGATGGTGAAGCACAGCTCGTCGAGCCGGCCGGCCGCGAGGAAGGAGCCGAGGAGGCTCGGCCCGCCCTCGGTGAGCACGTGGTCCCATCCACGGCGGTGCAACGCCTCCACGAGGGCTGCGACGTCGACCGCCTCGTCACCACAGACGAGGACGTTGGCCTCGCCGAGGTCACGGCGCGCCGAGTCGAGCCCGGGCGCCGAGGCCGGAACGGCCATGAGCGCCCGCCCGTCCCGACAGCCGCTCAGCGTCGGGGGCACGTGCCCGCGGTTGCTCACGGCGACGAGGGGCAGCGCGTCGGGGAGGCCCTGGTGACGGCGTAGCTCGACGAGTGGGTCGTCCACGGACAGCGGGGGATAGCCCTCGGCGCGGATCGTCCCGGCCCCGACCACGACGACGTGGCTCAGGGCTCGGAGCACCTCGAAGACGACGTGGTCGGCGTCGTTGTTGATCGAGCCCGAACGTCCGTCCGCGCCCGTCGCAGCGCCGTCGAGGCTCGTCACCATGTTGCAGCGCACCCAGCGGTCCTGCGGTGCGGCATAGGCGCCGAAGAGCCCCGCCGCGTCGAGGTCGGAGAGGGCGGGACGTCCGGAGTGACCGGGCACGAGCAGGCGCATGGGGCCAGTATCGGCGACGGTCTGTCACGCCGCGCGGATCGGTGACCTCACATCCCGTCGCGCCGGTCTCCGGTCGGGCAGGATGACGCCATGGGCAAGGGCGCGAAGGGCAAGAGCAAGAAGTCAGGGAAGTCGTCGGGCAAGGGGGGCGGCAAGATCTCGAGCAAGAAGGCGGCCAAGCTCGAGGCCCAGGCCGCCGAGGACGAGGTCATCGCGGCGCACGAGGAGGCGGCCGTCGAGGAGATCCAGGACGTCGCCAACGCCCTGCGCGTCGGCAAGGGCTTCGTCCTCGCCGACGTCGACACGTCGGGGACTCCCGGCTTCACCGGGAAGAAGCTCGAGGGCAAAGCGGCGCTCAAGGCCTGCGAGGCCGAGCTGTCCGACCTGCTCGAGCGGCTGTTCGCGGAGTCCACGACGGGCTCGAAGCGGTCACTCCTGCTCGTCGTGCAGGGCATGGACACCTCGGGCAAGGGCGGCATCATGCGTCACGTCATCTCCGTCAACCCGCAGGGCGTCAAGGCGACCGGCTTCAAGGCACCGACGAAGGAGGAGCTGGCGCACGACTTCCTCTGGCGCATCGAGAAGGCCCTGCCCGGCGCAGGCCAGCTCGGGGTCTTCGACCGCTCGCACTACGAGGACGTCCTCATCGTGCGAGTCCACGACGTCGTGCCCGAGGCCGTGTGGTCCAAGCGCTACGCGCAGATCAACGCCTTCGAGCGCAAGGTGATTGCCGCGGGCACGACCGTCATCAAGGTGATGACGCACATCTCGAAGGAGGAGCAGAAGGCGCGGCTCATGGAGCGCCTCGACCGTCCGGACAAGTACTACAAGTACAACCCGGGCGACGTCGACGAGCGCGGCCACTGGGGCGACTACATGGAGGCGTACCAAGCCGTCCTCGACAAGACCTCGACGGTCGGGGCGCCCTGGCACGTCGTGCCGTCGGACCGCAAGTGGTACGCGCGCCTCGCGGTGCAGCAGCTGATCCTCGAGGCCCTGCGCGGGATGAACCTCCAGTGGCCGCAGGCCGACTTCGACGTCGAGGCGGAGAAGAAACGCCTGTCGGCTAGCTGACGCACCAGGCACGCGACGAGCGTCGGCGCTCGACGTGCGTCGACCCGAGGACGTATGCCGCCCAACGGGTTTCGCGTGAGCGCCTGCCTCGTCAGCCGGTTCGTTCGATGACGGCCGTCGCCGCGCCGGCGAGGTCGACGTCGAGCGATCCGAACGAGTGTCCGCGTCGACCCGCGATCCGGCTGGCGACGAAGGCGTCGGCGACGGGGCCGGGGGAGTGTCGGACGAGCAGGCTCGCCTGGAGGCCGAGGGCGAGGCGCTCGACGACGACGCGTGCACCGAACGACGCCTCCGGCGACGTGGGATCGAGTGAGCGAGCTTGCGCGAGAGACGACTCCACGTGGGCGTCGAGCTCGGCGCTCTGCCCGCGGACCTCGTGCAGCTCCTTCGTCAAGGCCTCGAGCGTCGTCGGTTCACGTGTCACGGCACGCATGACGTCGAGGGCGTTGACGTTGCCCGAGCCCTCCCAGATCGAGTTGAGGGGCGCCTCGCGGTAGAGGCGCGCGAGACCGTTCTCCTCGACGTAGCCGTTGCCGCCGAGGCACTCGAGCGCCTCGGCCACCATGGGCGCCGTTCGCTTGCACACCCAGAACTTGCCGAGCGCCACGCCCAGCCGGGCGAGCTCGGTCTCTCCGGTGTCGACGGCGTGGGCGAGGCGGAGGCCGAGGACGGTCGCGGCTTCCGCCTCGAGGGCGAGGTCGGCCAGCACGTTGCGCATCAGGGGCTGGTCGACGAGCAGCGTGCCGAATGCTCGCCGGTGCCGGGCGTGGTGCACGGCCCGGGCCACCGCATCACGCATCGTCGCCGTCGAGCCGAGGATGCAGTCGAGGCGGGTGGCCCCGACCATGTCGATGATGGTGCGCACCCCGCGGCCCTCGTCGCCGAGTCGGCTGCCCCACGTGCCCTCCAGCTCGACCTCGCTCGAGGCGTTGGAGTGGTTGCCGAGCTTGTCCTTGAGGCGTTGGAGGGCGAAGGGGTTGCGTGTGCCGTCGTCGAGGGCGCGCGGCACGACAAAACAGGTGAGGCCGCCCGGCGCCTGGGCGAGCACGAGGAAGACGTCGCTCATCGGGGCCGAGCAGAACCACTTGTGGCCCGTGAGCCGGTACGTCTCGCCCGGCAGCGCCCCACCCGGGGTGGCGACCGCTCGGGTCGTGTTGGCGCGCACGTCCGAGCCGCCCTGCTTCTCCGTCATGCCCATGCCCGAGATCGCCCCGGCCTTCTGCGACACCGGCCGGATGCCGAAGTCGTAGTCGCGGCTCGCGAGGGCCGGGAGCCAGCGGGCACCCAGGGTGGCGTCGTGCCGCAGGGCCGACCCGGCGGCATACGTCATCGAGACGGGGCAGCCGTGTCCCGCCTCGACACGTGACCAGAGGACGAAACCGGCTGCGCGACGCACGTGGGCGCCGGAGTTGGCGGGCGACGTCCACGGCTCGGCCGTGAGGCCGGCGCCGACGGACTGGGTCATGAGCCAGTGCCACGACGGGTGGAAGTCGACCTCGTCGACGCGGTTGCCGCGCGCGTCGTGCGTGCGCAGGACCGGTGGGTTGGTGTCGGCCAGCCGCCCGTGCTCCTGTGCCTCCGGGGTGCCGGCGAGGGCCCCGAGGGGGGCGAGGTCCGAGATGGCCGCGGTGCCGGCCCAGCGCTCCACCGCCTCCCGCAGAGCGACGTCGTCGGAAAGGAAGTCACCGCCGACGAAAGGGGGCACCTGGTTGGTCACCTCGTGTGTGCTCACCCGCCGAGACTAGGCGCCGACCGGCCGGCGCGAGCCGCCGGGCGCGTGTCGCGCCGGTCACGCGTGCGACGCGTGGTCGCTCCGCCGTTAGCCTCGGAGACGATGAGCGTGCGGACGAGGATGCGGGCAGTGCTGGAGCGAGTGCCGTTGGGCGTCCCGCTCGCGCGACTGACCCTGGAGACGATCCGGGTGTGCCTGCGCTACCGCGTCACCGGGCTCGCGGCGGAGGGCGCCTTCTTCATGCTGCTCAGCCTCCCGCCGCTCGTCCTCGGGCTCTTCGGCGGCCTCGGCTTCGTCGGCGGCTGGATCGGTGCCGACACGATCAACAGCGTCGTGTCGGCCATCGAGGTCTACGCCTCGCGCTTCCTGTCCGAGTCGAGCATCAACGAGCTGCTCCTGCCGACCATCAACGACGTGCTCAAGGGCGGGCGCGTCGACATCATCTCGGTCGGCTTCATCCTCTCGCTGTGGTCGGGGTCGCGGGCCCTCAACGTCTTCGTCGACACCGTCTCGATCATGTACGGGCAGAAGGACGCTCGCGGCATCGTGCACATGCGCGCCTTCAGCCTGCTGCTCTACACGCTCGGCATCCTCGCCGCGATCCTCGTGCTGCCCCTCATGCTGCTCGGGCCGGGGCTGCTCGCCTCGTGGCTGCCGGACGCGGCGGCGACCGTGACCAAGGCGCTCTACTGGCCGACGCTCATCGTCTTCAGCGTGCTGCTGCTCGCGTCGATGTACCACGTGTCGACGCCTCGACGGAGCCCGTGGCGGCGTGACGTGCCTGGCGCCCTGCTCGCCATGGCGATCTGGGTCGGCGCCTCGTACGTCGTCCGGATCTCGGTGGAGGCGTCGATGGGCGGATCGTCGATCTACGGGCCGCTGAGCACGCCCATCGTGCTGCTCATCTGGCTGTACGCGCTGGCCGTGGCGATCCTCATCGGCGCGGGCCTCAACGCCGCGGTCCGCGTCCTGTGGCCCGTCGACCTGCACGAGGGCGCGGACGTCCGGCTGGTCAACTGGGCGATGGAGGGCGCGGGAGGGCTGATCTCTCGCCCTGACCCGGAGGCGGGTGGCGATGAGTCGACGGCGGATGCCGACCCGCCCGCGACGTTCGACGGCGTCGACGTGCCGGCCGACGACGTCGGGGCGCACGGGCGCCGAGGGCGTGACCAGCAGTACGTGAGCAGCGACCACGGACCCATCAAGGCGGCCATCCAGCGCGGCGTGGGGGAGGGGGCCAGGGACGTCATCGATACCGCGACCGGGGCCTCTGCTCGGGGCTCGGATGAGGCTCCGAATCAGGCCTCCGATCAGGCCTCCGATCAGGCCTCCGATCAGGCCGCGAGACGGGGCTGAGGGGCTGGCATCGTGCCGACGACGGCCGGTTTTGTATCTCGTGGATCGATCGGCTAATGTCTACCAAGCACCGAGCGGGGAAGTTACACCGCTGGTGTTCCCGCGGACGTAGCTCAGTTGGTAGAGCGCAACCTTGCCAAGGTTGAGGTCGCCGGTTCGAGCCCGGTCGTCCGCTCGGAGGCAAAGATCCACTTGCCTTCCACGGTGGAGTGGCCGAGAGGCGAGGCAGCGGCCTGCAAAGCCGCGTACACGGGTTCAAATCCCGTCTCCACCTCGGTGAGACACCACGCAGTACCAAGCAACACCCAAGGGCGATTGGCGCAGCGGTAGCGCGCTTCCTTGACACGGAAGAGGTCACTGGTTCAAACCCAGTATCGCCCACCAGCACGAAACAGCCCCTGACCAGCGGAAACGCCGGTCAGGGGCTGTCGTGTTGTGTGGGCTCGGGCGGGCAGATCTCGGACTGAGTGACCAAGTGAGTGACTATCGATCCGGATCGTCGGTCAAAGCTCCTGGCCGAAGATGCGGACGTTCGGCCACGGCCCCAAAGGCCCGACGGACGACCGTCGGTGGGACTGGGGGAGTGGCATCCGGCACCCCCGTGAGGTCGACGTGACTCCATGTCAGTGCGCGGAGCTCTTCGGTGCGCGCGCCGGTGAGGAGCGACACGCAGACGTACGCGTTCACGTCGGACGTCTCGGCCGCGGCCAAGAGCGCCGCTGCCTGAGCGAGAGGTGAGTGCTTTCGACGGCCGGCCCGGCCGTCCTGAGGGCTCGTGGCAGAGCAGGATGACGTTGCGCTTGACCCTGTCTCGCGCCATCTGGCGGTCGATGGATCGTCTCAGGATCGACATCATCTTGCCGAGGGTCGAGGAGCTCGCGGTCCTGGCTTCGTAGGCGAGCCAGACGTCGACATCGTCGGCTGTCCGCGTGTCCCGTTAGCTTCTGCGCCAGAAGCGCGGCCACCGGATCCAGGCGGCGCCACACCGACGCCCCGATCGCATCCCGTATGCGTCTTCCCTAGTACAATTCAGAGCGAACCGGACAGTGCACCCGCTGACTCCGTGCGGGGCATGTGTGCGACGCAGGACGACCCTGGGGAGGCCGCTGTGCCCGTTCCACACAAGCGCCTCGCCCGGTTGACGCTCATCGCCTCGCTTTGTGCGGTGGCGACGATCGCGATGGTGGCCTTCGCGATCTGGGAGGCCCTCCAGGTCCCGACACCCGAATCTGGCGTCGGCTACCTCCCGGTCGCACCAGACCCGCGCGGGCCCGGACTTCCGCTGGTGCTGGCACTAATCGCGACGGTCGTCGGTCACCTGTTCGCGCTGGCCGCCGCGCACACCCGGGTGAGCATGCAGGTGCTCGCCCGTGACCCTCGGATCCCGCCGGACGTGTCCGCCGAGGTCAGACGCATGCGGCAGCAACTGCTTGACCGCCACGACGGCCAGGACGACCCGCGCGCCACAGGGGCCAGGACCGCCCTCAACGACGGGATCACGGCCGCCGCACTCGCGGGCAGCGCGCTACCCGCGAGTGACGCGCTGGCGGGCCGCGACGTCGCGGTCCGGGTCACCGTCCTCGTCCCTGCCCACAACGAGGAGCTGCTCCTGCCGGCCGCCGTGGGGTCATTGCGGGCCCAGTCGCGGCCACCCGACCGAGTGATCGTGGTCTCGGACAACTCCGTCGACGCCACCGTCGCTACGGCTCGCGGCCTAGGCGTCGAGGTGATCGAGACCGTCGACAACACGGAGAAGAAGGCGGGCGCCCTGAACCAGGTGCTGCACGACCTGCTGCCGACGCTTGGCATCGAAGACGTCGTCATGATCATGGATGCCGACACGATGCTGACGCCGGACTTCCTCCGGGTCGCCCTCGAACGCCTCGAGGATGACCCCGACCTCATGGCCGTGGGCGGCGTCTTCTACGGCGAGCCGGGCGGTGGACTCGTGGCGCAGCTGCAGCGCAACGAGTACACGCGCTACCAGAGGATCATCGGCCGCAACAAAGGCCGGGTGTTCGTCCTCACCGGCACCGCCAGCCTCATCCGCGGCTACGCCCTGGCGGAGGTCGCACGACGGCGCGGAACGCTCATCCCGGGTCCGCCGGGACGCGTGTACGACACGTGGGCTCTGACCGAGGACAACGAGCTGACCCTGGCGCTGAAATCCCTTGGAGCGAGAATGGTTTCGCCGCAGGAGTGCCGCTGCGTCACCGAGCTCATGCCGAATTGGCAGGCATTGTGGCGGCAGCGCAGCCGCTGGCAGCGCGGCGCGCTCGAGAACCTCGCTGCCTACGGACCGAGCCGCACGACTGCGCTCTACTGGGGGCAGCAGATCGCCATCGGCTACGGCGTCATCGCCCTCAACGCGTACCTGCTCCTCATGTTCGTGACGTTGCTCTCGGCGTCCAGCTTCGCCATATCCCTGTTCTGGGCGATCATCGGCATGATCTTCGTCGCGGAGCGTGTGGTCACGGTCTGGGCGGCAGGCTGGCGCGGCCGGCTGCTGGCCCTACCCCTGCTCATCGAGCTCGCCTACGCCCTCTTCCTGCAGGCGGTCTACGTCAAGGCCCTCGTCGACATCGCCACGGGACGAGCGTCGGGTTGGAACACCGTGGTCCGTCAGGAGGCAACGCTGTCATGATGTACGCCGGCATCGTGCTCCCGACCGAGACGCTCCAGACCGCCTGGTTCCAGTGGCTGGCTGGGTTCGTGGCCCTGAATACGCTCGCGTATGCCGCGTTGAGCCTCGCGAAGCTCATCCCTCGACGCAAGAAGTGAAGCTGCTCCCGTGTAGCGCGGCGCGACGTCGATGGTGGCCCGGCGCAGCGTGCCCACCACCGAGGGCAGGAAGGCCGTGTCGGGGCCGCGCCCGGAGGGCGTCGAGCTGCGGGTGAAGCTCTCGTGACAGGGTCGTCGACGTCGCTCGGTCCGCGCCATCGTGCGCGTTCCTCGCCCCTCCCAACAGCCCAGAACTTGACGTCTCGCTCGTCCCTACTGTCCAGAACTGATTTCCCGGGCCTCGCCACCTGGACTGCCCGCCAGACTCGCCAACTCCGACACAGCCCAAGATGTCTCCGGACTTCCCCTTGCCGACGCCGTCGGACGCTGTCCCCCAGGGCCACTCCTCGCTCCACACGTCTGGCACCAAAGTGGGCCGCGGAGCCCGCGGGTGCCCCGCCGGACGGGTTCGATGGGAGTGACGATGTCGATCCGAAGGATGACCTTGGTGTCGGGCTACCGCTACCTCATTGCTTCGGTGGCTCGCGGCGATGCCGGTGCTCCGACGTCGTCCCCGCTTATGGCCATGTCGAGCTCGGCTACGCCACCACTGCGCGTCGCGCTCAAGGGGGACGGTCGACACCACGCATGCATTCGTCTCCTCGACAACGATGCGTGAACCGCTGTAGGTGATGGCCACTCGTGGCCGCGAGCGCAACACCCTCTACGTAGACACGATGTACGACCCAGATGCGAGTACCTCTCACCAAGACCCTGACCTGCTCCATCCGGTGGACGTTCTCGACCGAGTTCTCGAGCAGTCTGGTGCCGATCTGAGCGCCACCGAAGGTCGCACGAAGGAAGCGGCCACTGCAACCAGCCCGGCACGCCGGGCCGCAGAGGGGGCAGCGGTCACGGCCATCCAGCGTGCTCGTCGCAGTCGACAGGTTCCCGGAATTCGTTCAATCAGCCGCGAGTTGTGACGGTCCGACCGGCATCCGTCAGCGGTTGGAGCCTGGGAGAGGTGCGTTGCGGCATGAGCGGCAACTTCCCCTTGCCGCTGGACGCACCCGTAGGGGACGCTCTTGTGTCATGGACCCGAAGTCGGAAGCCCACGAGGTCGAGCAAGTGCGCGTGAGGCTAGGGGAGCGGTACCCGCAACTTGACGCCGAGGTGATCGAGGCTGCGGTACGGCTGGCGCATTCGGAGTTGACCGGCGGCATCAGGGACTTCGTGCCCGTGCTCGTGGAGCATTCGGCGCGCGAGCGGCTTGCGGCCATCGCCGGCCGGGATGACGTGTCCGAGAGTGCTCAGGGGTAGACCCGGGTCATCAGGCGCCGCGCCCGGTGACTACCGGCACGGTGTCGGACATGGCCTTGCCGGGAAGGTGTTCGCGGCGTCGCCGAGCAGCCGTGGATACCCCGACGCCTCACCTCTCGTCCAACGCCCACGACCGTCCACGAGGAGCACGTGTGATTTGCTGCCAGTTCATCTTCAAACCCGGTGCGTACGACGAGGACTTCCACCGCCTTGACGAGCAGATCGACGACTACGCCCGTAACCTGCCGGGCTTCGAGCGGGTCGAGAAGTGGCTTGCTCCCGAGGGTGGTGTCGTCAACGCCATGTACTACTTCGCCGACCAGAAGTCGGTTGCCCTGCTCGCCCGGTTCCCCACCCACCGCGAGGCCAAGGGCCAGGTGCAGCGCTGGTACGACGGCTACCGGATCGTCATCAGCGAGGTCAAGGCAACCTACGGCGACGGGCGCCTGACCTGAGCGACATGTGGGGGCTGGTGGGCGTCGCACCTCAGGGCTCGCGTTTCCCGATCCGAGTCCAGCCGGTCCAACCACGCTCGGCGAGCAGCTCTCGCAGCCGCCCGACGGCCGGGTGGGAAGCATCGGCGAACGAGTCCATGAGTCCGATGAACGCGGCGTCCGGGGTGTCCTCGTCCTGCCGGTTCAGTTCTCCGCTTGCCGCCGCGTCCTCGAGAAGCTGGCTCATCAGGTCGGCTGTCTGGTGAAAGAGCTGCTCGTCGGCTCCGTCCTCCGTGATTCGGCCGATGAGCTGGTAGAGGCGGACAACCTTCGGGTTGGCGAGCTGGGCCACCTTCTCGGCCATGATCGCCGGTAGCTTCTCGGGCCATCGCGCCGCCATCAGGATCCAGGCGTCTCTCTCGGGCCGGATGACCGCCTCCGATGCTCCGATGGCTCGCAGCCGGTCCAGGTAGTCGACCACCTCCATCGGGAGAGCCAACGAATCGCCCGAGCCCAGCCGCGCGATCCGCCGCCGGTGCTCCTGAAGTGTGCGGATCTGTGCACGTAGGTGCCGGTCGATCTCCGCGGTCGCGGCGGCGAACGTGTCTGGATCAGCATCAAGAAGGTCGCGAACCCGGGCCAGCGGCACGCCGGCCTCGGCCAAGGTGCGGACCCGGATGAGTCGCACGACCGCCGCGGCGTCGTAGGTCCGGTAGCCGGAGTGGTCCCGTTCTGGCTCTGGCAGCAGTCCGATCTGGTGGTAGTGCCGCACGGCGCGCACGGTCACTCCGGCGTACCTCGCGAGCTCGCTGATGGTGATCATCGGTGTGATTCCCGTGTCTCGTGAGATGTTGCGGCGGTAGGTCAGGAGGCCGAAGGCGAGTGCCACAACAAGTCTGCCGACTCAGCAGGAACTCGTCACACGACTTTCGCAGGACGTGCAGGTGGTCGGCGAGGCGGGAGTTGCCAGAACGGCAGCAGCCGAGCCCGGGTACCGGCTCACATGACCCCCGGGACCCGGGTGGTGAACGAAGTCATAGGACGGCCCACCTGCACCCGTGCCACGATGAGGTTGTGACGTCTGCGGGCGAAGCGACACCGCCGGCCGCGCGGCAACCAGACACTGCGGGACCGGATGCGACGCGCCCGGGCGGCATCCACGGCCACGATCACCGCGCTTGGCCGGACGCTCCCGCTGGCGCTTGGCGCGCTGGGCATCGTCTTTGGCGACATCGGCGCGAGCCCGCTCTATGCGATGCAGACGGTCTTCAGCATCGAGCACAACACGGTGCGGGCCAACCGAAGTGATGTTCTCGGCGTGATCTCCATGGTCCTGTGGTCGATCACCCTCGTCGTGTCGATGAAGTACGTGTCACTCGCCATGCGGGCCGACAACGACGGGGAGGGCGGCATCCTCGCGCTCGTCGCGCTCCTGCGCCGCCACCTGCAAGGCACTCGTCGGCTCGCAGCGGTCATGGCGATGGGCCTGCTCGGCGCCGCCCTGTTCTACGGGGACGCGGTGATCACGCCGAGGAACGAGACCTCGAGGGCCCGCTCCAGCTCTTCCTCAAGGTAGTTCGCGACCACCCCGAGCTCGTCCGGCGCGTTCCCGGGGTGGCCGTCTTCCCGCACCCCAATGCGACGACGACGCCGCTCGCTCTGCGGGCCAACGCCGACTTCAACCACGTCGTCCACGAACAGGTCATCCTCGTACAGATCGTCAACGAGAACGTGCCCCACATCCGCCACGTGGACCGCGTCGAGGTCGACGACCTGGGCGACGCCACCGACGGGTTCGTGCACGTCAAGGTGCACGTGGGCTTCACCGACAGCCAAGACATCCCCAAGGGACTGGCACTGGCCGTCGGAACATCGCGTGCGCTCGACGTCG